>DQVX01000038.1 GCA_015661515.1 Nanobdellota archaeon
CAATTGAATTTTGAAGTTAAAATAATGGAAAACAAACTTCCAACTGTATATGCATATAAAAATTTTGGGAAAGAGAAAACAGTTTGCTTTATAACACATTACGATGTTGTGCCAGCTGGCGATGGTTGGGAAACACAGCCATTTGAACCTGTTGAAAAAAATGGAAAAATTTTTGGTCGTGGAACTAGCGATGCTAAAGCTGGAATAGTAGCATTTGTTGAAGCACTAAAAGAATTAATAGAAACAAATACAACACCAGAGTTTAATATAAAGTTTTTTAGTTTTCCGGATGAAGAAATTGGAGGAGCAATTGGAATTAGATGGATTATAAATTCTCACAGAGAGCTTTTAGAAGACGTAGATGTATTTTTTGTTTTAGATTGTTCAACCGAAGGCGTAAATATAGGTGCAAGCGGTGCGGTAAGTGGAAAAATAATTATCAAAGGCAAAGGTGGTCATGCAGCATATCCATTTAAATGTATTAACGCACTTGAAAAAGCTATAGATATTTTACAAAAACTAAGAGAATTCGGAGAAAAAGAAAAAACAAGAGTTTCTTCAAAAGCTCTTGCTCCGAAAAATCCTGTAAGCAAATATATGTGGAATAGATTTTCTATTACAGTTTTTCACAGCGGAACAAAAAGCAATGTTATTCCAGGATATGCAGAGTTAATGTTTAATTGGAGATTTATTCCTGAAGAAAATATAAAAGCACGTGAAGAAGAGTTTAGAAAAGAGTTTGAAAAATGGATTAAAGAACTTAACATTGAAGCTGAGCTTAAATTTTCTCAACCACATCAAGGATATATTATTGATGAAAATAACGAATTTGTTGTGAAATTAAAAAATGCTATAGAAAAAATTGAAGGAAAAAAAGTTAATTGTTTTGTGGAATTTGGTGCGACAGATGGAAACATTATTTATGAGGCTTTCAAAAAGCCTGTCATAGGTTTTGGACCTATAGATCCAGATTCTAATATTCATGGCCCTAATGAATTTGTAAGAATTGAAACTCTTAAGAAAGTAAAAGAAGTAGTTAAAAATTTTTTAAAAAAATAAAAATTAGGGTGTGATTATTTACACTTTTTCTTTGCACGCTTCTGTCTTTCTTTCTTTCTCTGGATGTATTCTTCAAATTCTTCATCACTCATTTTAGCTATTCTCATTACTGTAGAAACACTTACTCCGTATTTTTCTGCAATTTCTTTTTTTGTTCTTTTTCCACTCAATACAGCTTTTCTTATTCTTCTTAAAGTTGCAATGTCAATGTTGCTCATATTTTAATGTTTTTAATTTATACTTTATAAAATTTATTTCAAAATTTCACAATTTGAAAAATTTGGTGCCCCCGCTGGGAGTTTCAAATTACAAACAAATTTTTTGAACCCAGGTCTGCGGCTCGAGAGGCCGCCATCCTTGACCGGGCTAGACGACGGGGGCTTAATTGAGAGCTTATGTTAAATGCTTATAAATTTTCTTTTATCTCTAAAATAAGTTTTTTGAAATTTATTTCTTTAGGATTAACAACATTCCATAAAGTAAATCTTTCTGGTCTTATAGTATCTACAATTTTCAAAGATTTTGATGCTTCATCTACAAATTTTTGATTTTCAAGAATTTCTTTTACCACGCTAATCACACTTGTTTTTTTGTAAATTTTAACTAAATCTTCGAAAAGCTCAGAGGAATCAAAAATTAAATTTTGTTTAATTTTTTCAGAATATATTTTTGCAACAATTAAAGAACAAACTCCTACAATTTCACCATGCATATATTCTTTAAACTTTTCTGCAATTATTTTTTCTGCTTCATGTTCACTTCCTGAGCAATATCTTGAGCTTTCTTTCATTGCTAATCCACCGCAAATCAAAGCTGTTTCAAGATCCTTTAACCTTTTAATATTGATTACTTTTTTCACTCCAAATAATGCAAGCTTAAGCTCCTTTTCTTTAATAGCTTCACCTGTTTTTGAATGAGAAAGAAAAACATCCTGCACAGCTGTAACGCTTGCCAACACATCAAGAATACCAGCTTTTATATGCCTTCCAGCAATTTTCCATAAAAAGAATGGAATTATTACTTTTTTTGGGAATTTACATAAAAAGCTTTTCTTTTTTCCATTGTCAAATAAAGAAGCTGTTCTTGATATTAGCCCATTATGAGAAGGAGCTGTAGGTATTAAAATAAGTTTTCTTTCAGTATCAAAAGCAACTTTTTTAGCTATATCAAGTGCCCTTCCTCCACCAAAGCCTATAATTATTTTTGCTCTTTGGTTATGAGCATAAATTTTACATTTATTAACATTTTTCAAATCCTCTCTTTCAAGAAAAAATATTTTACATATACCTTGTTTTTTAAGATATTCACCTGCAAAACCTTTATCTGTAACAAATATCGCTTTACTTTCTTCAAATTTTTTTAATTCCTTAACAAACCTCTTTTCAGATTTTCTTCTTCTTATTTTAATGTTATTTTTCTTTATTTCTTTGCGAACATCTTTTTCAGAAAAACCTTTCAAAATTTCCGAAATTCTTTCTTCAATCATATTTAAAACTATGTGCTTTTAATAAATATATGCGTTTAATTATTCAACTTAAAGCAGTAAAAAATTTTGTATATGATTTGAAATACTATCACAAGCTTCAAGGTTTTATTTATTCATTACTAAAAGATACAGCTTATTCAATTTTGCATGATATAAAAACTTACAAATTTTTCTGCTTTTCAAACATTTTTCCTGTAAACGAAGATTATGTAATAAATTCAGGAGAGAAAAAATTTTTGATAATATCTTCTCCAGATAGAATTTTTTTAAAAATAATTGAAAACAAGCTTAAAGAAAAGCAAAAGAATTGTGAAGAAATTCGCATAGGAGAAATGTGCTTTGAGATAGAAAATGTTAAAAAATTGAAAGTTAAAATTAATAAAAACTCTGTGCTAATTTCTGCAACACCAATTATAATAAGAATTCCAGAAAGAAATTATGATAAATATAATATTCCTGAACACATGAGAAAGAAAAGATATGTTTATTGGCGCCCAAGTATAGATTTTACTGCTTTTATTAAACAGCTAGAGGAAAACTTAATTAAAAAATACAAAACATTTTACAAAGAAGATTTTGAGATAGATAGAATTTTCGAATATTTCAGATACAAAAAACCTGTTGCAGCTCATGTTGTTATAAATGGAAAAGAACAAATTTTTATTGGATCTATTTGGGAATTTAGTTTTAGCTATTTAACAAAAGAACAAAGAAAAATCTTAGAATTCGGAATAGATTGTGGTTTTGGAGAAAGAAATAGCTACGGATTCGGGTTTGTGAATTTAATTAAAAATAAACGAGTAAAAATTTAAATAATACTTAGTATAATTATTTTTCTCATGTTTAAAGAAATTTTTGAATGGAGTTATAAAATTGGAAATATTATAAGAAAAAAAGATGAAAAACTTCTCAAATCTTTAATTTTTGATATTCGCGGTGAAGAAACTCCTGGTAGGTTTTTAGAAAAATTGTGTAATAAACTTTCAGAATATAAAACAAATAAAAATATAGCTTTAGACATTAGTATCAATCCACTCTTACTTAAAGAAGTATGGCATGGAGATAAGTTTTATTATTTAAAAGCAGCTATTTTGACAGGTTTTATTAACGCTCTTTCCACAAGAGGTGAGGAAAATGAATAAAGTAGTTCAAATTTCGATTTTAGGAAAAATTTCAGGAAATGTGAATGCAGACGAAATGATAGGAACTAGAATTACATTGAAAAAAATGTATTCTTCAAGCGGAGAGGTATTACCTTTTGTTTCTGCGAGAGCAATAAAGTATGCTATAAGAGAGGCACTTAAAGAAAGAGGGTTTGAGATAGATCCTTTTGTCGAAAATCCAAAAGCAGAAGAATCTTTGAGATTAAGTGATAGTGGAAACCCAATTAAGTTTGTTGATAACGATCTTTTTGGATTCATGGTTACAAAAGGTAAAGGAGAAATTGCTAGAAGAAGACAAGCTCCTATTGCATTATCTTATTTCAAAGCATTAAAAGATACGCCAATAAAAGCTGAATTTGCTGCAAGATTTCCAAGAGAAGGAAAAAGAGAAGAAAATCCTGTTCCTTTTGAAATTGAAGTAGCTGAATTTATTGGAAGATTGAATTGTATAATATATGAAAATGTAGGAAAATTTAATGAAAAAGAACTAGAAGAGAATATGAAAAAAGAATTAGAAAAAATAGAAGAAAATGGAAAAAAAGTTTATAAAATTAGTGATGAAGAAAGAAAAAGAAGAATTGAAGCATTCTGTGAAATTTTATTAACACCATCTTACGTTCTTCCAAGAAGAACAAACTCTTTAAACCTTCCAGAATATATAGTATCACTTGTTGTTTTATCAAAAGGCGGAGTTTTACCAGTGTTTCAATATTTGGATTATGATTTTGAAAACAATAAAGTAGATATAAGAAAATTAGAGCAACTAGTAAATAGAGAAGAAATCAAAGAAAAAATTAAGAAAAATGATGTAAAAATTTTACTAATAGATTATGAAGGCAAGATAAACAAAGAAATAGGAGAAAATAACGGAATAATAAAAGTGTCAGTTAAAAAAGCTATCCAGGAGATAATTAATTTTCTTTAAATAACAAATAACAAAATGATGATAGAAATGAAAGCATTAATACTTGAAATATCATTTTTTGAAGCATTTTTCAAAGTACGTCATACAAAAGGTTTTAAATTAACATATCCTATTCCTTTACCAACTACA
>DQVX01000007.1 GCA_015661515.1 Nanobdellota archaeon
AGAGGTAATCCAGTAGCTAATACTTTGGTAAAAGCATATGTTTGTCCTGTAAATGTAGAATTTTGTGATAAAGCAAATGCTTTGTTTGGGAATGAGGGGTATACAAATTCTACAGGACATTTTACACTAACCATAAACGCCTTTTTAGAACTTGGTAAGAAATACAAAGTTGCTGTAGTAACAGAAAGGGGATATGCAGAAAGTATAATAGAAACATAATTACTCTATTTTATCAAAACCTTTAAAACATTTCTTTCTTAATAATTTTCCATGGTTGTGCTTACTCAAGAGCAATTAGAAAGATTAAAAAATGCTAGCTATAAAATTATTGGTAAATATAAACATAGTGCTGTAAAGCTTTGTACATGGCTAAAAAAATGTATAAGAACCGGTGGTAAAGAATTTTGTTATAAACAAAAATTTTATGGTATAGCAACTCATCGCTGTTTGCAACTTACACCTGCACTACCTTTTTGTACATTATCTTGTTTGTTTTGTTGGAGAGATACAAGAATAAATTATCCTGAATGGAAGAATGGATTTGATTCACCTGAAGAAATAGTTGAACTTGCAATAAAGGCTCAAAGAGAATTACTAACAGGTTTAGGTGGAATAGAGCATAGTAAAAAGCATTTAGAAGAAGCTTTTGAACCAAAACATGCTGCTATTTCTCTTGACGGAGAACCAACACTTTATCCAAAAATTTCTGAACTTATTGAAGAGTTTCATAAAAGGAATTTTACAACCTTTTTGGTTACTAATGGTACTACTCCGGAAGTATTAGAAAAAATAACATTACCGACACAGCTTTATGTTAGCATGAGCTCATGTGATGAAGAAATGTTTAAAAAAATCAATAGACCTTTAAAACCTGGTTTATGGGAAAGGTATCTCAAAACTTTAGAACTTTTTCATTCTTTAACTACAAGAAAAGTAATAAGAATGACTTTATATAAGCTAAATGCTGTTAATCCAGAAAAATATGCTAAGTTAATTATAAAAGCAGAACCAGATTTTATAGAAATAAAAGCTGCTATGAGCGTTGGCTATGCAAGAATACAAAATAGATTTAAATATGAAGATATGCTTAGACATGAAGAAATAAAACAATTCGCAGAAAAAATAAGTGAGCTTACAGGATATCCAATAAAAGATGAGAAAAAAGATTCTCGTGTCGTGCTTTTATCAAAGAAAAACAATACAAAACTTATTCACTAAGCCCTTTTATTTTTGGAGAGTTAGATTTTTTCACCACACGCTTTTCTTCAAGATAACACTCCATTATCGCTTTTGGTAAAGATATAGAACCTATAATACCTATTTTTGGTTTCAATTTATAGTGCAATACTCTTTCTTCTCCAGGCTTCATAGTTCTTATTTTCCATATAAGCTCTATTTCATTTTCTTTCTCCTTTTTCATTGGCTTGATTGTTTCAAAGGATTTTATAAGCTCAAAAGAAGAAGGAATAATATCTCTTACAACTATTTTTTTAATAGGTTTATTAGATTTTACTTCCAAAAAAACACTAATTTTATCACCCTCTTTTACAGGAGGTGTATAAATTATGTTTTTCTTTATTCTAACTCCCCATACATAAAAGAATTTTAGATATATTAGCACTCCAATTATTGCAATAATAAATATTATTCTCAAAAGGAATATTTCTTTATAACTTATCTCTTTTGTTTCTCCAGGTTTAAGTTTAACTTTCCATGTATATTCTCCATTTAGCTTATTTGCTTCTTCTCCAAAAAAGAGCGTAAGTATTTCTTTACTTGCATTAGAATAAACAACATATTCTATTTCTGCATTTCCTTCATTTTTTAATTTTATTACAACTTCTTTTGAAAAAAATCCTTGTTTTTCTTGTTTTTGTTTTTCTATTTTTTCAACTTTTTTTACAGAAAAACTTAAGCTATCTTCATAAATTTTTTTATTAGCTTCAAAAACCTCTACTTTCACACTATACTTTCCTGGTTTTTGATATTTTTCAAGCAAAAATTCTCCAGCTATATTTTTTTCTTTTCTTCCACCAATAGTAACTTTTTGCTCGATTATCTTATCTTTAAAAATAAATTTTACAACTAACTTTTTTTCATGTCTACCTAAGTTTTTAATTTTTATAGAACATTTTATTTTTTCACCAGGAATACAAATATTATTATTACAATTTATTAAGATATTCGAAAACTTTAAAGCTTGTTTTTGTACAACTTTTACTGGTAACAAAATTTCTTTACTACTTCCATCTTCTGCAACAATTCTTAGCTTGAATTTGTAAGTAGCTTCATAAGCATACTTTTCTGGAAGTATGTAAATTTTCACGTTTTTAGTTTCTCCTTTTGATATTACTAAGTTGGATTTTTCAAAAAGAATCCAACTTGGTTGTGGGCCAAAAACACTAAAAGTAAAAAGTGCTTTTTCTTCATAATTTGTTATTTTTAAAGTTGCTATACCTTTTTCTCCTGCAAATATTTTTTTAGGATATGTTAGTTCTACAGTAAAATTTAAAGCAAAAGAAATATTTAAAAGAAGTGCAAACGTTATAATTCCTGAAATATATGTATTTCTTTTCATAATTTAATTTTTAGAAAATAATAAACTTATAAATTTACCTTTCATAAGCTTTAGAAATATATTCTTTAAGCATTCTATGCGTATTAAATAAACTTCCTATTGTTTTTAATGCATTAATGCATATTCTTAAGTATTCTTTATTTTTTTGTGTTATAAGTTCAAGAATTTTTTCAAGCTTCAAATAAAATTCGTATAAATCCTCATACGCTTCATTCACATTTATTCTATTTTTTCCAAAAAGCCAACCATTGTAGTTATCTATTATACATTCCACTACTCCTCCATCTCTTGTTGCAAGTGTAGGTAGAGCATTTATTCCTGCTCTCATCCAACTTGTGCCACACGCTTCATAAGGTGGAATAGGCGTATGAATAAACAAATCTCCTCCTGAAACACAGGCTCTTTCATATTTTTTCCCATTTCTTAATAATAAAGCTAATTTTGTATAATAAAGCACACTCATAACATCTTTAAGATATTCCAAAATTCTTTTTCCTTCTTTATCATATGGGTGGCAAACACCACTTACAATAACTTGAAGTTTATATTTTTTAGAAAGTCTTTCTATTTTTTCAATATCTTTGAAAAGAATATCATTCCTTTTATAACCTGTTATTCTTCTTCTAAGCACAAGGGTTATATAATTTTCATTAAAATCTTTATTTACATAACCTTCTGCATTTATAAGAGATATAAGCTCTTTTTTTGCTTTTTGTTTTGCTTCAGCAAGTTCTTTAATATTTATATTTCCTGCATATACAAATTTTTCTGGATTTTTAAACCATCCTGGAATGTATTTATCATAAAGAGCTCTTAATGGTTCTGCAACCCATTTTGTATGAACACCATTTGTTATTACTTCAATTTTTTCTAGATTTGAAAATACTTCATTTCCAAAACTTTTCATTACTTCTTTATGTTTCCAAGAAACACAATTTACAAATCCTGCTAAATTAAAAAGAATTTTACTCATATTAAGCATAAAAGGTGAAAGAATTTTAATTTCCTTAGGGATTTCATAATATCGTTCAACTAAAGCATAATCAAATTTTTCATGACCATGTGGAAGAACCGTATGAGTTGTAAAAACAAGTTTTTTTCTAAGTAAATCTATATTTTTTAATTTTTTAAATAATTCAATTGCCAAAAAAGCACAATGAGATTCGTTTAAATGAAATTTTTTAGGTTTAATACCTAGTGCTTCTACAAGTTCAAGTGTTCCTAAACCAAGAAGCAGACGTTTAAGAATTTTTTCTTCTTCTGAACTTTCTATGTAGAGCCTATCTGTAAGTTTTCTCAAAGGCTCTGGGTTTTCAGGCACATTAGAATCTATAAAAAGAATTTTGACTTCATCAGAAAGCTTATATTCCCATACAGTAAACCATATCCTTAAGTTTTTTAACTCTATAAAGAATTTTTTATTTATTTTTCTAAAATACTCTTCAGGATTATATTCATCAGGAAGAAATTTTATTTCATTATTTTCTATTTTATGTTTAACATATCCTTTTCTATAAACAAAAGTTACTCCTATCATTGGATAATTTATATCTCTTGCCGAAGAAAATATTCCGCCAGAAAGAATTCCAAGCCCGCCAGCATAGGCAGGTATCTCATCTATAAGTATTTCATTTGAAACAAAAATAATTTTTTCTTTTTGCATGATTTATTAGTGTAATCAGAAAAATTTAAATAAATTTTAAAATATTACTTCATTTAGATACGGGCCCGTGGTGTAGCGGAAACACGCCGCCCTTGCAAGGCGGAGAGCGAGGGTTCGAAAATAAATTTATTAGAAATTCCCTCCGGGTCCACCATTTAATGTTTTTGAGACTCATAAAGTTTTTTAATCCTTTCCAATGTATCTGCTTCTTCAGGAGATTTATCTTCTCGTAATCTTACAAAACGTGGAAAACGCAAAGCAAAACCACTTGCATAATTTGGAGAGCGTTGAATTTCCTCGTAAGAAACTTCTACAACTATTTTTGGTTTCACCCAAACTTTTTTTCCTTCTTCTTTTATTATTAAAGGTTTTAACATTTGTGTTATTTCTTCAAAAGTTACATCTCCAGGAGATTCTTTTTTCTCTTTTATACCTGTTCCAAGCATTCCGCATTCTAAAAATTCTCCAGTATCAGGATCACGACAACCTAATATTAATGAGCCGAACCAACCTGCTCTTTTGCCAGTACCCCATTCAGCACCTATTATTACTAAATCAAGATTTTCCATTGTAGGTTTTATTTTATACCATCCACCTACATGTCTTCCAAACATATAAGGAGCATCGAGATTTTTTATCATTATACCTTCTTGCCCTAAATCCAAGGCTCGTTGATAAAATTCTCTTATTTTTTTCACATCATTCGTTTCTATAAATTCAGCAAGTTTTAATTTATTGCTTTCTTCAACAATTTGGAAAAGTAATTTCCTTCTTTCTTTTAATGGTTTAGAAAAAAGTACTTCTCCATTAAGAAATACTATGTCAAAAAGATTTAATTGAACAGGTATTTTTTCAACCATTTTGTGGATATCATATTTTCTATGAATTCTTTGGCTAAGAAGTTGAAATGGTTTAGGATTACCTTTTTCATCAACTGCCCAAATTTCCCCTTCTACTATACATTCTTCAGCTTTAAGTGAATTTTTACATGCTTCAACTATATCTGGGAATTGGGAAGTTACATTTTCTAATCTTCTAGAAAATATCCATATTTTATTTCCCTTTTTATGAATTTGAGCCCTAAAACCATCGTACTTGAATTCAACAACTACATGGCGATATTCTCTTAAAACTTCTTCTATACTTTTTGCAGCCACTCCTAACATCATTTGAATTGGTTTTCCTAATTTTGGTTTAACATTTTTTAAACCTTGTCTACCCATTTTACTTGCTATTTTAGCAACTTCTGCAAAATCAGAAAGAATATTCCATGCATATTCTACTGTATCAACATCAATATTATAAGCTAAAGCTATAGCATCGCGAAGAATTCCTTCTGCAACACCTATTCTTAGCTCTTCTAATACAGTTCTCACTATGTATTTTGCTTCTTCTGGAGACGCGTTTGTAAGAAGTTCTGCTATAAGTGAAATCTTTCTATCTTGACTTCCTTCTCCCTCTTGTAAAGCTACTTTTCTAAGATTTTCAAAAACTTTTTCTACAGTTAATGGAATTCTAAAAAGCGTGGATTGTCTTCTATTTCTTACTACAATTTCTGCTACTTTTCCTAAGTCTCCTGATTTTTTAAACATTTCATTAATTTTACTTTCGCTAATTCCAGAAGCACGAGAAATAGCTTTTATCATAAGCTGAGAAGCTACTCCTAATTCATGCTCATCATATTTTGGAAATACTCTACCTTGAAGTAAATAAATGACATATTTAAGGTTTTTTTCATCTATTTTTTTGATAAAGTTAGCTATTATTTTAATTTTTTCAAGCTTTGATGTTCTTGTTTCTAACTTTTGATAAATTTTCACAAGTTCAGAATACAACATAGGATATATTATTTATAAAGAAGCTTATAAAGAATTGCTTACATGCTAAAATTATGATTATAGTACTTAGACTGGGGCATAGAAAAGAAAGAGATAAAAGGATTAGCACACATGTTGCTCTTGTTGCAAGAGCTTTTGGAGCTCAAAAAATTGTTTTTTCTGGTGAATATGATGAAAAACTAATTGAAAGTATTAAAGATGTTGTAAAAAGATGGGGTGGGAATTTTGAAATAGAATATGTGAAAAATTGGAAAGAATGGTTGAAAAATTTTTCTGGAATAAAAGTGCATTTAACAATGTATGGAATATATTTTACAAAAAGATTGGAAGAGGTTAAAGATTTATGGAAAAAAGGAAAAGATATAGTTATAATTGTTGGGAGTGAAAAAGTTCCTAAGGAAGTTTATGAAATAGCTGATTATAATCTTGCAATAGGCCATCAGCCACATAGCGAGGTAAGTGCTTTAGCTATTTTTCTTTACGAACTATACGATAGAAAAATCAAAAAAGAATTTGAAAACGCCGAATTAAAAATAATACCACAAGAAAAAGGGAAAAAAGTAGAAAAGATAAAAAGCTAATATAACTGCTTTAGTGAAATTTTTAAATGTCTATGTTTGTAAATAAAAAGTATGATAAATAAAGAAATCGTAAAAAAAGTTTCTGAAATTGCTAGATTAAAACTTTCTGATGAAGAAATAGAAAAATTTGCAAAAGAACTTGAAGAAATAGAAAAAGCTTTTTCCAAAATGCAAGAAGTAAATACAGAAAATGTTGAGCCTGCATTTCATCCTATTGAAATAAAAAATGTGTGGCGAGAAGATATTCCTAAGCCATCATTTTCTCAAGAAGAAGCATTAAGCAATACAGAACATAAAGAAAATGGATATTTCAAAGGCCCAAAAATTATATAATTAAAATTTATATATTTAGTTCATGAAGCTTCTTATATATGGAGTAGGGGGAATGGGTTCGTTCTTTAGAGATTTTTTCTACTCAAGAGGTTACGATGTTGCTGGGTATGACATTATAAAGGAAAAAAGTGATATTGAGATTGAGGAGATAGGGAAATTTGATGTTATTTTTCTATGCACACCGATGGATGCTATTTCTGATGCGTTGGATAAGATAAAG
>DQVX01000065.1 GCA_015661515.1 Nanobdellota archaeon
TTCGTCCCTCACCGTCGAGCGCGTTCTGGCCGGGCGCCTTCGGCACTGGTGGTCCTCCCGGGATCAGAGGATTTTACCCCTACCCCGGGAATACCCCCGGCCTCTCCCGGTCCCAAGGTAGGCAGTCTTCCCCGCACGCCGGCTAGTTTACTAGCCGATTTCACGGGGAACTTGCCTACCCGGCTACGGGCGCTTTAGGCCCAATAATCGCGACCACCACTTGGGGCGCGGGTATTACCGTGGCGGCTGGCACCCGTCTTGCCCACCCCTTATTCCCCGAGGTGTTTAACCTCGGGAAAAGGCTCCGCAGAGCGGAGCCACTCCGCCTGACCTCGTCGCGCTTGCGCGCATTGCGAAGGTTTCGCGCCTGCTGCGACCCGTAGGCCCTGCCCTCATGTCTCAGAGGGCATCTGGGGGCTCCCTCTCTCAAGGCCCCTACCCGTTATAGGCTTGCCGGGACGTTACCCCGGCAACAACCTGATGGGCCGCAGCCCCATCCTGGGGCACCCCGCAAAAGCGGGGCCTTTCGCTCTAAGGACATTCCAGTACCTTAGAGCTATGGGGGATTAGCCCCAGTTTCCCGGGATTATCCCCCTCCCCAGGGTAGGTTGGCTACGTGTTACTCAGCAGTTCGCCAGGCAGCGCCCAGAGGGCGCCACCTCCGACTCGCATGGCTTAGTCCCAGGCGGATAGCGGTGGCCTCCGGCGGGATCAACCGGAATTGGCAGGGGAGGAATACGTCCCTGCCTTATGCGGTGCCTGCTCCCGCATCAGAATTAACAGAAGTTAAATTCCTCATTACTTTACGCCAGGTTGGACCCCGGCTTTTCATCTTTAATCAAGCCGTAACGCCACCTGGCGTGTTATATTAAAAAATACATTTAAACTTTTTAAAGATTACGGTTAAAGTACAATCATTTATATTCTTAAGTTTACTCAATAATTTCATGCTACGCCAACCTATAATATGCGTGCTTGGTCATGTTGATCATGGAAAAACGACTTTATTAGATAAAATTAGAGCCACAGCTATAGCAGCAAAAGAAGCAGGAGGAATAACACAAGCAATAGGTGCAACAGAAATACCAAAAGATACAATAGAGAAAATTTGTGGAGATATTCTAAAAAAATATAATATAAAACTTGAAATTCCAGGCTTGCTAATTTTAGATACTCCAGGTCATGAAGCCTTTTCGCTTTTAAGAAGAATAGGCGGAAGCTGCGCTGATTTAGCAATTTTAGTTATAGACATAAACGAAGGTGTGCAAGCTCAAACAAAGGAAAGTATAGAATATTTAAAAACATTTCGCACACCATTTGTGGTTGCTGCGACAAAAATAGATAGAATTCCTGGATGGATACCACAAAAAGATAAGCCATTTATTGAAAGTTTTAATAAACAACCAGAACATGTAAAACAAAAACTTGAAGAGCTTGTTTATACTCTTGTTGCACAATTAAGTGAGCTTGGTTTTGATGCAGAACGTTTTGATAGAATAAGTGATTTCAAAAAAACAGTAGCTATTATACCTTGTTCAGGAGTTACAGGAGAAGGAATTCAAGAGCTTTTAATGATTATTTCTGGATTAGCTCAAGTATTTCTCAAAGAAAAAATAAAAATAAAAGGAGAAATAGCTTATGGCTCTATTCTTGAAGTTAAAGAAATGAAAGGATTTGGGACAGTAATAGATGTTATATTTTATGATGGTGAAGCCCATAAAGGAGATTGGCTTGTGATAGGAGGAGAAGAAATAAAAGTAACAAAAATTAAAGCTATTCTCAAACCAAAACCACTTAGTGAATTAAGAACAGAAAAGCGGTTTGAAAATGTTTCTTCAGTAAAAGCTGCATGTGGAGTTAGAATAGCTGCTCCTGATTTGGAAGGAGTTAAAGCAGGAATGCCTGTAGTTGCTCTTTCAAATGAAAAAGAAATAGAAAAAATAAAAGAAATGCTTAAAAAAGATATTCAATCCGTGGAATTTGAAACAACAGGAGAAGGGATAATAGTAAAGGCAGATACCTTAGGCAGTTTAGATGCGCTTATAAATGTTCTAAAAAAAGAAAATATTCCTATTAAAAAAGCAGAAGTTGGTAATGTTTCTAAAAATGATGTAATGCTTGCAGATACACAGGAAAAGTATAATAGAGTAATTCTTGCTTTTAATGTTGAAATAGATAAAGATGCGGAAATAGAAGCAAAAAATAGAAAAATAAAAATATTTTCAAGTAATGTAATTTACAAACTCATAGAAGATTTTAATACCTGGATAGAAAGAGAAAAAGAAAGAGAGAAGAAAGAAAAATTTGAAGCTTTGAGAAGACCTGCAAAAATAAAAATACTTCCAGGCTTTGTATTTCGCCAGAGTAAGCCAGCAATAGTTGGAATAGAAGTTTTAGAAGGAGTTCTTAAAAGAGAAGTTAAACTCATTAAAAATGGAAAAGAAATAGGTGAAATAAAAGAAATTCAAAGTGAAGGTCAAACAATAGAAAGTGCGAAAAAAGGAGATAGAGTAGCAATATCTATAGAAGGAGCTGTTATAGGAAGAAATGTAAAAGAAGGTGATATTCTTTATACGTACTTTACAAAAGAAGATTTGAAAGCAATGGAAGAATTTAAAAATGAAATACCTTCAGAGGAATTTGAGTTAGGAAAAGAAATAATAGAAATGTTGAAAAAAGCTTCTACCAATATTTCTTCAAAAATTTAGGATTTGCATATCCTGTGTATTTTTTAAAACCTTCTTTATTTATAATAGCAACTTCAACTTCTTCAATTTTTGCATCTTTTTCTCCAGCTTTTAAAGCTTTAAGAGTCAAAGTTAAAGCTTGTTCTTGATTAAGATTTTCTTTCCAAGATTTTCTCAAAATTTTTAGTGCAGTTTCTGCTCCTCTTCCTATGGCTTGAGCTTTCCACCCATAAAAAGCTGAGCTTGGATCTATTTCAAAAAGTTGTGGGCCTTTTTCATCAACACCTCCTATAAGTAATGCAACACCAAAAGGTCTCACACCGCCATATTGAGTAAAGATTTGCATTCTATCACTAAGATCTTTAACACAACCTAAAACATCTATAGGTTCTTCATAAGTTAAACGAAATATTTGGGCTTGAACTCTTGCCATATCTATTAACACTCTTCCATCTGCAATAAATCCGGAAATTACACAGCCAATATGATCTTCTATTTGGTGTATTTTATCACTTCCTGAATTAGGAACTGCTAATGGTGGTAAAGGCCTTACAGCTGCAAGGATTACTCCATCTTTAAACACAACTCCTAAAGAAGTTGTCCCTCTTTTTACAGCTTCTCTTGCATACTCTACTTGAAATAGTCTACCATCTGGAGAAAATGTTACTATTGCTCTATCATATCCCATGAATTCCGGCATTACCTCCATAAAAATCACTCTTTAGATTAATCGTATGCGAATGTTTATAAATCTTTACTTTTATTTTATTTTTACAGAGCCCCGGTAGCTCAGCAGGTAGAGCGTGCGGCTGTTAACCGCAAGGTCCCAGGTTCGAGATGAATTTTATTACGAAACTCCTGGCCGGGGCGCCATTGGGTTTAATCAATTTACATACTTCTTTCAATTTTCCCTTTCTTAATTTTTTTAGGTTTCAATTCAGTTACAATTATTTCAAGAGCTTTTTCAGGATTTGCTTTATCACCACAAGTATAGATATCTACGGTTGCATATTTGTATTCTTTCCATGTATGAATTGCAAAATGACTTTCTAAAACTAAAGCTATAACACTAACCCCACCTTTTTTACCCCCGAATTTCCAAGAAACAATTTCATGAAGGGTAGCACCACTTTCTTTTACAGCTTTTTTTATTAAAAGTTTAAGTCTAGATTTAGAATTAAGATATTTTTTATCAATATCATAAAGATTTGCCCATACATGTTTTCCAATAATTCTATCTTTTTTGCTCTTTTCTTTGCTCACGAAGAGATGTAATTTTTTATAGTATTTAAAGGTTTAGTTAAAATTCATGGAAATTTATTTTTGCACAGGCAATAAGCATAAACTTAAGGAATACAAAGCTATACTTGAAGTAGCTGGAATAAAGGTTAAAAAAGTTTCAGCAAAGCTTATTGAGATTCAAGCAAATAAACTTGAAGATGTTGCTAAAGAAAAAGTAAAAACAGCTTATGAAAAAATAAAAAAGCCTGTGTTTGTTGAAGATGCAGGATTGTTTATAGAAGCTTTAAATGGATTTCCAGGAGTGTATTCTGCATATGTGTTTAAAACAATAGGCAATCAAGGTATACTAAAGCTTCTCAACGGAATAAAAAATAGAAAAGCTATTTTTAAAGCAGTTATAGCTTTTGTTGATGAAAACCATAAAATACATTTTTTTAAAGGTTGTTGTAAAGGAAAGATAGCTTATAGTATTCGCGGAAATTTTGGTTTTGGTTTTGATCCTATTTTTATTCCAAAAGGTTATAATAAAACATTTGCTGAAGATGTTGAGCTTAAAAATAAGATTTCCCATAGAAAAAGAGCAATAGAAAAATTTGTAAATTTCTTGAAAAGAAAATATTTAAGCAAATCTTAGAAGGATGTTTTTAACAACCACCTCCAAAGTGGAATAAACATTATTTTTTCCTTTAATTTCTTCTTCTGCTTCGTAATTCCATGTTATTATTATAGCTTCAGGTTTATCCTTAGAAGAAGAACTTCACAAGAAGAATTGCTTATAAGATATCTTGCAAGAGATTTTATATCTTCTTTTTTATATCGCCTCTTAATTCAGAATTTCGCGAAAACTAAATGGATATTATATTGTTAATTCTTCTAATCTTTCATCAGCAAAATTAACATATCCAAAATTTCTTTTTTCGAATATTTGCAAGGATAAAATACTTTTTCCATATCTCCTTATACCCAATATTGCTAAAATATTCGGATGTTTATTTCTTCAATTTCAATTTTCTGCTCTTTAAGTATTTTTTCTAATTGTTTTACAGTTTTTAGTTAAACTTTTAACAATATTTTTCAACTTAAATCAGCCAAGGCTGAATTCATCACCTCTCAGCAAGTGGGCCGCTCATCATCTTAGAAATAATTACTTACAAAAAACCATAAAAATATAATAAATACTCCCTGCCTTAAAGGTAGAACTATGGGAAACCTTATGTTTTTCTTAAGTTTAATTACGGATAAAATTATGTTAAAAATTACTAAAGGAAGTAAATGATAAAGAAAAGGTACTGAAAATATCGCGAGTTCAGAAATTCTATCACAAGCTATATCAATATGCTCATCTTTTTTGTTTATTTTTCTTGCAAATACGCCATCGAGATAATCTAAAACCAGGATTAAAAAAAGAAGTAAAAGATTAACTAAATGGGAATTAAAAAGGTTGATATTTATATATACAAAAACTACACTCAAAATAACACTAGATAAGCTAATAAAATCAGGATTTATTTTAGGTAATTTTTCAAAGTATTTATCTAACTTAGAATAATATTTAGACCAATAACCCATATTATAACACCTAGCAATAGTTTAGCTTTTAATGGTAAGTTAAAGTTTACATCTTTATTGTAAAAAGGATAAAAAGGTTTTGTATGCCCTGTAATAAAATCTAAAATCACATGAGAAATTACACCAAGTACAAAGAGTTTGAAATTTAAAAACCAAGCAATTAAAATTACAGCTGAAATAAAAGGAAGCTCATGGAAAAATGTTCTTGATTCGGCTCCAAAAAATCTTTTTCTTGAATAAGAATAAATTCTATCTAAATCCTGGAATACAGCACCTATAGCCATTTCTAAAGAAAATGATTGTTTTCCATAAATTATATGAGCAAAAAGTATATGAGATATTACATCCATAAAACTTAAAAATATAATAAACTTAAAAATTTTCACAAGGGGACGGTAGCTCAGCCTGGGAGAGCGCACGGCTGAAGACCGTGTTGTCCGGGGTTCAAATCCCCGCCGTCCCACCAATTATGTTGATAAAAATAATTCCTGTAGGAAAAGTTAGCCAAGATATTTTAAAAACAATAGTAACAAAGATTTCAGGAATCTATGGGCTTAGAGCTAAAATTCTCCCAGCAATAGAGCTTACGAAAAATGAATATAATATATGGAGAAGGCAGTATGACGCAGAGAAAATTATGGAAAAATTAAAAAGAAGCTGTGGAATGGGTATAGATCAAAGCATACCATGTATAGGTATAACAGAAGAAGATATATACTACAACGGTTTAAATTTTGTTTTTGCTGTAGAAGATCCTTTGGAAGGAGTTGGAATAGTTTCTACTTTTAGATTAAGAGAAGAATTTTATGGAAATAATTCTGATTTCCAAAAACTTATCGAAAGAACATTAAAAGAAATTCTTCATGTTTTAGGCCATTTATTTGGGTTGGAGCATTGCAAAAATGAAAAATGTATAATGTATTTTTCTCAAAGTGTTTCCCACATAGATTTTAAAGAGCTTAGATTTTGTGATTCATGCGAGCTCAAGCTTACGGCAAAAGGTATAAATATTGAGCTCTGAAAAAATAATATGCTTAAAGGAGTTCTAGTAAATGATAAAGTTATTGCTAAAGGTAAGGAAATAAAAGAATTTTTTGAAAAAAGCTGGTATGGAGAACTTAAGCAAGATATTTTAGAACTTGATCTTATTGAAGCAGCATTTTTAATGGAAAGAGGAAGATTAGAAATAGAGCTTAGAGGAAAAAAGCTTTCTCTTAAGGATATTTTCAATATAGGAAGTGAATTGAAAGAAAATTTTGTTGTTAAATTTTTGGTATATAAAGATTTAAGAACACGAGGTTTGCCTGTAAGAATAGGAGCTAGTGGTGTAGATTTTTTTGTTTATGAGCGTGGTGCAAAGCCAAATAAGCATAGCGGTATAAAATGGCTTGTTTTCGCGTATTCAGAAAATAATGCTTGTAGCTTAGATGAGCTTGAAAGAACAGCTAAATTAGGAAAAAATATAAGAGCAAAAGTTGTATGGGCTATTGTTGATGGTGATAATGATATAACTTATTACATAGTTGACATGAAAAAGGAGTTGTGAGGAAAATGATAAAAGCATACATTCATGGAGATAAAGTAATAGTATGGGATAGAAATAGTGCAAAGAAACTTTTTAACGAGGGTTATTTTGGAAAGTTAAGAGAAGATAGACTTGAGCTTTCTCTTTTTGAAGCTTTCTATTTACAAGAAAAAGGAAAAATTTCTGTTTATTTGGGGGATAAGAAATTAACACTTAAAGAATTTTATGAGTATTGCAAGAAAAATGATTATAGATTTCACTTTCGCTACGTAGTTTATAGAGATTTAAGAGATAAAGAACTGCCTACAAAAACAGGGCTTAAATTTGGTTGCGATTTCCGCGTTTATGAGCGCGGAGTACATCCATTAAAGCGTGGTAAAAAATCTGTGAGAGAGCATACTAAATGGGTTGTTTTTTGTGTACCAGAAGGTTTTAAATTTTCTTTCCAAGAGCTTGCAAGAGCTGTAAGACTTGCGCATACTATAAGAGCCCAAATGCTTTGGGCTGTCGTAAGTAAAGATGAAAAAGTAAAATATTTTCAAGTAAAATTCTTTAAACCATAAATAACAATTTTTATAAACTTATTATTACAACTTTGGTTTGGTGAAGAATATGAAAGTGCATGAAGTCATGACAAAAGATTTTCATAGCTTAAAACCAGAAGATCCTGTAATTGAGTTTATAAGCCTTATGGAAAACGAGAATGTACACGAAGCTTTAGTAATTGATTCAAAAGGCGAGGTTGTAGGGTTTGTCCATTATAAAATTTTAGCTCAAAAAAATGTTCAAGATCCTACTAAAACAAAAATAGAAAGCGTAATGATACACCCACCTCATGTCAATAAAGATGAAGATTTTGAAAAAGCTGTTGAATTACTTTTCCAAACAGGTTTAAGAGCATTACCTGTTTTTGATGAAAATGGAAAAGCTATAGGAATTTTTACTGTTTTTGATGCAATCAAAGTGTTGAAAAACGAAAAGATTGTAAAAAACAAAACAGCAGAAGAAGTAATGTCACCAGCAATAGTTATACATAAAGATGAAGATATAGGAAAAGCTAGATTTTTAATGAGAGAAAAAAATATTTCAAGACTGCCTGTTGTAGATGATGAGGATAAACTTGTAGGAGAAGTTACTATTATGGATTTATTAAAAGCTATTCAACCAAAAGAAAGAATTTCCTGGTATTCAATGGCTGCAGAAAAACTAACAATTATGGATATACCTGTTTCTACTATTATGAATAATACTCCTCTTACAGCAGAAAAAAACGCAAGGCTTTCAGAAATAATAGAAAAAATGCTTGAAAGAGGAGAAAGAGGTTGTATAATAGTAGAAGATAACTCTCCTTTAGGAGTTATAACAACAAGAGATATTATAGAGCTTTGGTTGGCAAGTAAAAAAGAAGAAGGAGTTTATGTCAATTATTCAGGGCTTGAAGAAGAAGATGAATTTGTAATGGAAACAGTTGATAGAATAGTTTCAGATGCTATAAGAAAAATACACTCTATTTATCCTGTTCAATACGCACATATTCATGTTAAAAGATATAGAAAAACAGGAGATAGAAAGCTTTTCTCTGTAAGATGTAGAGTAATGACAGATGAAGGTGTGTTCCTTTCAAGTGCTCAAGCATGGGATTTGCGTGATGCAATTGGAGAAGCTATGGATAGACTTGAAAAAATTGTTGTAAAACATAAAGAGAAAATGGAAACTCTTCATAAGCCAAAAGGAGTGTAAAAATTTAAAAATCTTCTAACTTTTTTTGCTTTTTTTGATTTTCAATTTCCAATGTTGTGCTCCAAGATTTTCTTACGCAATTAGGCAGTTCTTTAAATTTTTTGAGAAAATTTATTGTTCTTTCATCATGTGGATAGCCAACTCCAAAGTCAAAATTAAATTCTTTTTTTAATTTTTCTATTTCTCTATCTCTTTCAACTTTTGCTATTATACTTGCAGCAGCTACTACAGGATATTTAGCATCAGCAAAATTTTCTGCAATAATTTTTACTTGATATTTTAACATAGATCTTAAAATCTCGGTAAATTTTATTGTATTAGCTTGTGGGCAGTCAACAAAAACTTTTTCTGGTTTTAGAACATTTATTATCTCTGCCATTTTTAGAGCTTCTATAACATTAAGAGAATATCTTTTTCTCATTTCATCTATTTCTTGAGCAGGAATTTTTATTACAACATAATCATTAACTACTTTTAATATTTTTTTGTAAAGCTCTTCTCTTTTTTCAGGTGAAAGTAATTTACTATCTTTTACTCCTAATTCTACAAGCTTATTTTCATTTTCAACAAGTACACAAGCTATTACCATAGGTCCTATAACAGCACCTCTTCCTGCTTCATCTATTCCTGCAATCATTTTATCCCCTTAAAATTACTTTTTCATAACAAATAATAATTTATATTGCTTCTATGCAATAAAATACTATCGAAACATTTATATATTAGCTAAGTGTATTTATTATATGGTGGTAACATGACAAAGAAAAAATCTATAGGAAAAAAACTTAAGAAATTTTCAATTGAATCAAGACTTAAAATTGCTGAAGAATTTAAGAAAAAAGTTCTTGAAAAGTTCGGTGATTTCATAAAAACAATTATTATATGGGGTTCAGTAACTCGCGGTGATTTAACTGCAAAAAGTGATGTTGATATTTACATAATTTTTGATGACACTAAATACAGCTTAAAAGATTTCAATAAAATCAGAGATAAAATAGATGAGGATTTATATGAAATAGCTAAAAAAATAGATAAACGAATTCATATCCAACCAATAATTGCTTTAACAGAATTTATAGATGGGTTAAGAAATAGTCACCCACTTTTTATAAACATAGTAAGGGAAGGTTTTGCTATTTACGATACAGGGTTTTTCATTCCTATGCGAAAGCTTTTAGAATGGGGTAAGTTTCCTCTTACAAAAGAAGCTGCTATTACAAGAATAGAAGGTGTTGAAGATTATATAGAAAGAGCAAAAAGAATGAAAGCAAAAATAGTTGCTGTAGATGTATACCATACAATTTTAGATTCAGTTCAAGGGCTTTTAATGTACTTAGGCATAACCCCACCTGCACCTAAATTAACAGCAGAATATGTAAGAAACCACTTAGTTAAACCAGGTTTACTTGAAGAAAAAGATGCCGAGCTTGTAGAAAAAGTTGTTAAATTTTATAAAGCTGTAGATCATGGCGAAATAAAAGAAATTTCAGGAAATGAACTTGATGAGTGGATAAAAAAAGCTGAAGAATTTTACAAAAAAGTTAGAAAAATATTCTTAACTTTAGATATAAAGCAAAAGGAAAAAGATGTAAAAGAAGCTTATGAGTTTATGATTAAAAGTATAGTGGCTTATCTTTCTTCTATAAATAAATTACCAGATGATCCAAAAAAATTGCCAGAAGCGTTTGAAAAAGAAATAATAGAAAAAGGTATTGCACCAGAGTTTTATCGTGAAGTTTTTAGAAAAATAATAGAAATGCGAAAACTTGTAGAAGAAAAGAAATTTTCTGAAATAAGCGATAAAGAGCTTAATCTTATGAAAGAATATATAAGAAGATTTGGAATCCGAATAAAAGAATTGCTTGTAAAAAATGAAGAATCTAACAAAACTAATGAAAAAGAAAAATAGTGGCTACCCGGCGTCCTGGCGTTCCCGTGCCCTTGCGGGCACAGTACTTGCCAGATCCCCGGGGAGATTCACTGCCGTGTTCGGAATGGGAACGGGTCTTGCCTCCCCGGTTTGGCCGGGAGCCAAATTTTTATAGTACATAAAAGTTTTTAAATTTTATGGAGCTTGCAATATTACTTGCAATAATATATCTTTTTACATTCTTTGTAGGACATTTTTTAGAAAAAATAAAAGTACCTTGGATATTTTCAGCATTAATTTTTGGATTTATAATTTCTATAACCCAAGAATTTCAAGAACTTGTAACTTCAGAGACTTTTTCTTTTTTAGCACTATTAGGAATGCATTTTCTTCTTTTTATGATAGGATTTGAAATAGACCTTAATGAGCTTTTGAAAAATGTAAAATTTTATGGAAAAGCAACAGCATTTATAATTTTCATAGAAGGAATAATAGGATGTTTCTTACTACATTTTTTATTTTCTTTACCAATTCTTCCAGCTTTTATTGTTGCTCTTTCTTTTGCAACAGTTGGAGAAGCTGTGCTCATTCCTATATTAGAAGAGACAAATCTTTTAAAAAAGCCATTAGGAAAAGTTATTATTGGAATAGGCATTCTTGATGATGCTTTTGAAGTTTTAACTTTAGTTCTTGCTTCTTTTCTTGTAGGTACAAGTTTTTCAAAACCAGAAATAGAAATAATAGCAATAATTTTTGGACTTTCTATGTTATTTTTGCTAACTTATTTATTTTCTTATCTTAAAGAAGAAGGAAGAAAATTTAAACACCCAAAAATAGAAACTCTTTTTGTTTTTGTATTTTTCGTGTTTTTTGTTTTTCTTAGTTTAGGAAGTTTTGCAGATGCATCTCCATTAGGTGCTATATTAGCTGGCGTGGGACTTAGAACTTTTCTTCCTGAAAAAAGATTAGAGCTTATAGAATCTGAAATAAAAACAATGAGCTATGGCTTTTTTGCACCTATTTTCTTTGTATGGGTAGGTAGTACAACAGAATTTAGCTATATAATAAATTACGCTTCTTATATTGGCATAATCGTAATTCTTACAGGAATAGGAAAAATAATTGCAAGTTATATTTCAGCAAAAAAAGAACTTGGTAAAAAGAATGCTTTAATTTTAGGTATAGGGCTTTGTACAAGATTTAGCACAAGTCTTGTAATAATAAAATATCTTTATGAAGCAAATATAATTTCACAACAGCTTTATTCTGTGCTTGTAGCAAGCACTACTATATTTACAATATTCACTCCATTAATTTTTTCTTTTCTTGTAAAAAAGTTTTACAGCTAATGTAAAAACTTTTCATATGCATAATAAAACAACTTTTTTTACCAAAAATTTTTGTTTTCCCTTTTCTTACAGCTTCAAAAATACTATCTTTGCTTAATTCGGCTTCAACAAAAGTTTTTGCATTACCAAGCTCACTTAAAGTATGTGCATCACTTCCTGCAACTAATGATTTTCTAAACATTTTTGCGTAAAATTTTGCTAAAGAGTTATGTATATTAAATATACAACGAGAATTAAAAGCTTCTATAGCATGCACTTTTTTAAAAAGTTTTATTAAATCTTTTTTATTAAGTTTTCTACAAGCAGAATTTTTCCTTATAAAATCAAATGGATGTGGAAGAATAGTTAATAAATTTTCTTCTTCTGCTATATCTATTATTTCCCATATATTTCCAAAAAGCTTTTTCTCACTTCCAACAACTATTATTTCTCCTTGTGGAGTTTTTATTTCTTGTCCTATAAGAACAATAAAGTTTTTAGGAGCATATTTTGATGCAATTAAACCACCTTTATTTGAGTTATGATCTGCTATACAAACAGCATTATAACTTAAATTTCTCATAATTTTTGGAATAATTTTTGGAGATATGTTAGAATCTTTTGAAACAGAGCTATGAACATGAAAATCTATTATTTGCATAAAGAAATTTTAATACAAAATGTTTATGAAATTTTGTTATGGAAGATAAAAATAATTTTTGTGTTGTGGGAATAGATCTTGCTGGTAAAGAAGAAAATCCTACAGGCTTTTGTGTTTTAACGCCAAAAGGAGCTAAAACAAAAAAACTTTTTACGGATAAAGAAATTCTAAGAGAAATTTCAAGACTCAAGCCACAGGTTGTTGCAATCGATGCACCTCTTTGGTTACCTCCACCAGGAATTGCATGGAGAATAGGAGAACTTCTTTTAATGAAACGTGGTTTTAGGCCACTATCGCTTTTACTTCCATCAATGCGTTTACTTGCTTTAAGAGCTAAGAATCTTGCACAGGAAATAAGAAAAATGGGAATAGAAGTTATAGAAGTTTTTGCTGCTGCAAGTGAAAAAATTTTTGGTTTAGAAAAACAAAAGTATAGAAGTAAAGATGAATACGATGCTTTACTTTGTGCTTTAACAGCAAAGGCGTATCTTGAAGGAAAATATGAAGATTTAGGAGGGATAATTCTTCCTAAATAAAATCTTTATATACTTCTTTTTGAAAATTTTAGTCAATGTCAAAACATAAAAAGCAAAAGAAAAAAGACCCTGTGTTTTTTTGGAAAATTACTTCAGGTGTTTTACTTATAGCATTTATTATAAGCACATATTTTGCTTTAATTCCTAAAGAACAAAAAACAGTTGAAGCTAAAATTTCTCAGGCATGTACAGATTCAGATGTTCAAAAAGCTATAGAATTTATAAACCAAAACTTTGTAAGGCCTGGAACTAAAGCTTCTCTTATAAATTATTCTGAAGAAAACGTTTGTTGGATTTTAACAGAATATAAAGGAAACCATATTCCGGTAATTCTTAAGCAAAGAAATGTTTTAGTATTACCTTATAATGTTATAGATATTGAGGAAACAAAAAGAAAGCTTGAAGAACAGAAAAAGAAAATGGAAAAAAATATTCCTAAAACAGAAAAACCAGAAGTTAAGCTTTTTATAATGAGTTTTTGTCCATATGGAAGACAAGCAGCAGAAGCTATGATAAATGTTTATAGACTTTTAAAGGATAAGGCAGACATAAAAGTGCATTACGTAATATATCCAAGTGATTACTACAAAGGTAGAGAAGAACAGTACTGCATAGATTCTTATTGTGCAATGCATGGATTAAAAGAACTAAAAGAAAACCTTCGTGAAATATGCATAGCAAAGCTTTATGGCTGGGATGCTTATTGGAGCTATATGGAAAAACAGTTAAAGAGCTGTGATTATAATAACATAGAAACATGCTGGAAAACAGTTGCTCAGGAAGTTGGTATAGATATAGCTAAAATAGAAGAGTGTGTTAAAGTTAATGCCACAGCTTATCTAAAAGAAGAATATGAACTTAACAAAAAATACGGTGTTACTGCATCACCAACTCTATTTATAAATAATGTAACCTATAGAGGACAAAGAACACCAGAAGCATTTAAACAGGCTATATGCATTGGTTTTATAAACCCACCAAAAGAATGCTCTCAAAAGCTTTCGCAAACTTCTTCTGTTTCAACAGGAAAATGCGGATGAATAAAGGTAACATAGTGCTCTCAAAAGCTATACTTATAAGCCTTTCATAAGGGTGGTTAAAGGTGCTGTTTCGCTCCAACCAGAAGCAGAATTTTATGAAAATAAGTATGAAAATAAGTTATATTATTATGTTTACTTTAATTTTGGCCGGGATTTTTATAGCTTGGTATAATTTTACACCAATAATCATAGAAACTCCGGAGCCGAATTTAACAGTAGATATTTCTCCTTTTATTGAAGCAGGTTGCGTGAAAAAGAAAAATTATTTGGATTGTAGTAAAATTAATTTAGAGAAAAAATTCAATTGTAAAACAATAACCATACCTTCAAAGTATCTTGGTGGATTATCACCCAAGCTTCCTATGGTCGAGTGTAATTTTTTTGGTATTAGCTACTCTATTTCAGGAAACGGAGAGTATTTTCCGATAACATCTGAAAAATGTAAATCAAGCCCGTATTTTTATTCATCACCTTCATATGTAATTATTGGAGAA
>DQVX01000068.1 GCA_015661515.1 Nanobdellota archaeon
CAGGGAAATAGAAAATTGAAAAATATTTTTAGTTTCTTTTTTATTTTTACCAAAGTTGTATTAACTCATAGCAATATGGTGGGCCCGACGGGATTTGAACCCGCGACCTGCCGGTTTCTCCTCATCAAAATCGGACGGCTCTTTTATTAAGAGCCGGCTGCTCTACCAGACTGAGCTACGGGCCCATAGATAATTTTATCTTACTAAACTAAAGTTATTAAAATAATTTAAAAATAACTTTTACTTATGGCAACAGAACAGGAAAAAAGAATAAAAAATGAATTTAAGAAAAAAGCTCAGGAAAAACCAGAGAAATACTATCCTGTAAAAGCTTTAATTGAGCACGGGTTTAAAAGGTATAAGTGTAAAGTTTGTGGAAATTATTTTTGGAGCTGTGTTGAGCGTAGCATATGCGGTGATCCAAATTGTATAGGAGAATACCAGTTTATAGGTAAAAAAATAATAAAGCCCCTTTGCTTTCCAGAAGTTTGGCAAAGATTTTCAAAATTTTTAGAAAAATTTGGTTACACCCCTATTTCACGCTATCCTGTAGTAGCAAGATGGAGGGAAGATTTATTTTTTGTAGAAGCGAGCATAGATGATTTTATACCATATGTTTTAGAAGGAGTAAGCGAGCCAATAGCAAATCCATTAACAGTTCCGCAATTTTGTTTGAGATTCAATGACATAGATAATGTAGGTGTAACAGGAAGGCATTATACAGGATTTGTTATGATAGGACAACATGCTTTCGAAAAACCTGCTAATTATAAACCAGAAGAATATTTAGAGCATATTTATCTTTGGCTTACAGAAGAACTTAAAATCCCAGAAGAAAGTATACAGTTTCATGAAGATGCATGGGCAGGTTCTGGAAAATTAGGACCAAGCATGGAATACTTTTCTCATGGCCTTGAATTAGGCAACCAAGTTTATATGCAATTCGACATAAGCACAGGCCAAATAAGAGAACTTCCTTTAAAAGTTCTTGACATGGGTATGGGACAAGAGCGCTATGTATGGTTTTCTAATGGCACAAGCACAAGTTATGAATGCGTAATGCCAACTGTTGTAAAAAAACTTTTTTCTATTACAGGGATTAAAAAAACAGAGTTGTTTGAAAAATTCCTTCCTTATTCAGGAAAACTTAACTTAGATGAAGTTGTAGACATAGATATTGCATGGAAAGAAATAGCTAAAATACTACACGTAGATGTAAAAACACTTAAAGAAGAAGTATATCCTCTTACAGCACTTTTTGCAATAGCAGAGCATACAAGAACACTTTTAGTAGCTCTCCACGATGGAGCTTTGCCAAGTAATGTAGGAGGAGGTTATAATCTTAGAGTAATTTTGAGAAGATGTTTTAATTTCATAGAAAAGTTTTCATGGGATATAGAGCTTGAAAAAATTTTTGAAGAACATGCAAAATATTTAAAGCCACAGTATCCTGAGCTAAGCGAAAATCTTGAGGAAATTTATGAAATCATAAATCATGAAAGAAAAAAATATGCTCAAACAAAGAAAAAAGCAAAAGAAATTCTTTCCAAATTAAGAAAAGAAGATATAACAAAAGAAAAAATGATTGAACTTTATGATTCTCATGGTATAACTCCAGAAGAACTAAAAGAAAAATTTTGGATAGAAATTCCTAAGGATTTTTACAAACTTGTTACTGAAAAACATGGGAAAACTGAAATAATGAAAGAAAAAAGATTACCTAAGGTTGAAAATATAATTACCGAAAAACTTTATTATCAAAACGATAAAATTTACGAATTCGAAGCAAAGGTTTTGAAAATAATAGATAACTGGGTTGTGCTAGATAGAACCGCTTTTTATCCAAGAGGTGGTGGACAAGAGCCTGATTTTGGAAAAATAAATCAAAGCAATGTAATAGATGTAGAACAAGTAGGAAATGCTGTTTTGCATAAAGTTGATAAAATCACATTTGAAGAAGGAGATATTGTAAAATGTGTTGTGAATAAAGAAAGAAGAGAAAGAATAAAAGCGCACCACACTGCTGTGCATATACTTAACGGAGCCTGTAGAAAAATTCTTGGTAACCATGTATGGCAAGCAGGAAGTTATAAAGATGATAAAAAAGCTCGTTTGGATATAACTCATTATAAAACCTTAAGCAGGGAAGAAATTGAAAAAATAGAAAAGCTGTGCAATGAAATAGTAAGTAAGAATATAAAAGTAGAAAAACTTGTTTTACCAAGAAGCAAGGCTGAAAGCTTATTTGGGTTTAGATTATATCAAGGTGGAGCTGTTCCAGGAAGAGAAATAAGAATAATTAAAATAAATAATTTTGATGTCGAAGCTTGTGGAGGTTTGCATGCAGATAATACTGCTGAAATACAAGGAATTCTAATAACAAATGTTAGTAAAATCCAAGATGCTGTAATAAGAATAGAGCTTGTTGCTGGTAAAGCTTTACAAGAATTTGGAGAATTTGTTGAAAAGCGTATAGAGAAGCTTAAAGAAATATTAAATTGCAGTGAAGAAGATATTGTAGCTAAAGTAAACGAGCTTTTGAATAAAAAAGAGAAGCTTGAAAAAGAATTAAAGAAAAAAGTAAAAGAAAAGCTCAATGAAATTGCAAAGAAAACAGAGTTTGAAATTATAGGAAATATTAAGCTTTATGCTAAAGAAGTGGAATTTGAATTAAAAGAAATGAAAGAATTTTCGAGAAGAATTTCTGCTGAAAATACAGTAGTAGTGCTTTTAAATAAAAAAGGATTTATTTTTGCTTCAGCAGGAAATAAAACAGGAATAGACATAGGAGCTTTAATTAGAAAAATATGTGAAAAATTCAATGGAAAAGGAGGAGGAAGTAAAATAGTTGCACAAGGTTTTGTTAAAAATAAAGAAGGTGTATTGGAATGTATAAAAGAAGAGTTGAAGAAATTAGGAAAAAGTTAAATATTCTTGAAAATGTAGCAAGAATGCTTAATGCTAGACTAGAAAAAGTTGTTGAAAATGTAGAGAAACTTAAAAAACAAGTTGAAAAAATGGAAAAGGATTTAAAAACTTAAACATTTTCACATTCTTTTGGCTGTGTTTCGAATAAAGCGCATATTTCTTTTTTAACTTCATTAAGTTCAGGAAGCTTTAGTTTAAATTCTTTTTCGCCATTTTTTCCAATAATTTTAAGATAAGGAATGTCAAGTATGGGTATTTCAGGATAATAATATGTGTTAATAGAATTTAGATAAACACTGTTGTTAAAATTCTCAACAAGTTCTAAAAGCTTGTTTTCATATTCTTCACATTCCTTATAATCAAAACTCCATATATAAACTATTACAACTTTATCCTTTTCTATTATTTTGTTTATATTTTCTTGAGTTAAAGGATATGTTATAAACCTGGGCAAATAAAATTCTTCTTTTTCTGTTGCCGTGAAACTTAAAACATATGCAACACTACTAAAACCAAAAAGAAATGCAACCAAAAGAGCACCAAGTTTATTTATTTTCATATTGCTCACCTAAAATTTTTTCAGCTTCTTTAATTATTTCTTTTATTTTCTTTAATTTTATTCCTGTAATCTCTGAAATGATTTTTGGATTTTCTTTAAGTAGGTCTCTACAAAAAACAAAACCAGCATTTATAAAAGCTTGTTTTTCACTTCTTGAAACGTTTCTTAGCACAGTAATAGGGTAAAGATTCTTTTTTTCTAACAATTTTTCTATACTTTCATCACTTGGGAATTTCCATCCTGTAAGCAATATATCTCTACATTTTGCAAATTTTTTTGCTTCACTGGAAAATTTTGTATTAGTAAAAAGCCAAGCTTGAGAAAAACAATATTCATTTGAACCTTGCTTTATATCAAGAAATCTCGCATAAGTATACATTACTTCTTTTAACCCTGTATAAATTCCAGGAGTGTTGTGAAATTTACATTCTATCATGTATATTTTTCCCTCTTTTTCTGCTATAACATCTATTTCATGAGAGACACAATAACCTTTAACAATTACATTTGTTTTTGTTTTATATCCATACTCTTCTAAAAGCCTAGAAACAAATTTTTCAAATTCATATCCTGCAGGGCCTAAGCGAAATAGAGCCATTTTTAAATCATATCTTGCAGCTTGGGCAAGTGTTTTTTCTTCAAGAAGCTCAAGAACCATTTCAAGAATTTTATCTGTTGTAATACCATTGTAAACTTTTTTCTCAACTTTTTCAGCTATTTCTTCAGCTAATTCTCTACTAACCCCAGAACGCATGCAAGTATTAATTATTTTCTTTTTGTCAAACGCCTCTTTTCTACCATCTCTTTTTATTACCCATATCATAATGTTTCATAAGATTTAAATAGTATTAAATTTAATAAAATCCTTTAATGAGTGAAAAAATTCCAAGCTTTTTAAAAAATGAAAAAATTATTACAGAAACAAAGCCAGCTTCATTTTTAACTTATTTCTTATCCCAAGCAGGAGAGCTTATAATTCTACTGGGCTTGGTATTTATATTTTTAATTGCTATTTCAAATTCCATAGGATTTTTGTTATCATTTTCTCTTATTTTTCTAACTTTAATTCTTTTGCTATTTATTATAATTTACTATGCCCTAAAATATAGGTGGGAATATTACTGGATTACTAATTTAAGAATAATTCAAAGAAAAGGCCTAATAGGCTATCATTTTTATTCAACTCCTTATGAAAGAATGTCTGATATTATTTTATCAAGAAGTTGGATAGAAAGAATTTTAGGAGTAGGAAGTGTTAGAATTCAAACTTTAGCAGGTTCTATTGCTTATGGTGGCCCTTTTGGTGCAGAATTAAGAATGATAGCTTTAGCTAACCCTGAAGAAGTGCAAAAAATTGCATGGGAATTTTTAAAGAAAAAACAATCTAAATTATAGCCTATTGTGTTGTTATTGATAGGTTACTTTCTTTTAGTCATAAAAATTTTTAAACCTTCGACGAGATCTTAATTTTACTAATAGCCCCGTGGTGTAGCGGCCAAGCATGGGGGGCTCTGGACCCCCAGACCCAGGTTCGAATCCTGGCGGGGCTACCAATTAAAAATCCAAGGTGAAAATCATGATTTCAGAACAAGAGCTAAAATTACTTGAAATATTTGTAAAAAAACATGTGCTTAATAAGTTAGAAATAAAATCTATTTTAAATGAAAATGGTGGAAGTGTTATAAGTTCTCTTCTTGAAAAAGGTCTGATAACTAAAGTTTCTTTATTAGGAGAAACAACATATGCTATAACTCAAAAAGGAAGAAAATATTTTGAAGAAATAACACAATAATTTATTTCTCTTTCATTTTTCTAACCCATTTTACTTTTCTTGGATTTCTTTTCAATTCAAGCATATTTTTTTCACATTTAGAAGAACAAAAATAAAGTATTTTTCCATCTGTTCTTACAAACATTTTTCCAGTTCCTGGCTCTATTTCTCTTTTACAAAAACTGCATCTCATACTTTTCACCTCTTTCTAGGCTCAAGCTTACCTGCACTTTCCATTTCAGTTTCTCTGAGCATAAGAATATCTCCTAATCTTACAGGCCCCATTACGTTTCTTATAAGCACTTTTCCTGCATCTTTTCCTTCAAGAACCCTACATCTAACTTGAATTACTCCTTTTACTCCTGTTCTTCCCAAAATCTGTACAACTTCTGCTGGTACAGCATCTTCCATAGTTTATCACTTTTTAAGGGCTTCTATTTCTCTAATAATTTCTTCTAATTTTTCTTTAGCTTCTCCTGGTTCAATTATAGCAACACTTGCTGCTGCAACATCTATTCCTGCTGCTCTTCCTAATTCAAGTTTACTTGGAACATAACCAAAAGGTATGTTTTTTTCTTTACAAAGTGGTGGAAGGTGCATTACTATTTCTTCTGGTTGAACATCTTCTGCTATTACTACAAATTTTGCCAAGCCTCTTTCAACAGCTTTTGTTGTTTCATTTGTCCCACGTTTAACTTTTCCTGTGGAAGCTGCAAGCTCAACAGCTTCAATTATTTTTTTCTTTAATTCTTCAGGTTCTTGAAATTCAACATACTTTGGCATATCCACCACCTTTTATTAATTTATTTCAGAATTTGTATAAAGAAAGGAAAGTATTTAAAGATTTCTAATGTTAGAAGAGGAATAGTCTAAACATTTAAAACTTTCAATTTTTTAAAACTTTATTATGGAAGAGTTTTTTATAAAATTTGGAATTGCTTTAATACTCATAGGATTTATAATACTTTTAATAGGAGCTTTTCTAAATGTAAAATCAGAAAATGTGAAATTCGGTTTTGGTGGATTTATAGGCCCAATACCTTTTGGATTTGCAAATGATCCTAAGCTTCTTGTGCTTATAATAGCAATTTCAATAATTATACTTGTTTTCTTTTTACTTTCAATAAAACAAATTTAAATTGTTCAAATAAAATTCATAAGCATGAAGGAAAAGCGAATAAAAAAGAATTCATGGGTTTTGCTTTTAGGAAAAAAATCTTATGTGGTAAAAGTTAAAGGAGAATTTCATTGCGAATTTGGTAAAATAAATTTAGATTCTCTTATAGGCAAAACTTATGGTAGTGAAATAGAATCACATCTAGGAGAAAAGTTTATTGCTGTAAAGCCTTCTATAATAGATTTACTTAAAAAAGTTAAGCGAAAACCGCAAGTTATATTACCAAAAGATGCTGCATTTATTTTGGCAAAAACAGGAGTAAATAAAAATTCAATTGTTTTAGATGCAGGTACTGGTTCAGGGTTTCTTGCAATTTTTCTTTCAAATTATGTAAAAAAAGTTTACACATATGAAAAAAGAAAAGAGTTTTATGAAATTGCTAAGGAAAATCTAAAAACTTTAGGTATAAAAAATGTTATAATAAAAAATAAAGATGTTTCTCAAGGATTTGATGAAAAAGAAGCAGATCTAATAACGCTTGATTTAGAAAATCCTGAAAAAATAATACCCATAGCTAAAAATTCTTTAAAACCAGGTGGATGGCTTGCTGTGTTTTGCCCTTATGCAGAAGAAGTTGGAAGAGTTGTAAAAGCTATGAAAGAAGATTTTACATGCATAGAAATTTTTGAAAACTTGCAAAGAGAATGGGAAGTAAGTTTTGATAAGCAAGAGCGTTCTCATCTCAGAGCCAGACCTTTTGCAACATTTACAGGCTTTACAGTTTTCGGAAGGAAAATTCGTTAAAAGTCGATTATAAATTCAGCGTATGCAAAAGTTTAAATACTACAACTAAAAATACATAACCTATGCAGTATGATATAAAAAAGCTTCTTGAAGAAAAGAAAGAGTTAATAGATAAAACTATAGAAAAATGGGTTCCAAGAAAAATTACAGAAGATTGGTTAAAGTTTATATGCGGAGAAGCAAGATATGAATTTGATGCAGAAATAATTCAAAAAACTATTATAGACCCTTTTTGGGATTTCTTGGATCGTGGAGGCAAAAGGTGGAGACCTTATCTTTTTCTACTTATAGCAGAAGCATTAGGAGCAAATGCAGAAAAATACATAGATCTTGTAGTTATTCCTGAAATTGTACATAATGGGTCAATAGTAATAGATGATATAGAAGATAACAGCGAACTTAGGCGTGGAAAACCTTGTTTGCATAAAATTTTTGGTATAGATGTTGCAATAAATGTGGGAAACTGGATGTATTTCTTTCCTTTAATACCACTTTACAAAAATAAAGATAAATTTGATGATAAAACTTTTGCAAAAATATTAGAAGTTTATATTCAGGAAATGAATAATATTCACTTTGGTCAAGCAATGGATATAGGTTGGCATAAAGGCTGGGGTAAGGATATAACTATTGAAAAATACCTTCAAATGTGTGCATTTAAAACAGGAACTTTGGCAAGAATGAGCGCTAAGATTGCTGCTATAGTTGCAGGTGCAAGCGATGAAGTAGTTGAAAAACTCGGACGTTTTGCGGAAAGTATAGGAATAGCTTTTCAGATACAAGATGATATTCTTAACATTTCTGAAAGCGAGCTCGCAAAAAAGAAAGGTGGAGTAGGAGAGGATATAACAGAAGGAAAAAGAACTTTAATGGTAATTTATACTTTACAAAATGCAAAGAAAGAAGATGCAGAAAGATTGGAAGAAATCCTTAATATGCACACAAGAGATGAAAAGCTTATAAAAGAAGCTATTGAAATAATGAAAAAATATAATGCTATAGAATTTGCAAAAAAATTTGCAAAAGAACTTGTGAAAAAAACTTGGGAAGAAGTTGATAAAATTCTTCCTGAAAGTGAAGCTAAACAAAAACTAAAGGCTTTTGCTCAATTTCTTATAGAGCGCGATGTGTAAGGTGGGCTTTTTGGAGAAGCTTTGTATTAGTGATCTTTCTGGTTTGCTTATGAATGAAGCAAAACAAATAGCTGAAAAATTTGGTATGAAATATGAGTATAAAAAATTAATAAATGCAAAAGAAATTGATATGGAGATTCTTTCTAAATGTGTAGAAAAAATTTTCTCTGAAGCTTCACCAAAAGAAATAGCAAATATAATTAAAAACACTAAGCCCTATAATGGAGTTGTTGAATTTTTACATGGTATTAAATCAAAAGGATATAAAACTTACGTAATAACAGATAACCCTTTAGCAAGTTTAGGTGAAGTGAAAAAAGTATTAAAGGAAAAATTTCCTTTAGAAGAGATTTATTCTACAAGCAAGATTAATGAAGAAACATTTGAGATTGAAAGCTACAGCCCAAAACCAGAAATATTTAGAAGCATTTACTTTAATTATAAAACTCCTCCTGAAAAAATTCTTGGTGTTCTACAAGGAAAAAATGATATTTCTCTTGCATATGAAATAAAAAAATATGGTGGTATTCTTATAGTTACAAACTCTAATTCTAAAGAATTAAAAGAAATAGCAGATTATAATTTTAAAAACACAAGCTATTTACCTAAAATTTTAGACAAGCTATAATTTTATCTATGTTTTTATTATAGTTCCCAATCCTTTTTCTCCAAGTAAAGCTCTTTTTATATAACCTTCTTTCAAACCATTAATTATTTCAGCTTCTATATTTTTTAGTTTAAAAAGCTCTTTTACTTTTTTCCACATTCCGCCTGTGACATCAAAATGTTTCGAGCCTGTTAAAGATTTTTCTATTTCTTTGAAATTTTCCCTTGTAATCTTTTTTATAAGCTTTGCATTTTTATGCGATTTTGGATCTTTATCAAAAACACCATCTACGTCAGTTACATGAATTATTCTTTGTGGCTTTAGTTCTTTTGCAAGATAAATTATTATTTCATCTCCTGAAAGTATTCCTCCTCCTAAAGCTTTGTCAAATGCAGGCACACCATAAAGTACAGGAATTGCTCCTATAGAAAGCAAACCTTTTAAAGCTTCTATATCAAAATGCACTAATTTTTCATTTTCGAGTACGGCACTTGCTGATGCTTGAACAGGGAATGCAGGGAGATTATAGTTTTGTAGATAAGCACAAACAATAGAGTTAAACTCGTTTTGCAATCTTTGAATTTCAGCAAATCCTAAAAGTTTTCTTTCATAATCATTTTTAATTACTTTATAAAGAGTTGCAAGAACATGGCCATAGCTTCCTGCTCCATGAAGCAAAATTAATCTTAGTTTATCTTTTTTTACTTCATAAGCTTCAGCTATTTCTTTTGCAAATCTTTTTAAATTATCCTCGTTCATTGTAGGTAGCCATCTATTTTTATAAGTTATAATCGAACCTCCAAGCTTCATAATTACAAGCTCTTTTTTCATTTCAAAACACCTTATACCTTAATATCTGCTACAAAATGGCTTTCAACAAATTTGTTGTGTAATATTAATAAAGCTTTTAACGCTTTTTCAGCTGCTTGCTGGGAATGATAAGCTGAGTTGTTGTCAACACCACCTTTAAGTTCTATTTCCGCACTTTTTAGATCGGCTTTTGCTGTTAATAAAAACTCTTTTGCCAACTCTTTATCAAACTTTTTATATTCCATTGCCTTCCACCTTCTATGTATACAGGATTAAGAACTTCTACCCATTTTTTGACATACTCAAGATAATTTTTCCAGTTTTTTTGCCCAAATAAAACCTTATAGCCCAAAAGGAATCTTTCCTTTACATCCGGTAAATTTTTAACAACTACCAATACATCAAAATCACTATCTTCTCTCGTATATCCCTTAACTCTTGAACCAAAAAGCACAACACTTACCAAATTCTTGCCAAATTTTTCTTTACAAGCTTCAACAAATTCATTCAGAGCTTTTCTAACTTTACTAGGAAGTTTCATATGCTAAGCACCTCTGAAAAATATTATTCTCCAGAATTTAAATTATTATTTCCATTTCCAGCTTTTTTCAAAATCTATATTGAATATTTTCAGAATTTTTCCCAATATATTGTTTAGCATAGTTTCATAACTTTTTTCCTTTAAATAAAAGCACATCATTAACGGCAAAATTATAGCTCCTTCTCTCGCAAGCTTTAACATATTTTCTATATGCACAACTCTTAAAGGAGTTTCTCTTATACATAAAACAAGTTTTTTCTTTTCCTTTAAACAAACACTTGCAGCTCTTGAAATTAGGTTTATCTCAATACCATTTGCTATAACTCCAAGAGTTTTCATACTGCAAGGTAAAATTATCATTCCTTCATAATCAAAACTCGAGCCAGATGCAAGCTTGGAAGCAAAATCATTGTTGTGATAAACTTTTCCTAATTCTGAAAATAGTTTATTTACTTTTTCTTCATCTATTCCTACTTCATATTTGAAAACTTTTTTAGCATTTTCAGAAATTATAATATCAAGCTCAACAGATTTTTTTCTTAAAATTTCTGCCAGTTTTACGGCTAATTCAACACCACTTGCTCCTGTTATACCTAACACAAGTTTCATAAATTATCACGAGAATGAAATGTTATTATTCTATTATTTCCACTTCTCCTTTATTTGCATTTACTTTTATTTTTTTAGCATTTTCAAGCTCACTTATTTTTATCCCATCAACACACGGTATGTTTGCAAGTATTGCACCTGAAATTATTATAGCTTCTGCTTCTTCAACAACTAAAGCTAAAGGAGCTTTACCATATTTTTTTAAACCATATATAACATAACTTCCTACCGTACTTCCTTTTCCATGAGGAAAAACAAGAATTTTTCCAGCAATACTTTTTCCTTCCAATTCATGACCTTTTTCTATAACTATACCAGTTTTCATGTCAACTCCACCATAAAAGCTTATAGGTTCTTTAGTTAAAATTACATCACCTTGCACAATTCCTTCTGAAATAGGATTACACTTAAGTTTTTTCATTCAATCACCTTTCCGAAAATTTTTCAAAAATTTTATTAATATTATCAAAATACACTTTTATACCTTGATTTAAAAGATAAAATCTCATTTTTCCAGAGTTTGTTGCAACACTTTTAATACCTATTTCCTTTAAAGGCATTACAACAGGGCATGTGTCTGCTAATATTTTTATGTTGTTTTTTTCTAAAATCTCATTTTCTAAACTTTCTTCAACAAGCTTTTTAACAATCCTTGAAGTAAAAATCCATACAGGAATTTTTAATTTCTTGTTTTTTATTAAAGAAAGAATTTGCTTAATCTCTTTTATAGATGCATGTGGACAGCCTAAAGCAATTATTTCAGGCTGTATTTCATTTTCCATTTCTTTTTTAGCGTATTTCAAATCATTTTCACAAACATTTATTTTATCTTCTATTTCATCTTGCATATAGGCTTCAGGCGTAATATTTTCTACGTGATACAATGCAAAAGCACCATAACTTGCAAGACTTGCTCCTAAAAGTTTAAGCTCATCTACACTTGCATTAATACCAGAAAATAATGGAATACCTTTTTTGAAATATTTACAAACAAAATATGCTAAAGCAGAAAATTCGGCCTCGTTTGAAATTTTACATTCAACTTTAACTTTAAAATTAGCTTTTCTGTTTTCTTCTAAATGCAAACCATAGTAAGGAGTTTTTCCTATTAAAGCACTTGCCAAAGCAGTAAAAGCACCTTCTCTATTTGTTCTTGCTCCTAATACAGAGTTTGCAAATATTACTGCAGAGCTTTCACTCCATGCTATATGCTCTTTAAATCTTGGAAGCATCCCTGCTAAATAAGGTGTGCATGTAGCACTTGCTATTACTCCGAGTTTTTTCAAAGCTTTTATTATTCTAAATTGCTTTTCTGCAAATTCTTTACTTATTCCGAGTTCTTCCCAAAGCTCAAAGTCCATGCCAGCAGGGTTCATAAAACTAACAACTTTTGTTTTAACATTTTCTTTTGCTATTTCTTCTAAAAATTCCAATCCAGGATCGCCTATGTTTTTATAACTTATTCCAGCAATCTGAACAGAAGTTATAGGTATAAGTTTTTCTGCTTTAAAGCGTTCCCCAATTTTTACTAAAAGTTTCATAAATCTTGCTAACATTTCTCCTTTTTCTCCAGAAAGGATTTTTTCTTCTTCTTTTGTAAGATACATATTATCACCTCAAAACATCTTCGAGTTTTTCAAGCAATAGTTTTGAGTTTTTTAAAATAAAATTAATTTCTTCATTACTTGCATTTTCTATATGAATTCCAGCTAATGCTATTACATTTCTTTTAGTTTTTTTACAAACTTTTTCTGCAAACATTCTTGCGATTGCTTCATCTTTATGTCCGAGGAAATTAAATACAGAAGAAGTGCAGCTAATTTTATTTTTCTCTTTTAAACTTTTTCTTGGTTGAGATATACAAATACTTCCTATATGTGGTTTTTCCCCACCGTAGATAATTAAAACAATATCTTTACCAATCTCCTTAATTTCACAAAAAATTTTATATTTCCCTTCACCAATTTCAATTTTCACTTATTTCACCAAACTTTATTCTTTCAAACTTTTGTTTTTCTTTTAAAGGTTTGGTAGCATCGATTATCCATTTATCAGTTGTTCCATCTTCTTTTTGAGAAGGATCAAGAGAAGATCCTTTACAAGAAGGTATTATTATTATATCTTCTTTTGGCTGTACTCGAGTAGCAATAGCCCATTCAACTTGTTTTTCATCAAATATATCAATATCATCATCTACTACTACTACACGTTTTAAAGAAGGATGTGCTGCTAAAGCTGCTAAACCAACATTTTTACCTTCTCCTTCTTTTTTCTTTTCTATACTAACTACAGCATGCAACCAGCAACAACCACCTTGAGTTAAGCAAACATTTTTTACTCTTGGTAAGGTATTAGAAACTATTGAATAAATTCTCGGCTCTTGTGGTAAGCCCATTAAAAATTTATGTTCAGCTCCTGAAGGAAGAATAGTTCTATAAATAAATTCATTTCTATAATAAAGTTCTTCAATTTCAACAATAGGTTGTTTTCTAATTACATCCCATGTTTCTGTTAAATCTGCAAAAGGTCCTTCTTCAACAAGCTCATTTTTCTTTATTTTTCCTATCATTACTATTTCTGCATGAGAAGGTATATGAAATCCTTTAAGATTATAACAAGTTAAATTTCCATTAAGCAAAGCATTTGCAAGTTCGAGCTCATTTTTTCCAAATTCAAGAGAAGTAGCACATGCTAATTCCACAGCAGGATGTACAGAGCAAAATATTGCTATAGGAATTTCATTTTCCCAAGTATCTGTAATTCTATCCAAATGCCTTCCTGGTATAATTCTTATAGCAAATTTATTTTCACCTAAATACATTAATCTATGGAAAGAGTAATTCATTATTTTTCCATCTTTTGTTTTTGCACAAACTATAGTAGAAGTTGTGTAAAAAGGTTTATCTTTTCCAAAAAATGTTAGTAAAGGAATGTGCTCTATGATATTTGGTTCTTTTATTTTGTTTTCCAAAAAACAAGCTTTTTCCACTATTTCATAACTTAAAGGATTTTTCATAGCATTTAACATACGAAAAAGTATTTGCTCTTTAGTTGTTTGCAAAGCTTTTGCTATAAGTTCTCTACTTGAGCAAATATTTGCGAGAATTTTGCAATTTTCATAATCTTTAATATTTTTGAAAACAACAGCTTTTCCTTCTAATTTTTTCATTTCTAAGGAAATTTTTTCGCTTTTTATATCAAATTCTTTTTCAATTTCTTCAATTTTGTTTTGCTTTTCAAGTTCTTGTAAAAATTCTCTTAGCATGAATATGTTTTAGACATAAAATATTAATATTACTGTTTCTCTACTTCGACATCTACCTAAGTTTTCAATATAATACTTTTAAAATTTTTGGTTTTAAGAATAAACCAATGAAAAAAGTAAAAACATATCCAAGTGTACCTTTAATTAAGCTAGGAGGAATGAGCAACAAAGAAGAAAGAATACCTTTATATGGAAGTATAAGAATGTGTATTACAGGAGAAGATGAAAACATTTATACAACAACTCAAAGCAAAATTTTGAAAGATGCCAAAGAAAACACGGTAATAATTAATGGAAAACAAGTTACTGGAAAACCTAAAAAAAGAGTGGAAAATATTTTTTCCAAGTTATTAGATTATTGTAAAATAGATGAGAAAATAAACTTTTACCTCGAATCAGAAAATATAGGCTATCCTACAGAAGGAGGTCTTTCTTCTTCTGCAGCAGGCTCTGCTGCGGCTGTACTTTCTCTTTACCTTGCACTTAGAGAGCAATATCCTGAAATAAACCTTTCAAAGAAAGAACTTTCTGAAATAGCAAGACAAGGGTCAAGCTCTGCTATAGGAAGCGTAATAGGAGGTTTTTCTGAAGTTAAAGTAAGCAAAAATAATGCATGGGGAGAAAAAATAGGAGATAGTGAGCTATTACCTGATTTAGAAATTTATGTTGCTTTTGTAAAAGGTGGAACAAAAAGCGATGATATACATAAAGCAATGGAAAACTCAAGGTATATTGAAAAAAGAATAGAATTTGTTAACAAAACTATACCAAAAATGAAAGAAGCTCTTTTAAAAGGCGATACTAAGGAGGTTATCTACTATACCCATGAAGATACAAAAAATTTTCATGGAGCTTTACTTGATCAAGGTATTTTAACATTTGAGCCTGATACACTAAGAATATTCAAAAAAATAGAAGAAATGCATAAAAACGATAAACCTATTGGCTGTTCTATTGCTGGAGGTCCAAATGTAATTGTGCTTTCTACAGAAAAATATGCTGAAAAAGCAATGGAAGAATTATTTTCTATACTACCAGAAGAAAGAATTAAGAAATGTAAAGTAATGAATAATCCAGAGTGGTGATTTATGCCAAGAATAATAGACTATTTAAAAAATTTTGAAACTTTTGTTCTTGATTGCGATGGCGTCTTATATAAAGGAAACAACCCAATTAAAGGCGCAAAAGAAGTAGTAGAAGTGCTTAAAGATGAAGGAAAAGAAGTAAAATTTTTGACAAACTATCCATATTCTCGTGAAAAAATTAAGCAGAAACTAAAAAATGTTGTAGATATTGAAGCATCTGAAGAAGATATAATGACAGTAGCATTTGCTACAGCAAAATATATTCAAGAAAATAAAACAAAGAATAATGAAACTGTTTATGTTTTCGGTTTTGATGAGCTTAAAAAAGAAATTGAAAACACAGGTTTAAAGGTGCTTGAAAGAGAAGAAATTATGAATGAAGATTTTGAACTTATTCAGCTGCCTGACTGGCTTGTAATAAGCCTTTATGAAGGCAGTGATTATTATAAAAATCTTGCAGCTGCTGGACTTGTGCTAAGAAATGAAAAGTTTGATGCTTCTCACTATTTAGCAACTAGTAAAGGTAAAATTTGGACAAGAGAAAAAGGTTTATCTCCTGGTGTAGGGTGTACAATAGCAGCTTTATATGAATTTAGTGGAAAGAAACCTATTATAGTAGGAAAACCTGGAAAGATACTTACTGATATAGCTTTTAAATACTGGAAAATAAATCCTGAAAAAAGTGTTTTAGTAGGAGATAAATGGTCTGATATAGAAGTTGCAAATAACTATGGACTTTATGGAATAAAAGTAGAAACAGGTAAGCAAGATTTTTTCAATGGAGTAGAAACTCTGAATGAATATAAAAAACCTAAAATGGTTTTGAAATCTATTCGAGGAATTATAGATGAAAGCGAAATTATATATTTTGAAAAATAAATTATTTCTATGCAAAAGATTAAAGTTGTAATACTTGACGGAGGCGGAACAGTTTGGGATTCTATGCATGTGCTTTATGAATCTTATCTCTGGGCTTTTGAAAAATTAGGAATACCTCGTGAAAAATTTCCGCTTTCAATGAAACATGCTAACATGCTTTCTGCTTTGAAAGATTTTAATAGTGAGCATGAAAAAGCTAAAGGTTTTTTAGCGCTTTATCTTTTGGGATATAAAGCAGAAGATTTTCTAAAAGCTCAAGATCCTAATGAAAAGCTTTTACAAATTGTTGAAAAAGCTAAAAATCAATTTTCAGATTTTGATAGGCTAAGCAAAAAGCTAGGAGATTTACTTGAAAAATATCTTTATGAGATTTTTGATGATACCAAATATCCGCTTTGTAAAAATGCAAAACAAGCTTTAAAAATTTTCAAGGAAGAGCTAAACTTAAAAATATGCTTGGTTTCTAATAGAAAGCGTGCTTCTACTTTAAGAATACTACAATCACATGATATACTAAAATACTTTGATGTTGTTTTAGCAAAAGAAGATCAACCAAAACCTAAGCCAAATCCTGAAGGTGTTATAAAAGCTTTATCTTACTGTTCTGCTAAACCTGAGCAAAGCGTTTTTATTGGAGATTCTGCAGTTGATATAATTTCTGCAAAACTTGCTAATGTAAGTTGCATAGGTGTGCTTACAGGAATGGGAGATGAAGAGCTTTTGAAAAAAGCAGGAGCTAATATAGTTGTTGAAACGCTTCTAGAAGCTGCAGAATTTTTAAAAAATAAAATTTATTAATTTTTCATGCTTTTAGCAAAAGCAAGTGCTCCTGGAAAATGTATTCTTTTTGGTGAGCACGCTGTAGTTTATGGCGAGCCAGGAATAGCAGTTCCTCTTTCTTCTTGCAAAGCAGAAGCTAAAGCATATGCTTATGAAAAAGGTTTCTTGAAAATAGAAACAGATTTAGCTTCAAGCGAAGGGGAAGTTAAAGAATATAAAGAATTTGGAAAATGGTTAAATGAAAAGTGGGAACACTGCTACAAAGCCGGAGATTTTTCAGAAATTTTTAAAGAAGTCAAAAAACAACCAGAAAAAACATGGTTAAGCATATTAGCATGGTATTTTAACCTTTCAGAAGAGTTTTCAGCTTTGTTTAAAATAAAATCTTCTATTCCCATAGGCGCTGGAGCAGGAAGTTCTGCAGCTATTAGTAGCTCATTAAGTAAATGTATAGCAAACCTTATTGGAGAAAGTGATATGCAAAAAATATTTCAAGCATCTTTATTATGTGAAAAAATGTTTCATGGCACACCTTCGGGAATAGATAGCGCAATAGCTTGTTATGAAAAACCACTTGTTTTTATAAAAGAAAAAGGTTTTGAATTTTTTGAAATAAAACCTTTGAAAGTTTTCATGATTTACACACATAAGCCTGAAAAAACAACAGGAGAACTTGTGCAAAAAGTAAAAGAGTTAAACAAAGAATATCGCGAACCGATAATAAAGCAAATAGGTAAGCTTGTTGTTAAAGCTAAAAAAGCTTTAGAAAATGGAGAGCTCAAAACTTTGCTAAATTGTGCAAAAGAAAATCAGTATTTACTTCAAAAACTCGGGGTAAGTAGTAATGAAATAGATGAGCTTTCAAAAAGAATTAATAAAAAAGATAACATGGCTTTAAAGCTAACAGGAGCTGGCGGAGGAGGGCTTGCAATAGGTTTTTATCTTCCTGAAGTTGAAGAAGAGTTTGAAAAAATTTTAAAAGAAATGAAATACAGCAAAATAGAATTTCCAAAACTAAATCTTGAAGAAAAAATTTATTGGAAAGAAGAGTTATAAAAAATGTTGTGGATATTTATAAACCCATGCTATCTTCTCACATCCCCGAAACCATAAACTTTTATAAACCCCTAAAACCTATATTTTTCAAGGATTTCGA
>DQVX01000025.1 GCA_015661515.1 Nanobdellota archaeon
ATTTCTGAAACCGAAAAGAAAAACTTGACAAATGCTTATACTTATAAAAATATTCATGAAAGAGATGCTCTTGCCGCCTTACTTTACATGTTTTCTCGATATAAAAAAATCTTTCGAGAAATAGACGAAATACTTAAAAATATGGGCTATGAAGAATATTCGGAAAGAGCAAAAGAGCTTGTGCTTAGAGGAGATGCTTCAACACCATTTCAGGCTATAGAAAATGTTTTACCCTTCCCAATTAAAGAAAAAAGAAAGAAAAAACCAAAAACATACAAAGAAAAATATGAAGAAGCATTAAATTACATAAAAAAATTGCAAGAAAAAATAAAAGAGCTTGAAAAAGAAAATAAAACACTTCTAAATAAGTCGCCTGAACTTCCTAAAGAATTGTTAGAAAAAATAAAAAAATTAGAGAAAAAAATCATAATTCTTGAAGAAGAGCTTGCAAGAGAAAGAGAGCTAAGAAAAAGAGCTGAAGAAAAACTTGGGCTTATAGAAGAAGAAAAATATATAGAAAAGCAAGGATTAATACCTGCTGTAAGAATAAAAGAATTTTCCTTTGAACATATATCTTTTTTAAAGGAAAGTATTAGAATTTTCAAAAAACCTGTTGTAATAGAAGAATATGCTGATGATTTAAAAGCAGCTAAATATCTTGTAAAGTTACATCCTTTAATAATAATAGGAGATTTTTCAGAAGAAGTCAAAGCACTTTTCCTTAAAGAAAAAATACCATTTATTTCTAAAAAAGAAGTAAAAGAAAAAATAATACCATTTCATAGATTTTATGGAATAGCATCTGAAGTACTTGAAGAAATCCTTGAGAAAGGAAAGAAAAAGAGCTTTTTTGAATGGCTTTTATTTTATAAAAAGAGGATACTCTAAAAGTTTTTATTGTTATCTAAGGTTAATATTTAAACGATGAGCAAAAAAATAATAGGAATTTTTTCAGGTAAAGGTGGTGTAGGAAAAACAACAGTAGCTTCTAATCTTGCGGTTGTACTTGCAAAATCAGGAAAAAAAGTAACTATAGTTGATTGTAATTTAACAGCTTCTCATTTAAATTTTCATTTTAACTTTCATCTCACTCCACTTACTTTAAATCAAGTCTTAAAAGGAGAAGCTGAAATAGAAGATGTTATTTATAAATTTGAGAATTTAAACATAATTCCAGCATCTTTAGACCCTTATGAAACAATGGGTATAGATATTTCTAAACTTTCAAAAGTTCTTAAACGGCATGTTAAATCTCAAGATTATATACTTCTTGATACAGCTCCTGGTTTTGGAAAAGAAGCTCTTGAAATAATGGAAATTTGTGATGAAGCAATAATAGTTTCTACTCCTGATATTCAAGCAATTACTGATATAATAAGAGGTAAAAGAATTTTAGAAGATAGTAGTGTAAAAGTTTTAGGGATAGTTTTGAATAAAGTTACAGGTAAAAAATTTGAATTTACAAAAAAAGAAGTAGAAGCCCTTACAGATTTACCTGTGCTAACAGAAATACCATTTTCTTATAAATTTCTCGAAAGCTTAGCTTTAAGAATACCTTTAGTTTTGTATCATGAAAAATCACTTCCTTCGTTAAAATTTTACAAATTAGCTTCTCATATCACACAAGAAAAAATTTTCCCTAAACTCGGAATAAGCGATAAAATAAAGCTATTACTATCTCTTAAACTTAAAAGAATTTAATTGAGCCAAAATAACTCATTTTTCTAATCCAAATTCATATATTTTTCCTTCAAATTTAAAGCTTCCTTTTTCTCCTTTTATTTCTCCAAAAATTATCTCAGTATTAGTCTGCTCTTCTATAAATTCTTTTTCTTTTAGGAATTCTTTATCGAGATATAATTTTACTTTTTCATGTACATTAAATCCAAGTTTTTTCCTTTTTTCTTGCACAGCTCTTATAAGCTCCCGTAAAAGCCATTTTCTTTTCAAATTCTCATCTACACTCATGTCAAGAACAACTCTTCCCATACTAAATGCTTTTCCTTCTTTTACTTTTGGAATGAAAATTAGATCAGACTTTTCTATTTTTGCATTTGCTATTTCTACATAGCCTTTATTTTCAATTTCTTTTTTCAATTCATTTGCATCTATTTTTTCAATTTCTTTTTCAATCTCTTTTACTTTGCTCTTATACTTTTTTCCAACTAAAGCATAGTTAAGCTTTACTTCCCATTCTGCTTTTTCTTTTTCAAAATAAACTTTTTCAACATTGCCCATGAATTTTATAATTTCTTCTAATTCTTTTACAACATTAAGCACATTTTCGTCTCCAAAAACTTTTGCAGCCTTAAGAATATATTTTATTTTAATGCCCCTTTCATATCTTTCTTGATAAATTGCTTCTACTATTTCGCGAACTATTTCCATTTTTCTTTCAAGTTCTTCATCTAAAAATTCTTCATCAACATTAGGAAAATCGCAAAGATGTATAGATTCTTTATCAGCAAAATACTTTCTGTACAAAGCTTCTGTTGTAAATGGAATTGCAGGAGCTAAAAGATAAAGTAATCTTTCAAGAATGTATGAAAGTGTAGCAGAAACTGCTTTATCTTTTCTTTCTCTTACAAGCTTTATATACCATCTTGAAAGATCTTCTATAACAAATTTCTCTATTTCTTGTAGAGCTTTGAAACCATGATATTTTTTGCAATAGTTTCTTACTCTTTTAACAAGCGAATTAAAGCAAGAAAGTATCCATTTATCTTCTTTTTTTAGTATTGTTTTATCAAGTTTTTCCCTTTTACAATAAGTTTCAAAATATTTGTAAATATTAACAAATATTGTGAAAAATTTATTTACAGCTTCTATATCTTTCCATGAAAAGTAAAAATCATTTGAAGGATCACATCTTAAAAGTGCGAATCTTAGAATATCTGTGCCATATTTATTTGCTACATCTTCAGGATTTACTATATTTCCTAAAGATTTTGACATTTTTACTCCTTTTTCATCAAGCACAAGACCATGCATTATTATAGCTTTAAATGGAGCTTTCCCAAAAGTTATAACACTTGTTATAAGTTGAGAATTCCACCATCCCCGAATTTGATCAGGACCTTCTATTTGCAAATCACTAGGCCACATTTCTTCAAATAGTTCTTTTTTTCTTGGATAATGAAGTGATGCCCAAGTAGCTACACCTGAATCGAACCAAACATCTAAAACATCTTGGACTCTCTTCATTTCTCCGCCACATTCACATTTAAGCTTTATTTCATCTATAAATGGGCGGTGTAAATCTTTTGGTGTTTGAGGAAGTTCATCTACACTACCAATAACTTTTATATTTTTACATTTTTCACATTCCCATATAGGCAATGGAATACCCCAATATCGCTGTCTTGAGATAGGCCAATCATCTAAGCTTTCCAACCAGTTTCTAAATCTTTCTTTTGCATATTTTGGAACCCAATTAACTTTTTCGTTTTCTTCAAGAAGTTTATCTCTTATTTTTGTTACAGCAAAAAACCATTGCTCGACAGCTAAAAAGAAAAGTTTTGATTTACAGCGCCAGCAATGAGGGTAATCGTGAATTATTGGTTCTTCAAAAACTAAAGCTCCTTTTTGTTTAAGATCTTTTATTATTTCTTTTTCAGCATCTTTGACAAACATTCCCGCATACTTTCCAGCTTCTTCTGTATAAACTCCATTCATGGCAACAGGACATAAAACAGGGAGATTATATTCTCTTCCAACTTTAAAGTCTTCTTTACCATGTCCAGGATCACAATGTATTAACCCTGTACCTTCTTCTAACCTTACAAATTGCTCACTTAATACAACTTTTGGATTAACATTTTTCTGAACAGGTAGTTCTGGGAATAAAGATTCGTACTCTATACCTTCAAGCTCACTACCTTTTATAGTTTCAATTATTTCATATTCTTCAATTCCAAATTTTTCCATAAGTTTTTCTACAAGTTCTTTTGCAATTATCCAATTTTCATTTTTTACTCTAACTTTAGCATATTCGAATTTAGGATTAACCATTATTGCAACATTTGCAGGTAAAGTCCAAGGTGTTGTAGTCCATATAACTAAGTATTCATTTTTGCTATTTTTTACCTTAAATTTTACAAATATTGAAATATCTCTTACTTTAGAATATTCTACTTCATTATACGCTACAGCTGTCTCACAATGCGGACAAACATGGACAGGATAAATAGCTTTGTAAAGAAGGCCTTTTTCATAAGCTTTTTTAAATGTAAACCAAGCACCTTCTATATAATAGTTTTCAAGTGTTAAATAAGGATTTTTCCAATCCATCCATACTCCTAAATTAGCAAACTGATTGCTCATTATTTCTATAAATTCTGTTGCAAATTTTTTGCATTCATTATTAAATTTTTCTATTCCAAATTTTTCTATATCTTGCTTGTTTTTAAATCCTAATTTCTTTTCCACTTTATTTTATATAGGCAGGCCATGTGTATCATATCCTGGTTGTGACCATACATCAAAACCAAGCATTCTAAAAAATCTGAGATAAAAATCTTTGAGAATTTTATTCCAGGCAGTACCCATGTGAATATATCCAGTAGCATAAGGCGGACCGTCCATAAAGAAAAATTTTTTTCTACCTTTTCGAGAATTAAGAACTTTTTCAGGAATATTATGTTTTTCCCAAAATTCTTTTACTTCTTTTTCTAATTCTTTAAGCATAAATATAAAAATGTATTTAATCCTTATAAAACTTTGATAAAATTTTTAAAATTTCAAAGTTATTTTTTATATATTAAAAGGGCGGTTAGATGGAATGCGAACTTTGTGGGATTAGAAGCTCATGTTGTAAAGCAGAAATAGAAGGAGTTATTTTAAATGTTTGTGAGCAGTGTGCAAAATATGGGAAAAAAATAACTACTCCTCCAAAAAAATTAGTAAAAAAAGTTTCTCCAGCTCTTCCTAAAATAGAAAAAATTCCTGTAGAAGATTTTTCTGAAAGAGTTAGAAAACTTAGAGAACAAAGAAAACTTTCACAAGAAGAATTAGCAAGAAGCATAAAAGAAAAGGTTTCTGTTATAAAAAGAATAGAAGAAGGTTGGATACCTGAAGAAAAAGTTATAGAAAAATTAGAAAAATTCTTTGGTGTAAAATTAACAGAAGAAATTGTAGAAAACGACTTCAAATCCAAAAAAGAAGCTAAAAATACACAAGTTTTAACTATAGGAGATATAGTAGAAATAAAATAAAAAAGTAAAAAATCTTTATTTTGTCTTACATTCTACAATTTTTCCATATGTTTTGTTATCCTAAGTTGCTGGTATTGGCGGATTCATGGTAGAGACTGCTAAATAAGATATTTCTCCTTGAGCTGCAGCAGATGTGAAATTAATTTCTACTAAAGTTGTTCCTGGTTTAATTGTTATATCAGTATTCTCATAAGTTAAAAGCGTAGCATTAGCATCTTTCATTACTACACTTAAACCTTTTGCTGGTTTAGTTGTACCTACAAGTCTTAATGCCATCTGTAAAATTGTGTAATCACCACTCTCATTTACACTGCATGCCAAAGAATTCAAATCTACTTGTAACAAAGCTCCACTTACTTGTGCTGTTTCTTCTGCTGTTGCAGCTTGTTTTTGTACCATTCCTGA
>DQVX01000031.1 GCA_015661515.1 Nanobdellota archaeon
CCACAATCGCTACGCATTTTACCTTGGTTAATCAAGTTTTGCGTATCTACAGTAAGCAAAACTTGGTAATCGGTGAGCGTGTTACCAGAGCGTTCTCTTATGATTACAATTCTCCTATATCGCCACTCCAAATCTATTCTTTCTTCTGGAGCAAAACAACTAAAAATAGTTTGGCTTTTAAACCCGTAAGAAGTTAAATTAAAATTAAAAACTATATCATTTTCCTGATAATCATAAGCTACAGAAAACATAATTCCTTGAGAAGCTAAATGTTGTTTAAGCGTTCTTTCTACTTCTTTAAGATTTTTATCAAACAAATCTTGAGAAAAAGCATGCTTACTTTTTGCTGCTTCACAAAGCAATTTTTTAATTTGAGGAATATATTCTAATTCGATTTTTGTTGAAGGATAAGTAAGAGAGGGGTGATATAAAGATTGAAGATATAAAGCAATTGCAGAAATAGAAGCTATTACAAGAGCCGCAGATATTATAAAAAATTGTGCTTTACATTTTGATAATTTGAGCATGAGCAACACCTTTTATTTCAAGTATAGAATTTTTTTCAATCAAACCATGCTTTAAAGCTAATGCTACTATCTTTTTTCCCATTAAATTTATTATACTCGCTCTTTCAAATAACTCTATAACTTCTTCTCCTATTTCTTCTCCTTTGTAAAACTCTGGTTTTGCATAAAGCACTATTTCATTTTCTTCTACTTTTTTACCAAGAATATCTTTATCACATACAGCAAGCACTATTTCATTACCTCTATTATAAATTTTAAAATAAAATTCTTTTTTTATTTGAGTTGTTTTACCGGACATTTTGCACCACAAGCCTCGCATTTCATAACCATTATTCTATCTTCTTTCAAAAGCTTTGTATCAGGCTTTTTACATTCTTTACAAAGCACATATTCATTGATATACTCTTCAAGTTTTTGTTGCACTGTTTTTTGAGAAACTCTTGTTTGAAATATTGCTTTTCCTCCTTCCAAAGAACCAGGTGCTGCAAGCTCACGAGCAAAAAATTTGAGCATATGCTTTACATCTCTTCTAAGATAATCAGCTATTTGTGAAAAGTTTTTTACAATTGTAAATGCTCCTTGAACAAAAGCTTCAGCTTTTGGTATTTCAAATCTCTCATCCTTTCCGGCTGTTTTTATTTTCGAATACGCTTCTTCAAGCATTTTTTCATATTCCATCATAATTTACACCTTTTTTAATTTTCCAGGTCTTGGTTCAAAACATTTTCCTGTTTCTAAAAGTTCTTGAATAATTTTATCAAGTTTACTTTCTTCTAACCCTGATTTTTCCAAAAGCTCTTTGTAATCAGCGCCTTCTCCAGTGTCTAACTCTTCTATTAATTTAAGCACAATATATTTATCTTCTTTTTCCTTATCTTCTTTTAAAAGTTCTTCAGCTTCAATTATGCTTTCTATTTCTTTTTTAGAAATTTCTTCTCCTAACAAAGCAAAAAGCTCATTTATATCAGAAGTTTGAGGAAGGTGCTCTTTAACTTTTTTAATTTTTTCTTTTTGCTCTTTTATAATTTTAGCTATTTCAAGCATTCTTAAAATTTCAAAATTAGGATTTTCTATCTTTTTTATAATTTCAGCATTTATCCATATTTCGTCATCAGAAAACCTTAATTTTCCTATGACATCAACTAAATCACCTTTTTTTAATGTTTCAAGCATTTGTGTATTTCCGAAAAATTTTGCTCTTATTACACCTGAAGCATCATCTAAAACAACAAAACCAAAAGAACTTTCGGGATTTAAATAAATATCAACTATATTTGCCATTACTCTAACTCTTGAAATTCTTCTTCCAAGCTTTGTAATTACATAAGAACTTTCAAATTTTCCACCATGAACAAATTTTCCAGAAATAATTTCTTCTATTCTCGCTTTTTTAGCTGTTAATCTTCTCAATTCCATAACAATTTTTATATTAAAAAATAAACTTTAAATTTTAATTATTCAAACTTTCAACTATAAAGCGGGGGTCGCCTAGCCTGGCCAATGGCGCAGGGCTTAAGCTCATAAGCTTAAGCATCGATAAACAGATGAGAGAAGAAACCCTGTGGCTTAGTGCCTGCCCGGGTTCAAAAATAAAGCTATATTAAAATTCCCGGCCCCCGCACCATAAGAGATAAAATTTAAATTAATTTACATCCCTATTTAAGAGAGGTGTCTATATGAAACCAACAGGCCCAACAAATCCGTTGTTAAGAAAACTTATAGAAGATCTTAGAACTCGTGGATATAAAGAAAAAATACCGTTTCTTATAAAAATAGCTGATGAACTTTCAAGGCAAAGAAGAAGAAGAGTAGAAGTCAATGTTGGTAAAATAAATAGATTATGTAAAGAAAATGAAACTATAATAGTTCCTGGAAAAGTATTAGGATATGGAATATTAACAAAGCCCGTAACTGTTGCTGCATGGAAATTTTCAAAGCAAGCAATGGAAAAAATAAAATCTGCTGGAGGTAAAACTCTTACCATAGAAGAGCTTGTTGCTAAAAATCCAAAAGGTTCAGGAGTAAGAATAATATGTTAGGTGCATAAGTATGGAGAATAAAACAAAAACAGTAATAGATGCAGAAGGTGCTGTACTTGGAAGATTAGCAAGCATAATTGCTAAAAGATTATTATTAGGAGAAGAAATAATAGTTATTAATGCGGAAAAAGCTATTGTAACAGGAAGTAAAGAAAGAATATTAGAAAGATTTAAAGCAAAAAGAGAGAGAGGAGATCCTATAAAAGGACCTTTTTATCCTGTTAGGCCTGATAAAGTTTTTAAAAGAGTTGTTCGTGGAATGCTTCCAAGAAAAAAAGCAAAAGGAAGAGAAGCTCTTAAAAGACTTAAAGTTTATATTAATAATCCTGAAAATCTTAAAGGTGAAAAAGTCGGAAAAACAATAGATGATATAAAATGTAAATTCATGTATTTAGGTGAAATATGTAAACACTTAGGGTGGAAAGGATGAAAAAAGGCGAAATACTTATTGCTGTAGGAAAAAGAAAAAGAGCAGTTGCAAGGGCTTTTGCTAGAAAAGGATCTGGAAGAGTTAGAATAAATAAAATTCCATTAGAAGTCTTTGAGCCTGAACTTGCAAGAATGATAATTTCAGAGCCTTTAATTCTTGCTGGTGATGTGGCTAAAAAAGTTGATATAGACGTTTCTCTTACTGGTGGCGGTGTTTTTGGTCAAGCAGATGCTGCACGTCAAGCTATTGCAAAAATTCTTGTGCAAGTAGATTCAAAACTCAAAGAAGTATTTTTGAAATACGATAGATATCTTCTTATTTCTGATCCAAGAAGAACAGAGCCTCATAAGCCAAGCAGAAGTAAAAAAGGTCCTAGAAGACATAAACAAAGGAGTAAGAGATAATATGTCCGAATTTAAACTTGTAGTTGAGAGAATAGTGAATTTTATAAGAAAGATTGTTGAAGAAGCTAATGCGAAAGGTGTTGTAGTTGGGTTAAGTGGTGGGGTAGATAGC
>DQVX01000042.1 GCA_015661515.1 Nanobdellota archaeon
AAATATAAAGTGTGAATAACCCTTATAAATTTTTTCACTTATTTTTTAAGATGGAATTACTTTTCACTTTAGTAGAATGGTTAATTTATTTGGCTGTTTTCTTTATTATAGCTGCAGTAATAATTGCTGTTCTACCTGAAGATTTAGCAAGAAGAAATAATTTATTTTATTCTTTGTGGAAAATAGGAAAAAACATTCACAAAAACATGGAAAAACAAAGTAAGGAATGGGAAAAAGGAGCAAAGTTGGATATTAACTTTAATTTTTCTTCTTTTAGTTCTTCTATTGTTGAAGTATTAAAAAGTTTTGAACCAGAAACCTTTTCATCAGAGCAAGAATTAGAAAAACAATTAACACAATTCTTAAAAGGCCAAGGTTTTCAAGTAGAAAGACAAATTAATATAGGTCCAAAAGAAAGAATAGATTTAAAAGTTTCCGATGGTTTCCAAACTTATTATGTAGAAATAAAAGAAATAAACTCAAAATCTACAATAGATAGAGCAGTTGGACAAGTAGAGCGTTATCTTCAATATATTTCACCATATCAACTTGTTTTTTTAGCTTTGATAACAAAAAATGTTGATATTAAAGATTTAGATTTAATAAAACAAAAAGGAGTTGAAGTAGTAGAAATAAAAACTGTAGCTAAAAAAAGTAATAATAACAGAAAGAGCAAAACAATCAATATTTCAATTAAAGTTTAATTTTCTAATTCTCTTATTACTTTGTCCAAGATATTTTCTCTTAATAACTCTGCTGGGTCTGGTACATATTTTTTTGGCACTTCTAAATCTTCCAAATCAATCTTTTGCTCTGCTATATCCACAAAATAAAACCAATTTAAACTTTTTATGTCAAATTTAACTTTATTTTCATTTATTTTTATCTCCGCTAATCCCAATTTTTTAATTTCTGTGGCTATTTTTAAGATTTCTTTGATTGATAACCCCCATCTATTATTTTTTATTGTTTTGTAGATGTCATCAATACCAAGTGTGATTTTTACCTCTTCCTTTTTCAAAAACCGTCTTATTTTTTCCAAAATTAGGATTTTCTTTAGGAATTCTTTATTATTTGCAAGAATTTCAACGAGATTTTTTTCAAAATCCTTAATCTCCTCCTGCATAATTTCTTTTTCTGCTTCTGTCAGAAAATCGGTCTGAAAATCTACTTTTAACTTTTCGTATTCTTCCTTTATGTCAGAAAGTTCTTCTATGTCTATTGAAAAATGGAATATTGGCCGAAACTTTTCAACAAATTTCGCTCCTTTTACCATTAGTATTCTATAGTATTTTTTCTTCTCTGGATTGTTTAAATCTGCTATTTGCTCCTTTCCATACCAAGAAGAAAGTCTTTTATTGTTTAGCAAATCATAATAAGAAAAAAGAAGTGTTTTAATCCTATGCTCTCTTAAATATACATCTAAGTAATAGAAATTTGGAATATTTAAAATATGTATATGGTTCATAGACCTGTTAATGATGAATAACTTTGTAATAACTCTGTTAAACTTCCCCATGCTCTCTCTTGAGAAGAAAGAAGATACTGCTTCGTCAAAAATAAGAACTTTTCCTGGATTTTCCCGATGTTTTTTTACCAGTTCTAAATATTCTTTCATTGTGAAAGCCACGGTTTCTCTTAAATTTAATTTTTTTTCTATTTTTTTTGCAATGTATAAAGAAAGCATAGATTTTCCACTTCCTTCTTCTCCTGTGTTTGCGAATACCCAATCACTATCCATGCTCAAAACAAAATCTTTTATGTTTTGTATATTCTTCAACAGTATCTCTTCATTCATTTTATCACCCCTACACTTTCCAAGCATTTTCTGCTGTTATCTGCTTTTTTGAAATATCAATTATTCCCCTCTCCTTTAGCTCTTTCAAAAAATCATACCAAAGGTTAATTCCTTTTTCTGCTTCTCCCTCAAAATCATCTTGCTGATAAAAATACTTCATTAACTCATCAATCAGTTCTTTATTTTTCAAAAAAGGATAAACTTCATTAAATAAAGCGAAAAAACTGCTCTTCCAAAAGAAATAATGTTGAAAATCCCTATATAAATAAAATTCTGTTAGTTTGTTAATGGTTTCCACTAATCTAAAAGTAATATCTTGTTTCAACGTGTACAAATCTGAATAGGCTTTCTCCTTAAACATTTCCATTTTGTTTCACCTCTTCAACTAACTCAGAGACTAAATAAGAAATTTCTTGTTTAATACTCTCCTTTGGAATTTGCCTCCTTTCAAATTGCTTGAATAGTCTATAGAATTTATCTGTATATTCATCAATTAAGTTCATCTTTTCACCTCATTGTAATTATCTGAGCTGTTTGGTTTGGATTTGTTATATTTAATAGTTCTGAATGGATAATTGGTTGGTTAATTGGTTGGTTTTTAGCCAATTGTTGACATACTGACAACGGAACTTTGCTGTTGTCTTGTATTATTATATATCCAATGAATATTAATCCGCCAATCCCCGCTAAAAGAGTAATCCACTTAAAAACATCGGTAAGAGTAGTGTTTAGCCTGCTTGAAACTTCGTGTTCTATTGCACTTCTTATGTAATCTGCGTT
>DQVX01000070.1 GCA_015661515.1 Nanobdellota archaeon
CATTTCTGAAAACTGCGTTATAATCGCACTATAGTAGGATTGAAAGTCTCTGTATTCGGTCATTCTCACAGCTTTGCCAAGCCAGTTATAATCGTACTATGGTAGGATTGAAAGGTTTCTGGGTCAAGAATTGTTATCGATCCTTTATTGTTATAATCGCACTATAGTAGGATTGAAAGTAGTCATACTATAGCATATTTTTTAATATTTTCAACTAGTCTGAGATTTTTTACTTTCTCAATACCAAACATTTAATAATTTTCGCATCTAAAAATTTTTAAGGCCTCGATGACTTTTGACAGGCGTATGGATTCATGACAAAAAGGAGGTGAAAGGAGAGGCCTCCAAAGGGTGAGAAAATGGAAATAGCAATAACATATCAAAACATAGTAGTATTTTTAATCTTTGTTGGTGTAATTTTTATTCTTTATAAAACATTCAAACTAATTACAAAAGCTATTATAATAGCTGTTCTTTCATTCTTTTTTCCATGGATAGTAACATTTTTAAATCTTCCAGTTCCTGTTAAAGCCGATATAAATACAGCCGTGCAATTTATGATTCTTGGTATAATTTTATTTTTAATTTATGAATTTTGGCATATTATAAAAACAATTGTTTCTTTAATTTTAAAACCTCTAAAATTTATATTAAGAAAAAGAAAATAACAAGTGGTAATAATGGGAATAAGAAGCTATATAAGAGATATGTTAAGCATTTATGTTTCTTATAAAGTTCTTGAAGCATATTTTACTGGAAAAAGTATAGATAATTTAACAGCATTTTTTACAGTATTTTTAGTAGGCATTACATTGTGGTTTCTTTTAGAAAAAATAGGTATAATTCCAAAATCATAACATTTTTGAAACATAAGGCCCATCGAGCTTATAACCAAGCTTATAGAAATATTCTCTCGCTCCTACTCCAGCTATTACAACTATTTTATCACACCCTTGCTCTTTTGCAATTTTTTCAGCTTCTTCCATAAGTTTTCTTCCATAGCCTTTATGCTGAAAAGCATTAATCTTTCTTTTTCCTATATCAACTTCAGAACCATAAACATGTATTTCTCTTACAAGAGCTGTGGTTTCTGTTATTTCAGGTCTAAACGGTTTATAAGGAATTCTTAATCTTAAAAGTCCTATTAATATTTCGTTTTTTTCATCTTCAAAGCTAAGAAATATTTCTTTTCCACCTGAAGCTTTGTATTCTTCTCTAATAAGCTCTACTTTTTCTAATTTAGCACCTTCTCTTAATCTATAACCTATTTCTCTACATCTTATGCATTTACATTTTTTACCTAATTCTTTCATTCTCATTTTTACCAAATTTCTTATATCACTTCTAGTTGCACCAGCTACTATGTATTTTTTAGGAATAGCTCGCATTATTCTTGAAATTCTAACCCATTTAGGAATAATTTCTTTTATTTTAATAAGAAGCTCTATTACTTCTTCATCTGTATAAGGTGTAAATTCTCCCCTTTTCCACAACTCTTCAAGCTCAGTCCCTTTAACAACTACAGTTGGATAAATTTTAATACCATCAGGCTTAAACTCTTCCTTTTCAAAAATTTCTTTGAACATTTTGATATCTTTTTCAGGATTTGAAAACAAACCAGGCATTAAATGATAATGAACTTTAAAAGCACTATCTTTAAGAAGCTGTGTAGCTTTTATTACATGCTCTATAGTATGACCTCTTTTAACTTTCTCATAAACTTTTTCATCTAAAGTTTGAACACCAAGTTCTACTCTTGTGCAACCTATTTCTAAAAGTTCGTTAATCTCTTTTTCTCCACACATATCAGGGCGTGTTTCTATACAAAGAGCAACACATCTATGCAAAGCTTTTTCATTTAGTTTTTTAGCTTCTTCCAAATTTGAAGAAATTTTACCGTTAAGAGCATCAAAACATGATTTAATAAAGTTTTTTCTATAGCTTTCTGGATATCCAAAATATGTACCACCCATTATAATAAGCTCGCATTTAGTTGTGCTATGTCCCATTAATTCATAAGTTTTTAATCTTGCTTCAACTTGTTTATATGGATCATAATTATGTCTTTTTGCTCTTAATACAGGAGCAGAGTCTTGAGTATAGCTATTTGGAGAGTTTATTGAAGGGCAATATATACATTTTCCATGCGGACATGGATATGGTTTAAGCATAACAGCTATTGGAGTTACTCCCGAAAGAGTTCTTGTTAGCTTTTTCATAATTCTCACCTGAATTTTTAAATAGCTGGAATCAAACATTTTTATCATGTATGGAAGTTATACACCTCCTTTATCATTTAAGGGTAAAAATTTTTATATCTCACTAAAAAAGCAGGATAATATATGGAAATATTATAGAAAGATTGAAAAAGATGAAACTGAAAAAACTGTTGTTTTTTCAAAAAGTGAAATAATAATAAATCCAGTCGAGCCTGTTAATTTACCTAAGGAAATATGCTCTTATTTGTTTATAGAATTTTCTAAAGATATTATACTTGCTCCTAAGGAAAGGATAAAATTTTACATAACATTTCCAATAGAAATAGCTGTAATACTTTCTTCAGGAAAAAATTTCAAGCTTTTAGATATATTTACATTTGTTCAACCAAAATATACTGTTTATGGAGATGTAACTACAGGAGTTATATGCAAATACTGGAAAAGTGATATTTATACAAAAATACCAAAAACAAATATACTTAAAGAAGGAGTTATAGAAGTGAATGCTTTTAATAATAGTTCTGAATGGGTAGATATAAAGCAACTTGTATTTACAGCTTATGGAATGAAAATATATTATAACAAATCTCTTGTTTCAATGCGTGCAATTGTTAAAATTCTTGGAGAAGAAATTGCAGAAACAAGCTTTATTGATTCTCCTTTAAAAGCTGATATGAAAAAATCAATAGAAATATTTAGAACAAAGAAAATAGTTATTCCTCTACATGAGAAATTTATAATGGAGGAGGGATTATGCTAGAGTATTTAAACTCCACTATATATGGAAACTTTACAATAAAGGATCTTTTAATCTCTATTGTAACACTTTTTTTGGCTATTGTCATAGCAAAAATAATAACAGTAAATCTTAAAAGAGCACTTAAAGAAAAAATGGCAAAAGAGCATTTGGAAATTTTAGGAAAAATAGTTTATTATGGAATTATATTGATTGCTGTTATTTCTGTACTTCATAAGCTTGGAATAACAATGACAGGTTTACTTGTCGCGGGAGGAGTTGTAGGAATAGCAATAGGTTTTGCTGCAAAAAGTGTTATAGGAAATTTTATTTCTGGAATTTTTCTTATGATAGAAAGACCAATAAAAATAGGTGATCAGGTAAATATTGATAATTATTCTGGTTTTGTAGAAGACATTCACATACTTTCAACAATAATAAGAACATATGATGGACTATATGTAAGGATTCCTAATGAAACTGTTTTTACTTCTGCTATAACTAATTATGTTGCTCATGTTGCAAGAAGGTTTGAATATGTAATTGGTATAAGATATCAAGATGATGCAGAAAAAGCTATAGAAATTATAAACAAAATTTTAGATATGCATCCTTTCGTGCTTAAAAATCCAGCTCCTCAAATTTTTGTCGAAAATTTAGGAGATAGCTCAGTTAATATTGTAGTAAGAATTTGGGCTCCTACTAAAGTTTGGTATAGTGTAAAGACAGAACTTTTATGGAAAATAAAAAAAGAACTTGAAGCTAATGGCATAGAAATACCATTCCCACAGCGTGTTGTATGGTTTGCTAATGAGCTTAAAACAAAAAATAAAAGAAAATCTTAACATGGTATTTTAAACATTTTTCCGGTTTTTTCTAAATCCTTTTCTTCTACAAATATCCAGCTTTTTCTTTTTTTAATAGCTATTACAGGTTTTGCATTAAAAACAAAAGCATATTTTTTTAACGCTTCTAATTTATCTTTTGAAATATACTCACTTGTTTGCACTTGAATTGCTATTACTTCTTTTCCATTTCCAGCAAGCAAGTCTATCCCTGTTTTACTTGCAGCAGAGCGAAGAACTAAATAACCATTTTTTTCAAGATATTTTTTTAGCTCCCATTCTTTTTTTATACCTTTTCTTTTTGAAGACATAATATCACCCCATAAGAACAAAAACCGCATAACCTATGCTACAAAGGATGAGTGAATGTTTTAATCCTGCTATAATAGTACCTTCGGACATTTTTCCTATAGCTATCCCTGAAAAAGCACCTTCTATTAAAATTAAATAAAGAAACATTTCTTTGTAAAATTCTGTATCAATTCTTTGTGCAGTAGAAATTTCTTCTATTCCTGGTAAAAGCATACCAGGTAAAAGGAATTTAATAATACTTATCATTATACCAAGAAACACGAAAAATATTATATATCCCGAAAGAATTTGTGAATAGATGTATGCTAATCTTTCCTTTCTTATTTTGTTTATTTCTATTAAAGTTTCTGTTACTGTAAGTAAAGTATCGGAGATTCTTCCTCCCGATCGATGAGTTTCTATTATAGTTGAAATAGCTCTTTTAATCACTTTGTTTCCTATTTTTTTACCAAAATTTCTTAAAACTTTTTCAAAAGGGATACCCCAATCTATTTGAGCACCTATTTGCTTTACATATTTACTTAATGCTCCATAGTCGTTATCCATAACATGTTTAATGGCTTGTGGAAGAGTCATTCCTGAATTTATAGCATCTACAACATCTCTTAAAAAATCAGGAAATCTTGATTCTATTTCTCTTTCTTTTCTATAAATATAATATCTCATCAGAAATGTAGGAATAATAATTAAAAGAGATGCAAATAAATTAATTATTGATTTTATTCTTTCTTCAAATGTAAAAACAAGTAAATTTAAAATAAACAGAGATAAACCTATTGAAATGAATACCAAAACAGTAATTTGCTGTGCTCTTGTTTTTCCAAACGTTTCTAGCATGTTCATATTTTACAACTCCGGTTGTGTGAAGTGTATAAATGCTAAGAATAATGTATTTAATGCCGGTATTCCAACAAAAATACCAAGCCACATTATATCTTTTATTTCTAATCCCCATAGTCTTCCTTCTATCATAGACATTACAGATAATATAGCAACTAAAAATAAAGGTGCTGCAATTAATACAGCTGTATAAATATCAGCATAAGTTGAAAGTGTTTGAAGAAATTTTTCTCTTCTTATTTTATATTCAAACATAGCTTTTTCAGATTCTTTTAAAAGAAAAGCATGTAAGTCACCTCCTGTATCTATAGTAGTAGCTACTCCTTCAAGAAAATCTTTGAAGTTTTTTGATGGAGTTTTTTTTGCAACTTCTCTTATAGCTGTGGTTATATCTAAACCAAAAACATCTATATTTTGTACAATTTTTTTAGCTTCTCTAGCTATTTCTCCATATTCATCAAAATCCGTAAGCAATCTGAACATGGTAGAAGGAGGTACACCACTAGAAGCTATTGCAGACATGTGAATTATAGCAAAAGGTAAATTAGTTTCTATATTTCTTTTTCTTGATTGAGCTTTGCTTATAGGGTATGATATCATTGCAACAAATGCTATTATTGCAAATAACAAAGCAATGGCTATTGAAAATACTATTTTTACTATAAAGGAATATTCTAAAAATGTAAAGAAAAGGTACATAAAAACAAAACTGGAAAAAAACACTACAAAAGTTATAGCGCACGCTATTGCAAGATATGTTCTTAATAAAATTTTCATGTCTGCTAAAGAAAGATAATATTTCAAAAAAGAAAATTGGTTTTGTAATTTTTCTGCAAGAGGTCCAAATAATAGCAATATGATTTTCTTCATACTTCTAAATATTGAATTTTTTCCTAAAAAAGTTTGCGGGAGCAGGCATTTCCGCAATTAAGGAGGTGATCCAGCCGCACCTTCCGGTACGGCTACCTTGTTACGACTTCTCCACCCTCGCGGGGAGGAGGTTCGACCCGCCCCACCCCAGGGTAAACCCCGAGGGCGGAGTGGGCCTCACC
>DQVX01000004.1 GCA_015661515.1 Nanobdellota archaeon
CCAATCAGTGCTTTACACCGCCCGCTACCTCCGGGGAGGCTGCGCTGTGACGCATTTCGGGGGGAACCAGCTATCGCCGCTCTCGATTGGCTTTTCACCCCTAGCCCCGGGTCACGGGAGGGCGTTGGGGCACCACCCCTAGCGGGCCTCCATCCCGCTTTCGCGGGACTTCACCCTGCCCAGGGCTAGATCGAGCGGCTTCTGGTCGTGGCCCAGTGACTTCAGGCCCTTTCGGACCCCGCCCCTCGCCTCGCAAAAAGCGAGGCTGCGGGCTTGTCGCTTTCGCTCCGGCTTCGGGCGTAGAGCCCTTAACCTCGCCACTGAGCCACACTCCCTGCCCCGTTTTTCAAAACGTACGCCATGACCCTGCAAGCCCTGAGCTCGAGGCATAAGCCTCTTCACCCAGGGCGCTTTTGGGCCATGGCTGACTATTCCCAGGTGGTTTCAGGCTCTTTTCACTGGGTATTACCCCTTCTTTTCAGCTTTCCCTCACGGTACTAGTCCGCTATCGGACTCCCGGAGTATTTAGCCTTGGGGGTTGATGTCCCCCGTCTTCCGCGTGCATATCCAAGCACGCGTACTCGGGATCCCGGGAATCTCCCTTCCAGGCTTCGCCTACGGGGCTATCACCCTCTATGGCGCCCCATTCCAGGGGACTTCGGCTCGCCTGGCGAGGGAGTGCCCCGGTCCAGACCACTCCACATCCCCTGTGACTCGTCGCCACAGGGTTCGGTTTGGGCTCTGCCGGTTTCGGTCGCCCCTACTCCCGGCATCGCGTTTTGCTTTCTTTTCCTCCCCTTACTAAGATGTTTCAATTCAGGGGGTTCCCGCTCCCTCAGACTGGGCTAAGCCCAGTCTTATGGGAGCGCGGGCCGAAGCCCGCAGGAGGTCCCATTCGGGGATCCCGGGTTCGACGGCTCCATGCGCCTCGCCCGGGCTTATCGCAGCTTGGCACGCCCTTCGTCGGCTCGGGAGCCCAGCCATCCACCACCTGGGATTAGGCCGCTCGGACCCTTTGCTTACCGCCTGTGCTGTCTCATCTTTTTTAGGGCTCAAATAGCGTAATCTTGATCATTAATTAATCACAAGGTGTTCACTATTTCATCGCCCTTTTCGACCTTCCACCACCAGCTTTAGCTGGTGATGTGCATCTTATATTACTCCATCCCTTACCCCTGGGAAGCTCATATAAAATCGCATTCTAGCGGTTAGGTCATCTGGAGTTAAGAAAATTTTAACATTCAAAATTTATAAAGATTTTGGAATAATGAAGTATATATATATTATTGGATAGCCCCGTGGTGTAGCGGCCAAGCATGGGGGGCTTTGGAGCATGCGCTCCAAAGCATTGAGCGCGCGAGCGCTGTGAAGAAACCCCCAGACCCAGGTTCGAATCCTGGCGGGGCTACCAATTATTTAGAATATGGCAAGTTATGGATTATACAAAAAGCTCTATAAATTTGTTCAAGAAGAATTATTCTTGCAAGCTGGTGTGAAAATGTCATTTTAGATAATGAAAGTACAAAATCTGCTTTTTGTAAAAATTTTTCTTCAAAACCAGCTTTACCTCCTATAAAAAATGTAATTTTATTTTTTTCCTTAATAAGGTTTGAAAATTCTTTTGAAGTAAGCTGTGTTCCTTTTTCATCTAAAACAACACAATATCCTTTAATGTATTTTTCAAGTTCTTTAGCTTTTTCTTCTTTTAATTCAATTATTTCAAGTTTTGTAAAGCTATTTATTCTTTTAAAGAGCTCGTTATTTGCATTTTTCCATTCATTTTTTATTTTTCCTATGCAAACTATTCTTATCATTTTATGTCAAGCCTCACAACAGGGGCTTGAACGTTATAGCCATTAAAATTTATTGTTCGCTCACCTACTTTTTCTATTGTTATTTCACATTTTCCTGAGCATATCCAATTAAATCTTGGCTCTATTATTATAGAGCTTGCTTCTGTTCCTGAAGTAAAAATTCTATAAAAAAGCTGTAAATAGAATATATCTCCTTGGTGTTTTTTCCTTATTATTGAAGGCGTTTCCATTATTTTTGAAATTATTTTATTTGTGTTATAAGAATTAACATATACCCAAGTTGTATTTGAAACCTCGCTTGTTCTTATTCTTATTTCAATGTAATTAAACAACTCATTTGTTGTATTTCTTTTTAGCTCAAATGTGCCATCTATTTCGAAATAAAAAACATCTTTTCCACCAGCTTTGCTTATTCTTTGAATTCTTTCATCAAGCTCATACAAAATTCTTTCTGCTTTATTAATTTTTATTTTATCCAAAGTTTTTTCAAAAATTCCAGAGCTCCAAAAATAAGCATAAACAAAAAGCGTGAAAAGTAAAAGTATATTCAGCACAAACTCCAAAGCTGTTACTTGAGATTTCATAGTAAAAGTTGTGAAAAGAGAAAAATAAAGATTTTAACATTCAATTGTTGCTTCTTTTATTATACCTGCATAAGCTACTCTTACAACTTCACCGCAAAATCGTGTATTACCATCGAAATTAATTGCCTTAGTTTCTCCTGGGCTTAATGTTCCTGAAGCACCGCCAGTAATTCTTCGCTCAACTCCTTTTACATATACTTTTATTTTAGTTAACTCTATATTTCTTGTCCCTGTATTACTTATTGAAACTTGACAACCAGTATTAGTACATCCAGCAGCAACAATTACAAAATCCGTAGTTAAAATTTCTGTTTGTCTCTCTATCGCTTTTCCAGTACCTGTTGTAACCTCTGTCATTGTTCCTGTAAGCCAGGTATATACCGTCCATACTATACCTACTGTGATAAGCAATAGCAAAACTACAGCTATTACAGTCGATACTCCTTTTTTCATGGAAGTTATTTAGATTTTTATAGTATTTAAAGATTATGTCTTAGCTCACTAATTTTTAAATATATTTTTCCAAATAAAATAATTTTATGAAAGGTGAATATCTTTGCTAATGAAAATTCTTTTAATGAAATGCCGCGGTGGCAGAGTGGCCATGCGTCCGGCTGCAGACCGGATCACGGGAGTTCGAATTCAAATAGCCTAGAGGAAGTGAATCTCCCCCGCGGCTCCAAAATTCTTTTCATGCTTTCTGGTGGAATAGATTCACCTGTAGCAATAAAGCTTTTAAAAAGATTTTACAATGTAACACCTGTTCATTTTACTTTACTTACTTATTATCCTAAAAGCTATCCTAAAATATTTGCAGAATTTTTGGAAAATATTATGAAAAGTGTTGGAATAGAAAAAATTATGGTTGTGCCTTTTTCAAATGTTCTTAAAAAAATTTCAATTCATGGGAAAAGGAAATATGTTTGCTTGTTGTGTAGAAAATCTATGCTAAAAGCTTGCGAGCTTTTGTGCTTTAATTACAATTTCGATGCAATAGGAACTGGAGAAGTGCTTGCTCAAAAAGCTTCGCAAACAATCTACAATATGCATGCCACTCATTTAGGACTGAAAAAACCTGTTTTACATCCTCTGCTTTGCATGGATAAGGAAGAAATAGTCAGGCTTGCAAAAAAATTTGGAATAAATGTTGAAAAACATTTAGGTGCTTGCAGATTGGCTCCAAGATATCCTGTAACAAAAGCTACTCCAGAAAAGCTTGAACGGATATATAAAGAAATAGAAATTGAAGAGCTTATTAATGAAGCTGTAAATAATGTTGTTTGGATTAAAGATCCTAAAGAATTTGAGGAGGTGATGATATGAGAATAAAGCTTTACAATACCCTTACTAAGAAAAAACAAATTTTTAAACCACTGAAAGAAAAAACTGTGCTATATTATACATGCGGTCCTACTGTTTATGATTATGCTCATATAGGAAATTTTGCAACTTTTGTAAGGCAAGATTTTCTTAAAAGAGTTCTTGAATATTTTGGGTATAAAGTAAAGCATGTTATGAATATTACTGATATAGATGATAAAACAATAAAACGCTCAAAAGAGCTTGGATGGAGTTTAAAAAAATTAACAGAATTTTATACAAAAGAATTTCTCAAAGATATGAAAGCTCTTAATATAAAAGCTCCAACTAAGCTTGTTCCTGCAACAAAAGAAATACCTGAAATGATAAAGGTTATCAAAGCTCTTATAGAAAAAGGTTTTGCATATGTTAAAGAAGGAAGTGTGTATTTTTCTATAAAAAAATTCAAAAAATATGGAAAGCTTTCTGGAATAAAAGTAAGTGAACTTAAGCCTGGTGCAAGAGTTGATGTTGATGAATACGGCAAAGAAAATCCTGCTGATTTTGCGTTGTGGAAAGCTTCTACAGAAGAAGAAATTAGAAGAAAAATTTACTGGAATTCGCCTTGGGGAAAAGGTAGACCTGGGTGGCATATAGAGTGCAGTGTAATAGCAATGAAACACTTAGGTGAAACAATAGACATTCATTCCGGTGGAATAGATCTTATTTTCCCACATCATGAAAATGAAATTGCTCAAAGTGAAGCTTATACAGGAAAAACTTTTTGTAGATTTTGGGTTCACTGCGAGCATATATTAGTTAATGGAAAGAAAATGTCTAAATCCTTAGGAAACTTCTATACTTTAAGAGATATTATTAAGAAAGGTTATAATCCGCTTGCTTTTAGATTGCTTGTTTTTTCATGTCATTACAGAAGACAGTTAAACTTTACATTTGATAATCTTAAGCAGGCAGAAAAAAATCTTGAAAGTATAATAAACTTTTTGAGAAGATTAAAAGAAGTAAAACTAAAAGGATATGATAAAAAGATTTCAAAATTTGCAGAAAAAATGCACAAAAAATTTATTTCAGCTGTTGCAGATGATTTAAACACACCAGAAGCTTTGGCAGTACTTTTTGAATTTATGAATGAAATAAACAAGCTTATTGATGAAAATAAACTTCCAAGAAAAAATGCAAGAGAAATTTTAAATATTATTTTGGATTTGGACAAAATTCTTGGGCTTAAATTGAAGCAAGCTTTAAAAGATGAAATACCTGAAGAAATAAAGAAATTGCTTGAAAAAAGGGAAAAGCTTAGAAAAGAAAAGCGCTATGCAGAAGCAGATGCTATAAGAGAAAAAATCAGGGCAATGGGATATGAAGTAGAAGATACTCCACAAGGCCCAAGAGTTAGAAAGAAAATTTGAGTTGTAAGTATAAAGGTGTTGTAATGAAATTAGCAAAAGAATATACTCTTGAAATTCTTGACATAGAAATTAAAAGAAATGAAGAAATGAAATTTAGTGTTTTGAAAAAAGTTATAAAAGATGCTTTGAAATTAGGTATATCTCATATAATCCTTACAGGTGATAAGCCTTTTCTTTATAAAAAATTTGATAAACTTTTAAAGCTACTTTATTTTTACAAATTTAAAATTTCTATTATTGCATCTCAAAATAAGTTTGATGAAACCATATGCAAAGATAAACCATGGTGTTATCCATTTTATAGAAGAATTGCAATAGGTTTTGATGGATTTGTATATCCATGCCAATTTTTTAGAGAAATAGATTGCATAAGATTAGGGAATGTTTTTAATGAAAGTTTAATAAAAATCTATTCGAGAATAAAAGAAAATGTTTCTTTTCCTTTTTACAAAAATTTGAAATGTAAAAAGTGTAAATTTTTTGATAAATGCGGCGGTGGCTGTAGAGGAAGAGCAATGAGTTATTTTAATACCTTTGAAGAAAAAGATCCTTTTTGGTGTGAAATTTTTAGAAAAGGAGATAGCAAAAAAGAAATGCTTCCTGAAATGAGAAATCCTTTTTATACCATTTTTTCAAAACATTATTCAAAATATTACAAAAAACCTTTGTGGATTTATGAAGTTGCTGAAAAATGGCTTAAAGAAATTTCTCCGAAAGAATAAAAGAAAAAATGAAAAATGTAAAGATAACATTTGTTGATAACTCGAAGGATATGATAAAATTAGCAAAAACCCAATTAAAAAATTTAAAAAATATAAAAATAATTTGTAAAGATGTGCAAACATTTCTAAAAGAAAATTCCAAATGCTTTGATGTAACTGTTATGCTTTACTCTTTTCTTTTCCATTTTAAAAAATTAAAACATATTGAAAATTTCATAAAAAGCCTGGCTAATATTTCTCGCTATTTAATATTTGATATTGTATTTATACCTCCAAATACATTTTCAAAACAAAGCTTTAAAATGAATGAAGTAGAAGTTAAAACCTTTTCCTTCAATGATGGAAAATATTGTTATAGTTTTTCAAATATTTACAAAAATAAAAAAGAATATTTTTATGCTTGGTCTTTTCCTTTAATAAAATACAAAGATTTCTTAAATTTAATAAAAACCACAGGCTTGAAAATCGAAAAATGCTACAAAAAAGAAAAAAGATTTTTGTTTTTGGTTTCTAAATTTTAACAATTATTCTACAAAATAAATCATGTCTCTTTTTTTCTTAGGCATTTTTGGTTGTTCAGCAGGATATCCACAAGGAATTATAGCTATCGGCTTTATTCCTTCTGGTAAACCAAGAATTTGCTTCACTTCTTGCTCATCAAAAGCTCCTACCCAACATGTTCCAAGACCAAGAGCACAAGCTATAAGCTCTATATAAGTTGCAACTATGCTTGCATCATTTATTGAATAAAGCTCATAGCCTCTTTTTCCATAAACACTTCCTGCTTTTTCCTGATCAGCACATACTACAAAAACTATTGGAGCTTGTTTTATAAACTCTTGCCCATAAGCTGCTTGAGTTAATGCTTCTTTTATATCATGATTTTTTATAACAAATATTACATAGCTTTGTAAATTACCTGCTGTTTGGGATAGTATAACATTTTCAAGTATTGTTTCTATTTTTTCTGGCTCTACTTCTTTATTCTGATATTTTCTTATACTTCTTCTTTTCTTTATAACCTCAAAAAATTCAGGCATAATATTATTTAAGTGTTAGGATATAAAAACTCTATGGATTTAAAAGAATTTTTCATAAAATATTATTTAGAACCTCTTGGAAAATATTATACTTTGCCTGCCACAATTACATATGCTTTAATATTTCTATTAGCTATTTATTGCATTTTTAACCTTTTAAAAAAGCTTAAAATAAAAATTACTGAAAAATTTGTTATTTACCTTATTCCTTTTGTAATCTTAGGTGGTGTTGTAAGAGCATTGAGAGATGCAGAAATAATTTATACTTCTTGGCTTTTTGTTTCACCACCAATATATTTTTATATCTTTTTTATTACCTTCTTAAGCATTCTCGTTTCAAAATATGTTTTTAAAAAAGAAGAAGCTATTTTTGTAATAGGCATAAGCATTTTATTCATGCATTTACTTTTTGTTAAAATAATTGTAATAAAAGCTCTTTTTTATATAATACTTTTATGGAGCGCTATAGTTTGTGTTTTATTTATTCTTGGGAAAATTTTTAATCTTGGAATTTTCACTGGGTTAAATATAATTGCAATAGCTTCTCAACTTTTAGATGCAGTTTCTGCAGTTATATCAATAGAGTTTTTTGGATATGGTGAGCAACATGTGGTATCGAACTTTATAATGCAAAACTTTGGTACATGGAGTTTTATACCGGTTAAGCTTTTTGTTTCTGTTTTAGCTATATGGCTAATAGATAAATATTCTGAAACCATTGAAATGAAAAACTATCTTAAATTTATAATAATAGTTCTCGGGCTTGCACTAGGAGTAAGAAATACTTTAAGAGCTTCTATGGGTGTATAGCTTTATTTTTTCCAAAATTTTGTTTTTAATTTCTTTAAGCTCATCTAATAATTTTTTCAATCTCGGTTTTCCTCTATGATGTGGTGGTACATAGCGAAAGCCTTTCTTAGGTTCATAACCATGAGGAGGAGGTAATAATAGATAAATTAAAAAGCCTATACCTATTGCTACAAAAATTAAAATTATTATAGTAATAACTTTTTGCTTAGATTTTTCTTGTAACTCTTTCTCAAGTCCATTTACCATTGTGTTTGTTTCATTTAGCAAATTAGTAAGCGTGCTTAATATAGCTGCAGCAGATGTATAGTCGTTTTTCTTAATTAAATCCTGTGCTTGTGAAAGAAGTGTTTCTATTGTTGAAAGCTTATTTTCTATTTCTTGTTTCTCCACACCTTTTTCTTTATATGAATTATAAAGAGATGTTATGTTTTCATAAATTTGCTTGAGAAAAGTAAAGTTTTGCTCAACTTCCTGCTTAAATGTTTCTGAAGGTAATATTTCTAAAGTAGCTTCTACGCTTTTACTGAAATTTTTTGCTATAACTATGAATTTTATTGTTTTTTTCTCTATTTTTGCATTTTCAGGAATAGTTATGTTAACTTTAAACCCGTGATTTTTCCCTGGACTTAAATCTGTTTTTGGAGAAACAATTACCCAAGTTTTATTTATTCCTTCAACTTTAAGCTCAAGATCATAAAGAGTTAAGTTTCCTGTATTATTTACAAAAACTAAAATAAGCTTACTTTCTCCTTGCTTAATTTGTATTAACGAAGGGTATTGTAAAAATGTTATGTTTTTTACCCATTTTGTATTATTCTTTTGGTTTTGTTCCTCATCTTTTTCTTTTTTTGAAGAAGAAGGTTTTTTAACTTTTAAGTAAAAATCCTCACTATTAACCCATAAGCCTTTAGTTCCTTTAAGATAAACTTTTCCTTTTCCACTTGAGCTTGAAGCTTTTATTTTCATTGCAATTTTACATGATGTTTGCGCTTTTAAAGTAAAGGTTATAGTTTTTCCTGAAACCGCAGCCTTTTCACAACCTGATACTTCGGAAAGTTTTGTTATTTCAGAAATCAAATTACTTTCAATAGTTAATTTAGCTCCTTCGCTTTTATTAAGTCCGTAATTGGTTATTTTTATATTAAGCAATGCTTCTGTTCCGTTTTGCATTGAGCTTGGAGCAGAAATTATCTCGAGAAAAAGAGCTTCTCCTTCAACTGCAAGCAAACCTTTTGCTTCTCCTTTAAGCTTTCCATCTTTAGTTTTAAAGCTTATTAAAACATCATAGTACCCGCCATAAATTCCTTTAGGAACTGTGAAGTTGAATTTGTATTTTCCCTTACTTATATTTATAGGTACATCTATAGCGGTAGCTACTCCATAATAACTTTTGTTAAGGCATGAAGTTGAGTATGATATGTTTTTATGTACAAGCTTTACGCATGTTATATTTTTGAGATAAAGATCTTCATTAAATATTGTGCCATTTGCGTAGGTTAAGTCAAGTGTATTTACTGTTACATTGGCTTCGGAAGAGAAAACATTTACCAGAGATGGTGAAAATCCTGAAATTACAGCATTTATTTTATCGGTAATGTTAATGTTAATTAAAATTTTAAATATACTCCTAGGCCTTACTGGATTTTCGCTTGAAGAAGCATTAAGTATTATTTCTCCTTTATGTACACATGTTTCATTTGCTGTTGAAGTATTAATTTCTATTTCAAGTATTCCCCATGAATTAGAAGGAAGTGTAAAGCTTTCTCCTTGTGAAATCAAGCTTGAATTAAAGTATACAGCTTTAACCCATATATGGGAATTTCCACATATTAAATTGGATATTTGTGGTGTTATATTTGTTGCATTAAGTCTTCCTGTATTGTTAAGGTAAATTGTTAAGTTAAATGTTCTTCCTCTGTATATATTTTCATTATAGTTTTTTGTAATAGAATAAAATGTGTTGTTTCCTGTAATAACTGCTGAAAGTACTGAAAAATTAATAGGAATTCTTATTCCCGCTCCCTTACCATTATTTTCTCTGTATTCAATAAATCCTTCATACTCTCCATCTATTGCATTCTTCGGTACTGAAAGCGTTAAATTAACAGTTACAGAAGAATTTGGAGAATGTGAATAGTTAAAAAATCCTGAATGCGAAGAATAATTGCTTGTAAACCATTTGCTTGCATTTTCGAGAATCATTATTTCCAAAATAAAGCTCTTATTCCCATCTCCTTCTACTTTTGCTTTCCACAACCCTGCATTACCATGTGCTTCAACAATTTGCTTATTTTCCAAATTTAATATTTTTGAATACTCATGCATATTTTCTGAAAAACCGAGCAATTCATTTGAAGAATCATACAGATAAAGTTTATAATTTGTTGTTCCATTCCACTTAAGCACAGCTCTAACAGTTTGATCTCGCGGAACTAAGAAAGAAAATGTATTATTTCCGCTACCATTAAATATAATTTTTCTGTAAAGCACTATATTTTCCTTTACGTTGCGATATGTAAAATTACCTTGATTTTTAATCTCGAAAATTATTGTTTTTGTTGTATCAGATGTGTTTGTGGTATTAATACTTCCAAAATCTATTATGTTTATTTCGTTTCCGCTTGTATCAACTAGATTTAATGTAGAATAAACAATATTTCCTTCATAAGTTATATCTTGGGAAAAATTTCCGTAGATTAAAATTTTCCAATATCCAGGAGAAGGTCTTAAGTATATTATTTCTTCTCTTAATGAATCTTTGTTAACCGAAGATTCTATAAAATTGTTATTTTCATCTAAGAGAAACATATCAACATATGCACTTGAGCTTAAGTTTATTAATATCGAAGTTGCATTTTCCACAGCAGATGTGTTGAAATAAAAGAAATGCGCATCTTCAGGTGAAGCGTGTGCTTTTATTTTATATTGTATTTCTTCAA
>DQVX01000053.1 GCA_015661515.1 Nanobdellota archaeon
TCCGAAAACTCCTTTTCTTCCTTCAACTTTTATTGGAACATCTAGGTATACAAGTATTGTTACATTTTCAGTAGAATTTGTTTCATTTCTAATAGTAAGGTTTTGATAGGTGAAATATCTTCCACTAGGTAAAAAGGTTGTATTTACTTTGAGCGTAATATTTTTTTCTTCATTTATATTAGAAAATTCTATTATATTGCCAGGAAGTACATAAATTTTTGCGCATAGAAAAGAAGAATCTGCTGCTATATCTTCCGCAAATCCACATCTATCTATACTTGCTCCTGGTATAAAGCTTGGAACAAGCCATGAAGTATTTGCTGAGTTTTCAACAATTACTCTTCCTGAATCACTTGCATTCCATGTTATAGTGATATTCGCACTATAGCTTCCTAATCCACTTGCATCAGTCCAGTTTATATAAACTACCTCTGGGTTAACTATAAACTCTCCTGAAGTAGAAGAAACAGAGCTAACAACAGGTATTGCTATGAAAATTGCAATTAGCAAGCTTAAAATTATTTTCCTTTCCATATTAATCAAAAAAATTATGATTTAAATATAATATAAAATTTAATTCACACTAACCTTTAACAACACCAATTGGTCTTAGTCTAACAACAACTTTAGCTATTCCTGCTTTATCACTTGCTTTTACAACTTCATCTATATCTTTATATGCCTGTGGTGCTTCTTCAGCTATTCCTTTCCAGCTTGCTCCATGTACATAAATTCCTCTTTTTTCAAGTGCTTTTGCCACTTCGCTGCCACGGAATTGTTTTATAGCTTGAGCTCTGGACATTTCTCTTCCTGCCCCATGTGCAGTAGAGCCAAAGGTTTCTTTCATTGCTACTTCTGTTCCTACAAGCAAATAGCTTGCTGTACCCATTGATCCAGGAATTATAACTGGTTGGCCTACATTTCTATATTTCTTCGGAATTTCTTTATGTCCTGGAGGAAAAGCACGTGTAGCACCTTTTCTATGAACATATACTTTAACTTTTTTACCATTTACTTCATGTTCTTCAACTTTTGCAATATTATGAGCAACATCATAAACAATATACATACCCATGCTTTCCCAATCTCTTTTAAACACTTGCTCAAAGCTTTCTCTAACCCAATGCACAATCATTTGTCTATTACACCAAGCAAAATTAGCAGCTGCGCTCATTGCAGCAAAATATTCTTTAGCTGTTTCACTTCCAGCAGGAGCATAAATAAGCTCACGATCAGGAAGCTTTCTAACAACATGCTTGTATTCTCTTTCCATTTTTCTAAGATAATCACTACATACCTGATGCCCTAAACCACGAGAACCTGTGTGAATCATAATACAAATTTGTCCTTCTTGTTCTATTCCAAATGCTTTTGCAACTTCTTCATTGTAAATTTGATCAACCACCTGCACCTCAAGAAAATGATTTCCTGAACCTAAACTTCCAAGTTGTGGCATTCCACGTTTTTTTGCTATATTTGAAACTTTGCTTGGATCTGCACTTTCCATGCAACCATTTTCTTCTAAAACTTCTAAATCTTCTTCAACACCATAACCATTTTCAACAGCCCATTTAGCTCCTAATTTTAATACTTCATCAAGCTCGCTTTGGCTTTTTATTTTAACTAACCCATGTGAACCTACACCAGAAGGAATGTTTTTGAACATTGTATCTACTAGTTCACGAATTCTTGGTTTAATTTCATCAATTGTTAAATCAGTTCTAACTAAGCGCACACCGCAGTTTATATCATATCCTATTCCACCTGGAGAAATTGCTCCTTCTTCATAATCTAATGCAGCAACCCCGCCTATTGGAAATCCGTATCCTTCATGCCCATCAGGTAAAACAATAGAATATTTATAAATTCCTGGTAAACATGCTACTCCTGCAGCTTGCAAAAGTGTTCTATCACGATACATTTTCTGCAATAGCTTTTCTGTTGCATAAATTCTTGCAGGAACACGCATACAAGGTAAAGCTCCCTTAGGAATTTCCCATGTTACATCGTTTATTTTCTTAGCTCTTATTTCCGGCATATTAATAAGAAAGAAAAATAGGTTTTTAAATGTTATTTACATTCAGGAACTTTATTCCAGCTCTTTTAGCTGCTTGTTCATCAAAAATGCTATCTCCTATAAAAACAGCGTTTTCTTTGCTTATTCCTGTTTTTTCTAGTATTTTCAATATTCCTTCTGGATTTGGTTTAGGATTTTTAACATCTTCTCTACATATAATTACTTTAAATTTTTCGCGTATACCCAAAGTTTCAAGAGCTTTAATTATAAATTTTTTTGGAGAAGAAGAAAATAGAGCAAATTCACAATTCTTAGCTGAGTTTATAAGCTCTATTACTTTTTTATTCGGTTTTATTTCATTAACATATTCTTCGCTTAACTTCCACTTGATTTCATCAAGCTTTTTTATCTCTTCTTCACTTAGTTTAGAAAAAATTTCTTTTGATATATTTTCAAAAGTTTTTCCTTGAAGAGAAACAAATTTTTTTATTTTATCTTCATCTATTTTTATTCCTAATTTTTCACAAGCCTCTTTAAAAGTTTTTATATGAAGCTCTAAGCTATCAGCTATTGTACCATCGAAATCTAAAATAATAAGTTTTACATTTTCCCAGTAAGCTTCTTCATAAACATCTATTAGAGCTGTTATTACCGAAGGTATCGCAAGCTCTGTTGCAAAAGTTATGTAAGGAGCTAAATCTATTACATAATCAGCTTTTCTAAACATACCTTTTGGTAAACCTTCACGAGCTCCTATAAAAATAACTATTTCATCTTTCATTAGCAAATCTCGTTTAAGCTTATCTTTTACTTTTACTATTTCATCTCCTAAAGGATCTGTTACTATTACTAAGGATTTCTTTCTTTCTGTTTTATCTCTAAAAATCTCGTACATACTTTGCAAAGTTACGTTTATTTTATGTACTTTTCTTGGATATATCCTTTCTTGCACTTCATAACGCGCTTTAACTCCAATAGCTATACCTTTAAGAAATTCCATAAGTTCATAACAATCAACTTTTCCACAAGGAGCAATAACAAGCTCTTTTATTTCAAAAGATTGAGCTGCTCTACCTATTCTTTTTCCAAGTTCTTTAGCTCCAGATTCTAAATAAGGAAGCTGCACGATAACAATTTTTCTTAAAAGTTTAGTTATATCAGCTTTTCCTGGAACATACTTTCTTTTAAGCTCGTTTCCGCTAATTACTCCTATATAACAATCTTCGTTTATTATTTCTATTAGAAAAATTTTCTCGGGATTGTATAAATCAACAGTTGCATTGCTTACTTCTTTTATTTTAGCTCCTGCTATACGATCACAATCTATACTTGTAAATTCATGTTGCTTGCCCCTGCGTGTAGTTCTTACAGCAAAACTCGAAAATGGCATTACTTTTTTTGCTGTTTCTTCACAAGCTTTTGCTATTTCATCTAAATTTGCTTTACATTTAGCATAAATAGGGATAACTCTTTCTATTTCAGGTATTTCTTCAAGCTTTTGCTTGCTTACATTTTCAACAAGAAGCAAACCAAGATAACCATGAGGCCTTGCAATAACTTTTGCTTCTGGAAATTCTTCTTTTATTATACTTTCTACAATATATTCAAATTCTTTTTTTGTTTTTACAAGCATTAGCATAAAGAATTTTAAATTTGCTTAAGGTTAAAAA
>DQVX01000024.1 GCA_015661515.1 Nanobdellota archaeon
AATGTTTATGTAGTAAAGGGTAATTACGAATTGAAAGATGATATACAGAGTAAGGTTCTTACTTTCGCTTTTTCTTTAGCAGCAGAAATAGAAAGAGAGTTAATTAGCCAACGGACAAAAGAAGCTCTTGTTAAACGGAAAGCAGAAGGAAAAAAACTGGGTAGACCTAAAGGTTCTTACAGTTCAAAACTAGACCATAAAAGGCAGTACATTGAGGAATTACTCAATAAAGGTGTATCTATTGCAAGTATTAGTTTTTCTTATAGCTTTGCACTTTTTATACTCCTGTAGTTTTTCAAAAAAAGATTATAAATATGAAAAATATAGTGGTTATTTATATAGAGGAAAAATTGTTTTAGATATTCCTGATTGGATAAGATGGGTAAAATTCCCAAATTCTTGCAAAGTTATTTTTATGTATAGACTGCATCATAACCTTGATGCATCGTGTGTGTTGCGGTTTAGGGAATGTATTATATCAAATGCTGAAAGAGATATTGCTAAATATGGGGGGAATATGATTATATTAGAAAAGAAAAGGTTGCATAGTGATTATACAGGACAATATGCTATTCTTAGTTGTTCAGAGAAAGGAAAAGTGGATATAGTTAATCTTGTTGAGGCTAAAATAGAAGAGAAAAAGAGAAGTTCTAATTAGCGAGGTATTAAATGGATAATTCAAATAAACAAATGAAAGAGTATTTAATTGATGTTGCAAAGAAATATGCTCCTGAGGAGTTACCAGAAAATAAAATTGAACCTGTTTTTCCTGATATAGTTTTTGAACTACAAGATGGACTTATGATAGTTTTTCCAGATGTTTTACCATATAGATTTGGAGAAGATGGGAATGTTGTGAGGCATAATGCAGGAATAGAAGTTGCAAGAGTAAAGTTTTCAGATGAAGATTTAGCATTTTTCAAGGATATTTTAGAAGAAATGGAAAAGGTAAAGATTAAAGAAGAAACTAAAATTAAAATGATAGAAAGGCTAAAAGCAAAAGGAATGAGTGAGAAAGAAATAGAAGAAGTATTAAGGGGATTATAAAATTAGAATATGTTGCGGATGCTATTTTCTATAAGCCTACCTAAGTATGCAGTTCCTTCTAAAATATGTCCTATTTTTGCGGTTTTTAATATAAAATTGGATGTAAATTCTTTTAAAGCTATAAGTTTATTTTTATCAATGTCTAAGGTATAAATTTTCTTATCTTTAGATATGTTATTTGGATTCAATAAATTTTCTTTAAATTTTTTGTTGTATCTAACAATAATGTTGTATATATCGTCTATAGTCTTTCCTATTGATTCTTTGCGAAAATAAGGTAAAGAGTTTCTTATGTATATGCTTTTTTTATCCCAATGAATTGTCAAAGAATTAGAAGCTCGAGAAAGAACGACATATAATTTTCTAAATGTTTTTGGGTCCCTTGCGTTTAGGAGTATAGATAAGTAGGAAGGAAACTTATAAAGCAGTACATTATCGAATTCTAAACCTTTAACTGATTCATAGGTATATATGTTTACATTTTTTCCAAATATGTTTTCAACTTCGTTTATATGTTCTTTTTTAGATACAAAAACAGCTGAATTTCCACTTATCTCAAAAAATTTGCTTATCTCATTCGTTTCATAACATATCTTTATTTCGCCACCCTGAAATATACACCTTGAAGTCAATTCTTCATAAGTTTTAGAAGGGGTATTTACATACTCTATATTCTTGAAATATCTTGGCAAACTTTCATCAAGTAATAAAATGTCTAAGGCTAATTCCATAATTAGAGATGGTGTTCTATAGATTGTATATAAATTAGAAACTTTTGCACCAAGTCTACTTTGTTCAAAGACATCATTGTTAATATTTGTTATAGAATGTTGGTTTGTAGCTTGAGCTTCATCTATAAAAATAATTATGTTCTCAAAAACATCTTTTGCAGCTTTTAAAAAGTTTTTAGGTATATCTTGAGATTCGTCTATTATAAGATGGGATATTGATTTCGTGCTTTTATAATCTTCTAATTTTTCTTTCCATAATTCAGAACTTGTTGTTGATGTTATTTGTATTCTTTTATTAAATTTCTTAATTCTAGATGGTAAAATTTCAAGTTCCGTAGCAAGTGAAAAAAAAGTTAATACTTTAACGTTTGGTATTTCTTTAAATTTATTATCTAAACTTTTATTTATTTCTGAATTGAAGGTTAATACTAAGATTTCGTTGTTGCTATTTTGAGAAAGTTTTTTTATTAAATTTTCTGCTATAAATGTTTTTCCTGTTCCTGCAAGGCCACGAATAATTTTACTTCCTTTTTTGTATTCTTTAACAATTTTCATTTGGGTTTTATCAAAAAATACAATTTGGTTTGCTGTAATTACTGGAATAATTTCTCTATTTGTGGTTCCTTCTATTTTTACGTTGAATTCTTTTGCGTATTGAATTAATTTTTGCATTATCATAGCAATATCTTTAAAAGTATCTTTATCATCTAGGTGAGGGTTATATAATAGTTTTTCAATAAATTTATAGTCATCTTTAAAATCTTCCATTAAAAAAATATGAGGATTATCTATTAATTCTTTGCTAAATTCTGGCATTTCTGATTTAACTTTTTCTTTACTTAAGTTTGGATAAATTAAGAATGTTGAAATTAATTTTTTTATTTTTCTTTTCCTAAGAGAACTGTATGTTTCTATATATTTATCTACAAAGTTGTGTAAAACTTTTTCTCCATGCTTTATTTGAGATAAATCTTGAGTTAAATCTTTGGGTTTATTTTTTGATTTAACTTGGATAAGTTTAATTCCAAATACAGGGTGCATAAGGATTATATCTTCTTCTGTTGAAACCTTTGAATCTAATTCATCTTTTAGGAAGTGAGTATTTCTCAATATTACATATTCCTTACTTTCTAATACTTTTTCAAAAACGTTTATAATCTTTCTTACTACAAATTCTTCTGTATTTTTACCTTTTTGAAAGGCTTTTATTGTATCTATGCCTAATTTCAATTTATTTCTCCCCTTTATCTTTTTTCTAAAAATTTTATCAAAAAAATTTTTGTTCTAAAAAAACCGTTTTTTTGGAACAAAAACCTGTTCAAAAAGCTTGAAAGCAAAAAGAAAATATAACTATGCAAAGTGAAAATCCTTTTAGAAGCTTTTGGATACATGTTTTAGAAGGTTTTACACAGGATATAGCTTTGTATTTGTTTTTAGTTTTAGTAGTTGTTCTTCTTATAGCCATTAAGGAAAAGATAGTGTTCTTGGTAGTAGTAGATGTGATGTTTTTCTTATTGCTTGTTGGATTAATTATCTACAAATGGTGGTGGCTTTAATGGAAAGGATACCTATGTGGGAAAAGATGATGGCTACTTTCTTTAAAAAATGGATAGAAAAGAATTCTGCGAAAAAACAAAAATAGAAAATTGAAACAATAAAAAATGGCAAGGTAGAGGAAAAGCAGGAGAAAAAGGATGCTTGAACTATTTTGCTATGATTACGAGACTTATATAAAAAATTGTGTAATTAATCAAACAAATTTTCAAGCCCAAATTTAACATTTAAAATCTGTCTCATTTCATAAAGATTAGCCCTAAAAGAAGCTACAGGCTTTCTCATCCA
>DQVX01000054.1 GCA_015661515.1 Nanobdellota archaeon
ATAGAAGAGCTCACAAAGCTCCAGCACGAGTTAAAAGACTTCGAGACCGAAACCGAGAAAATTAAAAAAGAATTGGGCGAATTCAGGAAGGTTTTTGATAAACTTGTTAAAAAACTTACTGAAGACTTTTCGAAAGAAATTGAAAAATTCGAAAAAAGAGCTGAAAAACTTGAAGATTCAATAATAGATAAAGTTACAAAAAGACTTGAGGCAAGTTCTATTAAGTTTGTAGAAAATTTGACCAAAAAGAATTTTATGCTTCTTAGTGACAGAATTAAAAAAATTGAAGACCAGCTTTCTCTTTTTGCTCTTTCAAAAGATGTACAAAAACTTTTTAATGAAATAGAAGATATTCGCAGAGATTATAGTGAAATATCCTTTCTTACAAATCAATTTAAAACACATTTACATGCTTTTAATTCATTTCAACCAGAATTCCAAAAATTAGAGATAAAAGTACAAGAACTTTCTCAAAATACTTATAAAATTGAAAATAGAATTGCTAATGTTGAAAACAGGCTCGCAAAAATAGAAAAACTTATAAAAAAGCTTTTATCCAATGCACCTATAGTAATAGAATAACTTTTTTAAATATTTGATTTTTAATAGATTTGAAGGTGAGAAAATATGGCTTTAAGACCAGGCAGATGCTATAATAAACCATACAAAAAACCTTATACAAGAATAGCTATAAGAGTTCCAAAGAAAAGTTATGTTAAAGGAGCTCCTCCATCAAAAATTGTGCACTTTGAAATGGGTACAAAAGGAGATTATCCTTTAGCATTTCATTTAGTTATAGATAGAAGCATAGCAATAAGATCTAATGCTTTAGAAGCAGCAAGAGTAGCAGCCCAAAAATATCTTGGAGATACTGTAGGAGTAAAGAATTATTTTCTTAAAGTAAGAGTAGTACCTTATCATGTGCTAAGAGAAAATCCTCTTGCAACAGGAGCAGGAGCTGATAGATTTTCACAAGGTATGAGAAGAGCATTTGGAAAACCAATAGGAATAGCGGCTTTAGTAAAAAAAGGACAGAAAATTATGACTGTTTATATTCACGAAGGAAAAGAAAATATAGCAAAAGAAGCACTAAGAAGAGCTGCTATGAAATTACCAGGGAGCTATAAAATAGTTAAAGAAGTTATAGCAGCTAAATAAAAATTTTAAATACTTCTTTCTTAAATTTTTAATATCCCGCGGTAGCTCAGTCTGGAAGAGCGGACGGCTGTAGAGCAGTGCATAGCACTGCTCATATAGCTTCCGCTCGCAAAGAAACCGTCAGGTCGCCGGTTCAAAGCAAAAGCCATATAAAGCATCATTCCTTGTGTTTTGATAGTTTTCCGAGATTCCGGCCCGCGGGACCATTTTAAAAAGTTAAATTTTTTCTTAGTCAAAAAATAAAAAATTCTTATGGTATTTGAAGTAATAACTTCGATAGAAAAAATAAAAACACAGCCATGGAAATTTATGGTATATGTGTTTCTAGCATCTTCTTTAGGTATAGTTGTTTCATATTTTATCCAACCAGAATTATCTTCTTTATTATCACTTTTCTTTGTGATACTTGCAGTATTTCCAAGCTTTTATAACTTAATTCTAAAAGAAGAAAAAATTCTTGAAGAAATAGAGAATCAAAACCCTTTAATAGCACTTTTTCAGAGAAATAAACTAATCATTTTTCTATACTCTTATCTTTTTTTAGGGATAACTCTTTCATATTACATATGGTTTTTGATTCTTCCAGAAAATATTTCGCTAGTAGTTTTTAAATATCAAATCTCTGTGCTAGAGAATATTAGTGGTTATGCTGTAAATCCTACTACATTTCAAGTTATTTTTCTAAATAATCTTAAAGTTACTACATTCGCATTTCTTCTTTCTTTTCTTTTTGGAACAGGAGCTTTATTTATAGTTGCATGGAATGCAAGTGTTGTAGGAGTTTTTCTTGGAATTTTTGCTAAAAAAATGGTTGCTATTGAAAATAAATTTCTTTCAGCGCTTTTTGGAATTTTGGTTGGTGGAAGTTCAATAGCTTTACACGGAATACCAGAAGTAATGGCATATTTTATTTCTGGTATTGCTGGTGGCGTACTTTCAGTAGGAATTTTTAACAAAAAATATAGAAAACGCATAATTAAAGATTCTCTTTATTTTTATTCTCTTTCTGTTATTTTTCTTTTTATAGCAGCTTTAATAGAGTCGTTTCTATGAAGTGAAGACTCAAGTAAAGTATTTAAAGCTTTCTATGGTAAAGTTACTTAACAAAGGTGGTAACATGAAAGACATTAAAAGCATTAAAATAGCTCTCGGAGCAATAATAGCAGTGTTTTTAACAGCAATCTCAATTCCAGTAGCAGTGGCGACGAGTTGGATAACAGTAGGTGATGACGGAAAAGGAGGAAATCCTGTAAAAGAGTACTATCCCCAAGTAGATATCAGAGAATACAAATACAAAATAGAAGATAACATACTTTACTTTAAGATAGTAACAGAAGAAAGAATAAGTGCTCCGGAATATCCAGTAAAGAAATGGTATTTCAATGTGGCTCTTGATACAAAAGAAAAAGGACAGGAATGGCAGAGAGATTTCAAACCAGATTATCAGCTTCTTGTATGGATTGATTCAAGTGGAAAAGTAGATTCAGCACTCCTTTATTACGAAAATGAAAAACCACAAGAATTAGGAAAACTTGATTACTTAGAAATAGCAGGAAATACAATAGAGCTTGGAGTAAGAGTGGATAGAATTGAAAATATAAAATTCCAAAAAATAGCTGTAGAAATTGCAGGAGCGTATGAGACATTTCAAAATACTGAATGGAATCATGTAGATATTATACACAAGTTTTTCATAGACGCAAGAGAACTTAAAGCACCTCAAGTTAAAGAAAGAGAGGCTAAAGTTGCTAAGAAAGAAACTTCAGAAACCAAAGAAAAAGTAGAGATAACTGAAATAACTGGTAGAATGGTTTATAGATCTCTTGATCCATTAACATCAGTTATTGTAGTGTTAATAGGATTAAATCTTGTACTAACAGTAATGCTTCTTAAGAG
>DQVX01000066.1 GCA_015661515.1 Nanobdellota archaeon
GTTGCATCAATCTCCCACAAGCCTGCTTCTCTTTTGACAGTTCCTTTAGACTGAACAAATTTTGAGATTTCTTTTTTGAGTCTTCTTTGTTTTTCAAGTTTTTCTAAAGAGCCAAACTCTCTTATAGTGAAGTATTTTAAGAATTCATAGAATACTTTTTTCTTTAGATTTATACTTTCTGCTAATAGATCTCCTCTAATAATTTCATAGATTTGAGCATTCGAAAGTGTTCTGCTTTTGCCTTTTTCTTCTGTTTTGTATAATAATAGTGATTTAAGTTTATCTTTTAGAGAATTTGACATAGATTTATAAATTTCTGTGAATTTTAGTCTCTTAGGGTCTTTAGGCTCTTTTATCCATCTGTGGATAGTGGATTTTGGAACTCCCACTATCCTTTCTATTTTTCTTATAGAAAATCCCTGTGCATGAAGTTCCAAAACTTTTTTTCTTTTGTCCATTTTTTTACCTCTTTAAGCTTTTCCTTTGAGTCTTTTGTATTCCAGTTCTGCTCTCCAGTCCTTATAGCTTTCATTTTGTTTGTAGCTCTTGTTATGCCACTGTGTATAGATTTCTGATAAAACATCTATAGCTGTGTCGTAATTAAATCTGAATTCTATTTCTACAAGAACTGCCCAGAGAGATTCTTTGAGTTTTTCTAAAACTTCATTTGGATGTTTGAATTGGTTTTCTTTTTGGGTTTTTTTAGATTTTCTTTCCTCTGGCTTTTCATAATCGTTATCTTCTTCATTCCAACCTGTAGTCTCCTGGTCAAGCTCGTCTTGTTCTTCTATTTCTTCTGTTTCGTTCCAGTCTGACCAGTCGGGTTCGGTTTGGTCTTCAGGAAAATTTTTACCATGGTAATTTTTTTCCTCTTTTTCTGAAAACCAATTTCTTATTGTTCTATCGCTTACTCCTAATTCATTTGCAATCTCTTGTTGAGTATATCCTTGCTCTCTTAGCTCAAATGCCTTTTCTTTTAACTTTTGTTTCTCGTCCTTTATAAGTCCTGCCTCTGAAAGAACTTTTTTGATGTAGCCTTCTGTTGTTTCAAAATCTTCTGCCAGTTGTTTTATATTTCTATTTATACCTTTTTCATAGGCTTTGATAATTTCTTTTTTCTTAACTTTTCCGGTAAGATCCTTGCCTTGTTTTCCTCTTCCAAGAGTATTAGCTATAGTTGCTACATACTCAATTAAGTGTTCTGGAATGTCCCAGAATTCTGTATTGATTTTTTTATTTGCTTTTTTACCAGCCCATACTCTGTGGTTTCCATCTACAAGTATGTATTGCCCATCTTTCGCTGTAATTATTACCGTTGGGAACTGGTCTCCTTTTAGCATATCTTCTTTATATATTTCAACCTGCTCCCAGTCTGTTTGTTCCCTCGGATATAGCCCCTGTTCTATTACTATCTGGTCAGGTTCGACTTTTGCTGCCCATAAGGGTTTACAGCCAAGTTCAATGAGTCTGTCATGGAGTTTTTTATTGAAGTTTTCAAGTATAAGGTTTTTAGGTATATTTTCATAGATTTTCATCTTTTACCCCCTAATCTTTATGCTTTTCAAAAATCCTCTCCAAGAGAAGTTGTTATCTTTCTTCTAATTGCAGCTCTCTTTTTATTGAGAACCATAAGAGCTTCGTCTATTTCTTTTAGATATTGTTTAAGTTCTTCCTGTGTTATACGACCATCCTCTAAAATCTCAATTTCTGTTCTGGGAACATCATTAAGTTCTTTCATTAACTTTGAAAGCTTTATATCTTCTGGTTTTGGATTTTCCATTTTCATAGGAACATATCCATATCTTCTAAGAATCTCTTGTAAGACTTGCTGAAATAGGTCTGGTGTTTCATCATGGAGGATATCCAAGATATCTACAGCTTTTGAAAGTGGATCCCTTCTGTAATAAGGGTTATCTGTATCATTAGCCCAACTGTAAACAGTTTTTACTGATATACCCGCTCTAACTTGAAATACAAGCAGATTAGCCCTGCTTCTAAATTTTTTGTAAACCCAATTAAAGTTAGGATGTGCCATTGCTAATTACCTCCTAGTGGTTTTATCTGAATTTTGATTGGATTTTTCCTCGGAATTTTCCACAGGGTCTAAGACATAAGGAAAAAGAGAACCTCTTGGAACTTCTAAAAAATCTTCTATTTTTTTTGCTATTCTACGGGATTTTGCATAGTCTCTAAGTAGTTGGTACATAAATGATTCTGATATCCCAAGTTGTTTGGCAAATTTTTTGAGTGTAAGATCTCTTTTGGTGAGTTCACCTTTTATGAAGTTTACCTTGCCATATTTCTGTATTTGTTTTTTAATATTAACTGCGGTTGGCATTTATGTGCCTCCTGTATATGTGGTTGAATATAAGTTTATACCCAATGGGTGTAAAAGTCAACCCTATGGGTATATTTAAGTTTAAAAGATTGAATAAGTGGATATAGAAGAGTGCCTAAATTTACCCAGGTAAAAATGGCATCCTCATTAAAAAGAGGAAAAAAATTACCATGGTAAAAATTTTCCGCCATAAACCGAAAATATGGAAAACATAGGACAGAGAATAAAACAGCTTAGAAAAATGTTAAAACTATCCCAAAAGGAGTTTGCAGAAAAAATAGGGAAGAGTTTAAGAGCAGTCCAAAATTGGGAATATGGACAAAGAACCCCAGATGAAAGCACAGTAAAACTAATAGCAAAAGAATTTAATGTTAATGAAGAGTGGCTAAAGACGGGAGAGGGTGAGATGTTTACAAAAGCAAAAAGGGGAGTAATAGAAGACATAGAGAATGCAATAAAACAGATAGA
>DQVX01000047.1 GCA_015661515.1 Nanobdellota archaeon
ATGATAATAACGTCAGCAAAAGCAAAATTCATAATAAGCATGTTTGTGAAAAAAGATTACAAAAAAGTTCTAGAAATCTTCAAGAGCTTAGTCATGAAAATGAAGCTATTGAGATTAGAATTAAATAAGCGAGAGTTTATGACTGTTGTAAGTAGACATCTAAGAATACTAGAAACAATACTGAGAGATGTGCTAGAGAGTGAAATACTGACAAAAAGCGAGCTGTTCAGACCTTAATTAATTTTTTTTTAAATTAAAAATAAAAAAATTTGTAAAAAAAAAAAAAAATTAAGCTTCTTCAAAGTTTTCTAAGATTTTAAATGTTTTTGTATATTTGTATAGTTTGTTATCTATGCTCAACTCTACTGTAATTTTTAGTAATACTTCTTTCTGAAACTCTAGCTCGTATCTTATTCTTAGATATTTTGTTTCATACTTTTTCTTTAACTCTTTCAAATACTTTAGCTTTTCTTCGAAGCTTATATAATTGTTTTCAAGCAAATTCCCTGCTTCGATATCTAGCTCTTCTACTAATGCTCTTGCTTTTTCTAACTTGCTGAATACTTTTTCTTGTATATTTGTTGCCTCCATACCTACTATATGTATAACAAAGTTTAAAAGGTTTAACTGAGTTAACATTTTTAAACTTTTTGAACAATACTGCAGTATGGAGTGGGTCGGGTACTTGAAAGCTAAGCTAGAAGAATTAGAGAGACTAGCAAATGAAGTGAAAAGCAGAGAAGTAGAAAAGATAGCGAAAGAAGTTGAAAAAATAGTAGTAGAGACTTGCAAAAAGATTCTAGGAATAGACAAAGCTGACAGTGATGATTGGGTAGAAGATGGTATAGAATTCGTAGAGTATAAATGCATAGAAAGGGATAGAAAGTTATATATAAAGATAAACAGAACTGCGCTCAGGAAAGCATTACACAAAATAATAACAGCAAAAAATGAACATAGCATAAGGATAAGGATTGAAGAAAGGAATGGGGATCTAATATTTGAAGTATATGATTACTTAAGTGTTACAACTATAATAGAAGCAAGGCTTACCTTCTACTAATTTTTTTTTATTTATTTTCTAATATTTTTATTTATTTTCTAATATTTCTAATTTATATATTTCTAATCTAATTTAGATTGAACTGAGTGGTTAGCGTTCTAATTATAATGTAAGATCTTTTATGATCGCGCTGTTTCTGAGCTGTTTCTGACCTGAGGGCGAGGCTTTCAGTTGTAAAGTATAGAGATTTAAGTCCACGCTTGTTTAAACTAAATTAGAAATATTGAAAGATGCGCTGAGCTAGTAAAATGTAGTGTTGTCGAGAAAAAACTTTTGTTAAAAAAAAATTAAAGTTGTTGTGCTTTCTTTATAAGCTCAGATATAATTTTATTTTCTAGATGCTCTAGCCCTTTCTTCTTTAATTCGTATTTTATATGTTCTATAACCCAGTGTGGGAATAATCCAAACTTTAGCCCTACAACTTCATTTTTATTTTTGCTCATTTTCTCTAAAATCTCTTTCACTAACTCTTCTATAACTTCAACTTCTTCATACCTGCCCTCCCATATCAACTTACTTAATCAACTTACTTACAAGTAAGTCTTTAAAAATTTTACTATATTAAAA
>DQVX01000008.1 GCA_015661515.1 Nanobdellota archaeon
AATGTAGAAAAAATTCCATTTTATAAAAAAATATACATCCTATTTTTGAGCTTTTTTGGGTTCGCAGGAATTGCAATAATAGTTTTTTCAATCATCCCAAAATCTGAATTTTCCGATACAATTTCTTTAATAATCTCTTTTGTTTTTACATATTTTTATTATAAAGTTGCTTATAGAATAGGATGGAAATTAGCAAAGGAATTATAAGGGCTTATACAATTTCTTCCATACCTTTTAACCTTATTCTAACTTCTTCCTTTGGTTCGAGGCCTATTATTTTCACTCCCTTATAGTTTTCTCTATAACTTGGTATATGAGTTGTTATAACTAAATGCGGTGGTGTTTGAATTATTCCAGAAATAGTAATTTTTCCAGGAAACAAAGTTCTTTTTTTAAGATATATTTTTGGGTTTATATTTTGTTTGTTTAAAAAAACTAACACATTTATATTATCTATAATAAAAACAGCTGGCTGATTAATAGTAAAAAATTTTCCGTTTATAGAAATTCTTATTGTTTCTAAATCATTTCTTGCATATAAAACACTGTCTTTTTCAAAATTAGCTTTTTTAATTTCTTCTATATCCGGAAAAATTATTTTTTCTACATAGAATTTTCCTTTTTCATATTTTCCTTCAACTCCTATAATTTCATCTATATATAAAGTATTTTCTTCATTTTTAATAAGCTCTTTTTTAATCACACACTTTATAATTCCTGTTTTATCTTCTAATTCTACAATAACATGGCTTTCTGTTTCGCTTATACTTTTTACCATACCTATTATACCGTAACTCCCATGAGTTTTTACAGAAGATATAGAAACAAGCTTTAAAGGATTCATTTTGTTTTTTATCATTTCAGAAAAAATATCATAATAATTATGCAATATCTCTATAAATTCTTCTAAATTCATTACTTTTTCTTTTAATTTAATTTCAAAAACCTCTATTTTTGGTTTTTTGATAGATAAAACAAAACTTTTGTCTAAAAAAACAGGTTTTTCTTCATATATTTTTCTTTCAAGAGCTCTTAATTCTTCTGAAGAAAGGCGTTTAATTTCTTCTAAAGCTTCTTCTGTTATTAAAACACCGTATTTTTTTATAAATTCTGTTATTTCCATATTATCACTAATAAAACTTTTCCAAAAGCATAGAATATATTTTCTCTTCGATTTCTTTAGAAATTCTAAGAGTTATTATTCTTGTTCTTCCATATCTTCCTTTAGAAACAACCTTTGTATCTATAAATCCGAAAAAAGATAGTTCTGCTATTAAATCGCTTATTCTTCTTTCTGTTACTGGTTTTATACTTAATTTCTTACAAACTTCTAAATAAAAATCTATTACATCTCCTGTAGTTACTTCTTTTTTAGTTTTCAATAGCTCTAAAATTGAATAAAAAACAAGCTGAGAATGTAAAGGCTGGTGTTTTATTGTTTCTATAAATGTATCTCTTTCTATTTTTTCATGTGCCATATCAACATGCTCAACAGTTACTTTTTTATCTCCTCTTCTTTCAGCTATTTCACCAGCGACTCTTAATAAATCTAAAGCTCTTCTTGCATCTCCATGTTCTTGAGCTGCAATAGCAGCACATTTTTCTATAACAGCTTTATCGACAACACCTTCGTGAAAAGCTATTTTTGCTCTTTGTTCTAAAATATCTTTTAATTGATTTGCATTATACGGCGGAAAAACGAGTTCTTCTTCTGAAAGAGAAGATTTTATTCTTGGGTCTAAACGTGTTATAAAATGTAAATCGTTGGTAATACCTATAATAGAAAGCTTGGCCTTTTTTAATTCTTGGTTCAATCTTGTAATGTTATACAATATTTCATCTCCGACTTTTTCTACAAGAGCATCTATTTCATCTAATATAAGTATTACAACTTGCTCTTTTTCATCTATTTTTTTAACAACCCTTTTATAAAGCTCCTCTGTTGGAAGTCCTGTAAACGGTACTTTTTCTCCAAATTCGTTTAAAATATAGGCTAATATTCTATACTCTGTATCTGTTACTTTTTTCATTTTACAATTCACATAAATTACTTTCACGTTACTTCCGTTTTCACGTGAAACTTTCATTAGCTCTTTTGCAACATACATAGAAACTAAAGATTTTCCTGTCCCAGTTCTTCCATATATAAAAACATTACTTGGTTTACATCCTATTAATGCAGGTGCCAAAATCTTTCCTAATTCTTCTATTTGCTTTTCCCTATGTAAAATAGTTTCAGGTGTAAATGAGATTGATAAGGCATCTCTATTCTTAAATATTCTTTGCCCGTTTAGAAAGTTTGTGAATATTTCATGAAGCTGTGTCATGATTTTTCTATTGGAAATGAAGGTATAAAAAATTATCTTCACGTGCATTTCATGTGGAAGTGAACCCCTTCATTTCAAGTGGAAATTTAATTTCATGTGAAATGCTTGGTAACATGAAACCCCTTTATTTCATGTGGAACTTCATGTTTATTTCATGTGTATAGCACCACCCCTTTGTTTCATGTGGAAAACTAATAATTCTTTTTTGCATAACTTTATAATATTACGCTGTAATATTATAAATTAAGTAAGCAATTTTAGATTTTAATTTTGAATTATAACTTTCCATAAGAAATAAAGGCCTCTGGGTTACACTTGCTATAGAAGTTATTATTTTATATCTTCGAGTTTTTTAAGTAACTCTTCTACACTAAGCCTTCTTATTATCGCGAGTGGTATTCCTTCTATTTCAGCTATTCTTATAGCTATATCATCAACTTTTTCTATTTCTCCGTGGTAAACAACTAGTCCAGGTCTTAAGTTTGTAACTTTTATTGCAACCATAGGGCTTCTACCACGCTTTACTCCAGTGAAAATAAGAGCTCTTTGGCTTGTTAATCCATAAAGCTTTACCATTTCTAATGGCGGAAGCTCTAGGATAGCCTTTAAACTATCTATTATAGTATATCCATAAATGCAGTTTTTTCCAAAATCTTTTTTAGCCACAAGCTCAGCATTAATAACAGAGCAAAATTTTTCTATGCTTACAGGCTTTTCAAACTCTCTTAAATCTATTACAACATCTGAAAGCACAATTTCTGTTGGAAAAGAAGAAAATGATTTAATAACATGTCCTCCTCTTTCTTCATCTATGGCTATCATAGCTTCTACTATTTTTTTAATAATTTTAATACCAGGCGATTTTCTTCTACCTCCCTCATAATCAGAAATTACAGAAGGCATGACCCCAAGTTTTTCGGCTAATTCTTTTTGAGAAATTTTAAAAATGTTTCTCCATTTTTGGAGTGTTTTTCCAGGGTGATCAGAAAGAACAACTTCTCCAGCTATACGCTTTGCTAACATTTCTTTTGAAAGTTTTTCAGCCTGCATAATAATATTTTTTGTTTAATTTTAAAATCTTAATCTCATTTCACATTTTATTACGGTGTTATGCAATCTTTAAAAACTCTAACATTTATTATTGATATATGCCAGCAGGTATAAAAGTAAAAGAAGTAATGAGAACAAATGTTGTTACAGGTTCGCCAGAAGAAACAGCTTTTGAAATAGCCCAAAAAATGAAAACTCAAGATGTAGGAAGTGTTGTTATAATTCAAGATAAAACCCCTTGCGGTATTGTTACAATAGAAGATATAGTAATAAAAGTTGTTGCAGA
>DQVX01000067.1 GCA_015661515.1 Nanobdellota archaeon
GGACTTTTTAGTAAAACAAAGTAAAGAACATGAAATTTTGGAATTTATATTAACAAAAAACAAAAAATTTGTTTTCTTAGATGAAGTTCAAAACTTAGAAAATTGGGAATCCTTAGTTAGAACATTACTGAATCAGGGCTATAAAGTTTTTATCATAGGCTCAAGCTCAAAACTATTAAGCAAAGAAATAGCAACTCAACTAAGAGGAAGAAGCTTGAGTTATTTACTTTTGCCCTTTTCATTTAAAGAATTTTTAAAAGCTAAAAATTTTAAAACAAACGGTTTCATAACCTTTGAGAAAAAAGGCAGAATTATGGAGTATTTAAAAGATTATATGTATTTTGGAGGCTATCCTGAAATAGTTTTAAAGGAAATAGAAAAAGAGAAGTATTTAAAGGAAATAATAGAATTAGTGTTTTTTAAAGATTTTGTAGAAAGAAAAAATATAAAAAACATAAAGGTAGCAAAATTGATTTTCGAGTATTTACTACAAAACTATACCAAAGAAATTTCTCTTTCAAGAATAAAAAATTATTTAAACAGCTTGAATCTAAAACCAAACTTAGAAACAGTTTCAAATTATCTTCATGATTTAGAAGATACCTTTTCAATTTTTCTTATTAATAAATTCGATTACAAAGTTCATTTAAGAGAATCCTGGCCTAAAAAAGTTTATTTGGTAGATAATGGCTTGCATTTACCCTTTAGATTTAGCGATGATAAAGGAAAACTAATGGAAAACTTAGTTTTCTTACATTTGAAAAGACAGGAAAACGAAAAACCTTTCCAAGAAATCTATTACTACAAAACAAAAAACAACAAAGAAATAGACTTTCTTGTTAAAAACAAAAATAAAATAGAACTAATTGAGGTTTGCTATGAATTTGATGAAGATCATAAGAAAAAACTAATCAAAGCAATGAACGAACTAAAACTAAAAGAAAGCTTTTGCATTACATGGGATGAAGAAGAAATAATAGAAGAAAAAGGAAAGAAAATAATGCTTATTCCTCTTTGGAAATGGTTGTTATGTTAAAAAATTTCCTAAAAATAGTAAATTTTTTAAATATTTTTTCCTAAAATGAATACATGTTTGATGAAAATTTTGTTATAGAATATTTTGAAAAGCTTTTTGAAAGATTGAAAAAAGAAGATATAAAACAAAGAGAACTAAAGATTTCTTTTATAAAAAATAAAGTCACTGCCATAATAGGTCCAAGAAGAGCAGGAAAAACTTATTTTATTTTAAAATTTTTGAAAGAAAATAAAAACTCTATATATTTTGATTTGGAGCATGCTGCATTTAAAGATTTAACACATAAAGAATTTTTTGAAATAATTTCTATTTTTGAGGAAAGATTTAAAATTAAAGTTAAAAATGTTTTGCTTGATGAGATTCAAAGAATTGATAAATGGGAGATTCTTGTAAGAAGTTTGTTAGATAGTGGGTATAAAGTTCTTATCACAGGTTCTTCTTCAAAACTATTAAGTAAAGAAATTGCAACCCAATTAAGAGGTAGAAGTTTAAGTTATTTACTTTTGCCCTTAAGTTTTAGAGAATACTTGAATTTCCGCAATTTTAACTTAAGAAAACCTTTTTCTTTATCTGAGAAAGTAAAGATAATTAATTTTTTGAAAGAGTATTTAGAATGGGGTTCTTATCCAGAAATTTTGCTTGAATGGGATAAAAAAGAAAAAATTTTGAAAGAGTATTTTGATACAGTATTACAAAAAGATTTCATAGAGAGATTTAAGGTTGTTAATGTTGAAATAGCAAAACTAATTTTTGAATTCGTGTTTCAAAACTTTTCTAAAGAGTTAAGTATTAATAAAATAGCAAATTTTGTTTCCTCAAAACTAAGCAAAAATGTAAAAAACATTGTTTATGAATATGTGGAAAAACTCCCAGAAAGTTTTGCAGTATTTTTTGTTGAAAGATTTGAAGAAAGTGTTTATAAAAGAAAAAGTTTCATGAGAAAAGTTTATATTTGCGATGTTGGGTTAGCGAATATAATAGGAGTTAAAAAAGATTTTGGTAAAAGAATGGAAAATATTGTTTTTTTGGAGTTATTAAGAAAAACCAATGAAAAACCGTTGATAACTGTTTATTATTGGAAAGATTACCAGGGCAAAGAAGTCGATTTTGTCATAAAAGAAGGCTTAAGGATTAAGCAATTAATCCAAGTAACTTATGCTTCTGCGAGGGATGAAATAGAGCAAAGAGAATTAAGAGCCTTGGTTAAAGCTTCAGAACTTTTAAAGTGTAAAGATCTCTTAGTTATTACTTGGGACTATGAATGTGAAGAAGAATTCAAAGGAAAGAAAATTAAGTTTATTCCTCTTTGGAAATGGTTGTTAATATCAAATTAATAAAAAAGTAAAAGATAAGACAACAAACACGCTAGAAAAAACATCCTTATAATTCTTTTTTGATTGAACTTTTTTAGGTACCAAATAATGTAAAGAGCCGAGAACAAAATTACGGTTAAAATTAATACAAAAATTCCGAAAATTTTATGGTAAAATACTAAAGGTATAACGTAAAAAGGTGCTACTACTTTAAGCAAAAAAAGCTCATTATTTTTAACTTTCTCAAACAAAACTAAAGCAATAATAAGTAAAAAGCACATAACATAAATTTCTTTTACAGAAGCAAAATAACAGAATAATAAAGAAACCACAAATATAACAATAAACTGCTTATGTTTCATTTCTCTTCTCCTTACTTTTCATTCTCTTTAATCTAAAGATATTTTCTCTTTCCATTTCTTCCAATCTCTGAGCTACAAATTTCAGTTTTTCTTCTAAATTGGAAATAATTCTAAATTCAAGTGCATTTACTTTTCTTTTTGTTTTTTCTATTTCATCTAATATTCTGTAGAGCGAGTATATAACTTCGGAATATTTTATGAACTTTATTATAAGCTTTCTGTAAGCTTCTACAGCTTCTTCAACTCTAATATTAACTCCTATAAGCTTTTTTATATCACTTTCTTGTTTTTCTTCAAGCTCAATTTGATAAGTATGTATACCCATTAACTTTTTTTGTGTAAGTTTTATTTCTGAAAAATCTGGAACAAGCATAGCTATGCTTCTTAATTTTGTAGCTCCTTCTGTTGTTTCAGCAAGTATAAGCTTTTTCTTTGCATGCTTATAAACACTTTCTATTTCTTCAATCATTTTTTTACTTTGATTAAATAATCTGAAAAACTCCATTATTAGTCCATCTCTTTTTCTTTTTAGCAATTTATAACCAGATTTAGCTAAAGTTATTTTTTTCTTAAGTTCTAAAAGTTCTGATCTTGTTGGTTTTACATCAATCATTTTTACTCACTTTTTCGCTTATAGTATTTTTGTTTTAGTTCAGGCGATATTCTTGTTAGTTCTTCTTCAGGAAGCATTGAAAGAAGCTCCCATGCTATTTCAAGTGTATCTTCAATACTTCTATTTTCATTTATACCTTGTTGTATGAATCTTTTCTCGAACTCATCTGCAAATTTCAAAATAAGCTTTTCTCTTTCACTAAGAGCTTCTTCTCCTACTATAGCAGCCAATCCACGAAGTTCTCTTCCTTCTGCATACAAAGCATAGAGTTGATCAGCAACTTGTTTATGATCTTCTCTTGTTTTTCCCTTTCCTATCCCTGCATTCATTAGTCGTGATAAAGATGGTAATACATCTATTGGCGGATAAATACCTTTTCTATGTAATTCTCGAGAAAGTACTATTTGACCTTCTGTAATATATCCTGTAAGATCTGGAATAGGATGTGTAATATCATCTCCAGGCATTGTAAGAATAGGAATCTGTGTTATACTACCTTTTTTACCTTTTATTCTTCCAGCTCTTTCATAAATAGTTGCTAAATCTGTGTACATGTAACCAGGATATCCTCTTCTTCCAGGTACTTCTTCTCTTGCTGTAGCAATTTCTCTCAAGCTTTCACAATAGTTTGTCATATCAGTTAAAATTACAAGCACATGCATATCTTTGTCAAATGCAAGATATTCTGCAGCTGTTAATGCCAATCTTGGAGTAAGTAATCTTTCTACTGCAGGATCGTTTGCAAGATTAAGAAATATAACAGCTCTTTCGAGTGCCCCTGTTTTTTCAAAATCTTCTATAAAACGTTGGGCTTCTTCATTTGTAATACCCATTGCTGCAAAAACTACAGCAAATTCTTCTTCTTTCCCTAAAACTTTTGCTTGTCGTGCTATTTGTAAAGCTAATTCATTATGAGGTAATCCAGAAGCTGAAAAAATAGGAAGCTTTTGCCCTCTAACTAAGGTATTCATTCCATCTATTGCAGAAATACCTGTTTGAATAAATTCTGAAGGAGAAGCTCTTGAATAAGGATTTATAGCAGCTCCTGTAATAGGGAGTTCTTTTTCAGGAATTATTTCAGGCCCCCCATCTATTGGTTTACCTCTTCCATTAAAAATCCTTCCAAGCATTTCTTTAGATACAGGTAATTTTATTATTTCTCCAGTAAATTTTACTCTTGTGTTTTTATCCATTCCCATTGTACCTTCGAATATTTGAACAACAACTATATCTTCGCTTACATCTAATACTTGTCCCATTCTTTTTTCTCCATTTTCAAGTACTATTTCAACAACTTCTCCGTAAGCAACATCTTCTGCTTTTTTCACAAACACCAAAGGACCTGTAATTTGCTCTATAGTTTTGTATTCTTTTACAACTTTCATTTTATTCACCTCCAAGAGCTTTGAATTCTTCTATCATCTCTTTTTCTATTTCACTAATAATTTTTTTGTAATCTTTTTGGAATTTTATTTCAGCTATTTTTTTCTTTGCTTTTATATTCAAAATATCCTCTATCGCAACACCTCTTTCTAAAGCACTTCTTGCAAGTTTTTCATAAGAAAGTATAAGTTTTAGCATAAGATAACTTTTCTCTGGTTCACTATAGCGATCTATTTCATGAAAAGCATTTTGTTGTAAGAAAAATTCTCTTATCATTTTAGCAACTTCAAGTGTTATTCTTTCATTTTCAGGAAGTGCATCGCTACCAACAAGCTGGACTATTTCCTGAAGTTTTTCTTCTTGTTGTAAAATATTCATAGCCTTTGTTACGAGCTCTTTCCAATCAGGTGAAATATTTTTTGCAAACCATTCTGAAAGAGCATCTAAATATAGCGAATAACTTGTAAGCCAATTTATTGCAGGGAAATGCCTACGGCGTGCAAGTTTTGCATCTAATGCCCAAAAGACTTTAACAACACGCAAAGTATTTTGGGTAACAGGTTCTGAAAAATCTCCTCCTGGTGGAGAAACAGCGCCAATTATTGTAACACTTCCTATTTTTCCGCTTAATGTTTTAACTCTTCCTGCTCTTTCATAAAATTCTGCAAGACGTGCTGGAAGATATGCAGGATAACCTTCTTCTCCAGGCATTTCTTCTAAACGCGAAGAAATTTCTCTCATTGCTTCTGCCCATCTTGAAGTAGAATCAGCCATAAGAGCAACATCATATCCCATATCTCTGAAATATTCTGCTATTGTTATACCTGTATAAATACTTGCTTCTCTTGCTGCTACAGGCATGTTACTTGTATTTGCTATAAGCACAGTTCTATTTATTAATGGTTTACCTGTTTTAGGGTCTTCTAATTTAGGAAATTCTTCAAGTACTTCTGTCATTTCATTTCCTCGTTCTCCACAACCTACATAAATAACTATATCAGCATCAGCAAATTTAGCTAAAGTCTGCTGTGTTACTGTTTTACCAGCTCCAAATGGTCCTGGAATAGCTGCAGTACCTCCTTTTGCTAAAGGAAAGAATACATCTAAAACTCTTTGTCCTGTGATAAGAGGTATTTCAGGTTTAAATTTTTCTTTATATGGTCTTTGCTTTCTTACAGGCCATTCGTGATAGAGTTTTAATTCCTTTCCATTTTTAAGTGTGCAAATTACATCTTCTAAGGTATATTTACCTTCTTTTATTTCTTTAATTACGCCTTCTACTCCAGGAGGTACGAGAATGTAGTGTTTTATATTAAACTCTTCAACATATCCTAATATATCACCGCCTTTAACTTTATCTCCTTTCTTCTTTTCAGGAATAAATTCCCATTCTTTTGTTAAATCAAGAGCAAAAGCTTCTATTCCACGAGTTATAAAATCTCCAGATTTTTCACGAAGAATATTAAGTGGCCTTTGAATACCATCATAAATCATTCCTAATAATCCTGGACCCAAAGTAGCTGAGAGAGGTTTACCTGTATTTTCTACAGGTTCTTTTGGTTTAAGTCCTGTGGTATCTTCATATACTTGCACTATAACTTTATTTCCTATTATTTTAATTACTTCTCCTAATAATTTTTCTTCCCCAACTTTAACAACGTCATACATCTTAGCATGCAAATCTTTTACAACCACAACAGGTCCAGCAATTCTGTAAATTCTTCCTTTTTTCATACCATCACCTCATTAAATCTATTCCTATAGTTTGAATTATTTTTTTGCGAAGTATTTCGTTTTTAAATTGTTCTGAAAATGGAATAATTATAGGAAATTTAAGATTTTCAAAATATTCTTTATCTCTTTGGGAAAGTTTTTCAAATTCTTCAGCTTCTATTATTATAATTCCTGCATCTCTTTTTTCTGTAACTTCTTTTAGAATTTTAGTTATTTCTTTTCCTGATAATCCATCTGTATATTTTACATTTCTTATTCCAGCTATTTCAAACCCTAATGTAAATGATTTTTTTCCAAACACATAAATTTTTTTCATTGCCATATCACCAAATTTTTTCTTATTTCATTTTCAGATAATCCATAGTATTTTGCTCTAGCAATTAGTTTTATGTTTCTTGCTTCTGTTTCTTTCATTATAACATAAGCTATTAAAGGTGTTATTGATAAAGGATTAGTATGCATAAATTTTTCAACAAGCTTTAAATGATATACTTCTAATTTTGCATCAAGTTCTTCAGGCGAGGATTTTATATCAATATCTTTAAAAAATTCTCCAAATCTTGAGACAATTTTAGAATGAATTTCTTCAAGCTCCAAACTTCGTAATTCTTCAAGCTCTTTTTTAGAAATGGTTCCTGGAAAAACAAATAATTTTAAAACATCTTCTTTACTTAGCTTGGAATGTTTAAATTTTAATAATATTCTCAAATTTATTATATCAAGTCTTAACTTTAGAAACTTTTTAAGAATTTCTCCTTCTTTTTTTAGTTTGTTAGCAATTTCTGTAATCAAACCATAATATTTTTTATCTATATAATTTTCAATATCAATAAGCCTATTTTCTTCAAACCATTTTGCAAGTTTTTTTATTTCCTTTTCTGATAAAAATTTTAATGCCTTAAGAATTTCTTCAATTGTAGAATCTTTAAGAGTATTAATTTTTTCTCTTTTTAGTTTTCCAGCACATATAAAAATTTCTTCTTGAAAATTTCCAAGTTTTTTACATCTTAAAAGGTTTTTAACATTTTCTATATCATATTTCAAAAGATATATCTCAAAAATTCTTTTCGCATTTCCATGAGTAATTTTAAGTATATTTGATAGCTCTTTTTCCAAATTTATATTTACGCTTCTTTCTACAAGCTCAAATGGATTTTTTTCTTCAATTTTTTCAAATTCATAACCTTTTTCTTCTAAAAATTTTATCAAGGTATATATATCCATTTTAAGCATTTTTTCATATTCTTCCCTTTTCAAAAGCTTACTTTTTCTTACTCTAAACCTTGTTGCAAGATAAGGATATTTTTCTTGCCTTACTTTTATCATATATTTTCACCCATTTCTGCAATTCCTTTTACAATTTCTTTTTTTAGCATTTCGAAAACAGCTTCAAAAGACATATCTATTCTTATGCTACCATCTTCATTTTCTACTATAAATCCACCAAATAGATCAGATTCTTTAACTTGAGAATTTTTAAAAATAGATTTAACGAGGGCAACATCTTTTTTGCTTACGTAAACTTTTTTCCAATCTTTTCCAGCTTTTTCTGCTAATGCTTGTATAATTTTTTCTCTTTGTTTTCCTTGAAGGTTAAAGAATTTTTCTCTAATTTCATTTAAAATTTCTTCAATAAGCTCTTTTTTCTTTTCCATAATCATTTCCCTTTCTTTAAGTTTTGCTAATGCTTTTTCTCTTTTTTTCATTTCTTCTACAAGCTTTTTTACTTGCTCTAATTTTTGCTGCTTTATAGTTTCGGCTTTTTTCTTTGCTTCGCTAAGTATTTTTTCAGCTTCTTTTTCCCCTTCTTTTACAATTCTTTCAGCTTCTACCTTCGCAGAACTAATTATTTCTTCTACTACTTTCTCTATTTCCATTTTTCTCGCCTTTTAAGCCATTCCTAAAATCATTATTGCTACGACTAGACCAAAAATTACTAAAGTTTCTGGAAGTACTGTAAAGATTAAAGCTTTAATAAAAAGCTCTTCTTTTTCTGCTATTGCTCCTACTGCAGCAGCTCCTATATCTTTTTCTGCTAGTCCTGCCGCTATAGCAGTTAGCCCTACAGCTAATCCAGCCCCTATAGCTAAAAGACCTGTATCAACTGCAGCTTTTTCTACAGCCATTCCCCTCACCTCCTATTTTTTTCCGAAAGGTGTATAAGGTATTCCACCGCCTTTATAAAATTTTGTGAAAAATTCAACCCAGTTAAGTCTCAAAGCATGTAATGAGCATTCCAATAATGCAATAGCGACATGTAGTGCATGACCTAAAATAAGTATTATTATTGCTATAGGAATAAAAATAAAACCTTGAGCTAATATTTTTCCAGCAATATCATTTATTATTAAACCTAAGGAAGCTATTGCTATACCCATACCCATTAATCTGGAATATGAAAGTATATGGCTTAGTAATGTAGGAAGTTCAGCTATTCCTAAAAAGCCTTCTCCTTTTAGCAATAAAATCACACCAACTATAAACATAATTTCTGGGATTAAAGGATTTATATTTAGAGAATTTTTCCATAAAAGGAAAAATAAAATTCCTGCAAATTCTATAAGAAGCCAGGAACCTTTTTCTATAATAGCATGTTTTATTCCATGAGCTATATAGGCATTAATAAATCCTAAAATCAACCCTATAGTTATGTGAACTAAACCAAAAATTATAGAGACAGTAAAAAGTTCATATATACCATGTATTCTTGAAATTACATGCGGAAGTTTTATTCCTAATATTTCTTCAGCACCAAAGAATTCTCCATAAAGAAAACCAAAGAAAATAGTAGAAAATGAAGCAAGAATGAAAACATTTGATATTTCTTTTAAAGAAGGAATTTTTTTCTTTATAACTAGTGCGAGCACAAGAGTAACTATTCCATATCCTATATCTCCAAGCATAAAACCAAAATAAATAGGAAAGGTTAAAAATAGAAAGAAAGTTGGATCTATTTCACCATATTTTGGAAGAGAATATATTTCAAGAAATGTTTTAAAACTACTTATTGGATATGGATGTGAAAGCTTAACAGGTGCTTCCTCTCTTCTTTTTACTTCTTCTGTTTTTATATAAACTTTATCCTTAGTAATTTCTTTAACAGCATTTATAATTTTATTTACCTCTTTTGCAGGTACCCAGCCTTCTATAAGAATTACATTTTTACTTTCAGCAAATTTAAGAGGGGCTTCTGCTTTTTCTGCTTGTTCTTCAAGTCTTTCTTTCCATATTTCAAGAGTTTTTAAATTTTGTTCAGCAAGAGATTTAAGTCTTTCTTGTAGTTCTTTACTCTTCTTTTTAAGTTTTTCAAGTTCTAACTCAGGATTTATGTTTTTCATTTCTTTGATTAGTGAATAATCAAATTCATTAAAATTAAAATTTTGCAAAATTTTTCTTATTTTTTCTTCATTTTCTTTTTTAGAAACAATGAAAATAACGTAAAAATTATCTATTTTAGAATATTTAAGAGCTAATATTTCAATTTCTTTAAAAGCTTTTTCATCAAATGTTTTTACTAACCCAGAAATAATAGCTATTTTTTTCGATTCCCAGAAAAGATTTATATCTGCGCCAATAGCTTTTAAATAGCGCTTTATTTCTAAAAATTTTTCAAGTTTTTTTATTTTATTTTCCACTTCTCTTTGTTCAAAATTTATTTTTTCGACAGTAGAAATTATATCTTCACAAAGCTTTTCAACATCTTTTTTTGATTTTATTTCTTTTTCTTTTTTGGAAGAAACCTTAGGAAGTTTGGAAAGAGCAGCCCTTATTTTAAGAAGAATTCTTGATATTTCTTCAGCTTCTTCTAATGGTTTACCTAATTCAAATTCTCCAGGAATATAATCCTTTATATGAAGTACTCCTAAGTTGTATAAACTTTCTATTATTTCTCTTTTCCATTTTTTATGTGTAATTATTTGTACTTTTACCATTTTTTCTGGAAAAATCATTTAACCACCGTATTAATTAAAATTTTAAGCCCATGCTCTACAAGTTTTTCTTTGTTTTCATTAAACTTTTTCTCAAGCTCTTTAACCTTTTTTTGAGCTTGATTTAACATGTTTTCAATTTCTTTTTCAATTTCTTTCTTAGCATTTTCTATAATTTCTTTTTCTTGTTTTTCAGCTTCCTCCTCAGCCATTGCTATTATTTCTTGCGCTTCTTTTAAAGCTTTTTCAATTAATTTTTTCTTTTCCTCCTCAGCCATTGCTATTATTTTTTCAGCTTCCTCCTCAGCCCTTTTTATTTTAAGGAGCTCTTCCATACTTTACACCTTTTTGGCTAAATTTAAATAATAAAATAAGATATATAAAATTATTGACTGGTATATATCACTATATAGAAAGTGGTAAAATGGAAGAAAGAAAACTTCAAGAAACAGGGCATGGAACATTGATTGTATCTCTTCCTAAGAAATGGATAAAATTAAACAAACTTCATAAAGGAGACATAGTAATAGTTACTTATTACAAGGATTATTTGATAATTTCTATACCAAAATCCGAAAAATTACAAACAACAATAAAATTTCTGGACATAGAAACAACTTTTAGAGAAATAGTTTCAAAGTATATTCAAGGTTTTGATAAAATACATTTAGTTGCAAGTTCTTCACAATGGAAAGAATTAAAAAAAGTAAGGGAATATATACTAAAAAAACTTCCTGGAGTTGAAGTAACAGATACTGAAAATGGTATACTTATAGAAATTGTAGCTTCTACAGAAAATTATGGAATAGAAAGAATTATTGAAAGAATAAATTCGAATTTAAGATGGATGATATTATCAATAAAGCAAGCTTTAGAAACAAAAGATATAGAACTTCTTAAAGAAGTTTGTGAAAAAGATGATGAAATAGATAGGTTAAATTTGCTTGCTAATAGATACATTTTTTCAATTCTCAAAAATCCAGAGTTTTTTAAGCTAAGAGAAAAAATTATATATTTCAAAATAATTTTAGATAAGTTTGAATCTATAGGAGATAGCATTGAATCTTTAGCAAGAAATTTGATTTTTGTAGTGCAAAATAAAAACTTGCCTATGAAAAAATTTTCAAAAGTTCTTACTTTAATGGAAAAGCTTATCTCAGATGTTATAAAGGCTTTTTTTAACTTGGATAAACAACTCGCAAACGAAATAATATTTCGAGGGAATAATTTTTCAAAAATAGCTTTGTCTCAATTGAGAAATATTTCGATTTCAGAGAACTTTGTTATAGCTGTGGAAAACCTTTCACATATTGGGCAATTATGTAAAGAAGCTGGGGAAGCTATAATAGATTTTGTTTAAGATTTTTCTTCACTTTCTTTTTCTATTTTCATTTCTTTTGGAAGTTCAGGTAAAATTCTTACTTGAATTCCAATTACTCCTGGTTTTAGTTCTGCTCTTGCATAACCTGTGCGTACAAGTGTTTCTGCGTATTCTCCAGCATATTTAAGATATCCTGCAAAGAATTTTTCTGTTCTTGCTAATTCTCCAGATAATTTTCCTGAAATAGTTATACAACAACCAGCTGCTTTTTCCATTATTCTTCTTAGCATTACATGAGCAACTTTTTTGTAATTAATTCCTCTTTCTAAAGCTCTTGCAATTTCTCTTGCCATTACTTGAGCATCAAGCTCAGGAACTTCTACTTCGCGAACATCAAGATTTATGTTATCTAATCCAAAATTCTTTTTTATTTCACTTACTATTTTATCTATATTTCTTCCTCTTCTTCCTATAACTAAACCAGGGCGTGCTGCATAAACAACTATTCTTAGTCCTAAAGGTGTTCTTTGTATTTCGCAATGTGAATACCCAGCCCTATCAAAGAGTTTTTCTAAATATTCTTCAATTTGAGCTCTTTTTATTCCTTCTACAATAAATTCTTTTTCTTTCATCTTTTTTCCACCACTAATTTTATATGTGCTATTTTAAGTTTTGAACCAAAACTACTTTTTCTTCTTCTTCTATATATAGTTGGACCTTTATTTACAGATAAACATTTTATCCATAAATTTTCTATATCGAATCCTCTAAATTTAGCATTTGCTTCTACACTTTTAAAAATTCTTAAAAGAGCTTTAGCTGTTTTTGTATAAAGCTTACCATTTACATTTACTTCTTCGTTTACAAGCTTTTCTAAAAATTCCTTCGCTTTTGTAAATTTTTTATATCTTCTTACAACATACCTTGCAAGCTCGACTCCTTTTTTCCATGAAATATTCTCGGTTGTTTGAGCATACACCATTTTTTCTTTATCAATAGGCACAGGATATCCCATAGGCAGCACCTTTACTTAACAGAGACGAACTTACTTGATCTTGTAGCACCTATTCCTGGTGCAGAGTGTTTTACAGGTTTGCGTGTAGGAGCAAATTCTCCAAGTCTATGGCCTATCATTTCAGGTGTAATTTTTACAGGTACAAATTCTTTTCCGTTATGTACTCCAATTGTTAAACCAACCATTTCAGGAAGAATAACCATATCACGACAATGAGTTTTTATAAATTTATTTGTACCTTTATACTTTCTTATTTTTTGTAAAAGCTTTTTCTCTGCTTCAGTAAAACCACGGCGAAGTTTTCTTCTTATTCTTGCAGTTGTTATTTTAGCAAATTCATCTAATGACATTTTCTGAAGCTCTTCTAAAGTATAACCTTTATAGGTAAATACTCTAGCCATAATTATCACCTCTTATCTTTACCTGTTTTTCTAATACCAGTTCGTCTTGCAGCTATACTACCAACTTTTGCTCCAGGAGGAGCATGTCTTGAAACAGTTTTAGGCTGCCCTGGACCAGTTTGTCCACCAAAAGGATGATCTACAGCATTCATTTTACATGGACTTGTTCTTGGCCAAAGTTTATTTCGAGCTTTCATAGCATAATATTTTTGTCCTGCTTTTACAAACGGTTTATCTTTTCTTCCTCCACCTGCAGGAATTCCAACTGTTGCTAAGCATCTACCATCAAATTCTTTAAATTTACCAGAGGGCATTTTAACAACTACAGTTTCTTCTGTTTTTGAAACAACAACAGCATAACTTCCACTTGCTCTGCAAAATTTTGGTCCAGAGCCAGGAAATGCTTCTATTCCACAAACAGGCGTTCCTGTAGGAATTTGGGAAAGTGGTGCAATACTTTTCGATGAAAAACTTCCTATAGTTATAGTATCTCCTACCATTAGCCCTTCTGTAGCAATTATAAGTGTTTCTTTTCCATCAGGTAAAGTAACAATAGCTACAGGTGCATTTCTTCCAGGATCATGAACAATATCTTTAACAATAGCATTTACAGGTTGAGATACATTAATATACCTAACTTTTCCTACATATCTATGCGAAGGTGCACGGTAAGTAGGTGAGCCTTTCCCACGGCGTTGAGCTATAATCCTTTTTCCCATTATCCCCACCTTATATCATTCCTAATCTTGTAGCTATATCTGAAGCTTTATATTCTTTTGAAAGTTTTACATAAGCTTTTTTTCTACCTTTTCTATCTATAAGAGTTCTAACTTCTTCTACTTTTACTTCAAAAAGTTTTTCAACAGCTTTAGCTATTTGCTTTTTTGTTGCACTTCTATCTACTATAAAAACTATTTTATTTTGCGTTTCTATAAGCCCAACAGCTTTTTCCGTGAGTAAAGGATATTTTATAATTTTAAACGGATCAAAGTTATACATAGCTATTCACCTAACCTCTTTTTAAGCACCTCAATTGCAGATTTACTCCATATTGTAATTCTTCCTGGATGTGCTCCAGGAGCAAGATGCTCTGCATTAAGGTCTTTTGCCGAAACTACATCTACACCAGGAATATTTTCAGCAGCTTTGGCAAGAGGAACATTTTTATGGGAAACAACAAAAAGTACAGATTTTTTCTTTTTATATCTTCTCCCACGCATTTTACCTTTTCCTGCTCTTACTTTTTTCTTTTTAGCTCTTTCGAGTTCTTTTTCTAATCCTATTTTTTTCAAAAATTCTTCAACTTCTTTTGTTCTTTTAATTTGTTCAACAGAGTCTTCAACAATTATAGGAAGCTCACCTTCATATTTATGTCCACGTTTTTTAACAATTTCAGGAATGGCAGTAGCAGAAATTGCAGAAATAAGAGCTAATAGTTTTTCTTTTTTGTTTATTTTTTGTTTCCATATTTTCTCAGCTTTTGGAGGATGAGCTCTTCTTCCACCAACAGCTTGAGGCACAAATCTTGCTCTAAAGTTTAGATGAGGAGAAGAATTATGAATTCTTGGCACTCTTGCAAGCTCACGATTCATCATTGTCCATCTTCTATCTCTTCTTCCGTGATAATGGGCGCTTGTTCTTTTTCCAGCAAGAGGATCTGCACCATAAGGTTGGCGTCTATTTGCTTGGAAAGCAAGAACACAACGTCTTATAATATCTTCTCTTACAGGTTGAGAGAAAAAGCTAGGTAAATTTATTTTTTCTACAACTTTTCCTTCTATGTTAAGTACATTTGCTTGCATTTTTTAACACCTAATTACTGTTTTGGTGCCAAAGATATATAAGCTATATTTATTGGTGGGTTCTTTTCAGGCGGTCTTATAGCAAAGCGCATTCTTATTAATCTTTTCTTTGGTCCAGGAACAGAGCCTTTAACAAGCACGCCTATTGTTTTCAATATTCCATAATGAGGGAATCCGCCTTTTGGATTTATTTCTTCAGGTTTAACTATTTTAATTATTCTTTTATTTAGCTCTGTTCTTGTTTGGAATCCATGCTGCCCAGCTGCTGGAACTGTTGGAAGTACACGTCCACGACCTCGGCTACCAAGTGCTCCTACATGTCTATGCATTTGTTTCATTTTTCTTCCATGTAGCTTTATTCCAAATCTTTTTACAGGCCCTTCAAACCCATGTCCTTTGGTTACTGCAGTTACATCTATCCAATCCCCTTCTTTAAATACATCTGTAACATTAAGTTGTTTTCCTAATAAACTTTTTGCATATTCAAACTGAGCCTCTGGTGAACCTGCAATACCTATTTCAAAAATTTCAGGTGTTTTTTTGAAAGTAGGATTAGTATGGCATATTAATCTAACTTTAGCAACTTTTTCAATATCTACATCTTCAGGATTTATTTTAGGAATTTTTCCTTTTCCAAGCGTTGTTTTTCTTCTCAGCTTAGAATCAAGGTTTTCTGCAAATATGTCGCAAAGTGTTTTCAAACCTTCGTAAGTTTGCTTATAGCATCTAAATCCAAAAACAGTAAGAGGTGGGCATTCTATAACAGTAACAGGTGTAAAAACTTTCATTCCATATGTAGGAGAGTTTTTATCTTCATCTACAAGTAGCACATGTGTCATTCCTGCTTTATATCCTGCGAATCCTAAAGCTTTTGGCTCACCTTCTATTTCTGGGAAATTTTGCCTTGGATAAATACGTTTAGCTCTTTTTCTTGGATAAAATGCTCTCGAACCTCTTTTTGGTCTACTTTCTCTCATTCGCTTCACCTAAAAACTTTATTGAGTTTGAAAAGAAAGGTATTTAAATTTTTTTATGATATGTGCGAGTAAATTTATTAATTTTTAGAACAGAAACTGTTACTTTGGTATCTTAAAAGTTATTTATAAAGTCTGAAGTTGTATAATTCTTTATGATAGAGAATGTTTTTGTTGAATTAAGCATAATCATAATTCTTGCAGTAATAATTTCTGGGATTATGAAATTTTTAAAACAGCCACTAATAATTGGATATATTCTTACAGGAATTTTAGCTGGCCCACTTTTTCTTAACATAGTTAAGCCACATGATGTAATAACAACTCTTTCCCAGTTTGGAATAGTATTCTTGTTATTTATAGCAGGTTTAAGTTTAAACCCAAAGGTATTGAAAAGTGTAGGTAAAGTTTCTCTTATAACAGGCTTAGGGCAAATATTATTTACTACTATTATAGGCTTTATAATTGCAAAACTTTTGGGATTTTCGGATATAGAAGCATTGTACATAGCTGTAGCATTAACTTTTAGCAGCACTATTATAATAGTAAAATTACTTTCTGATAAAAATGATCTTCAAAGTCTTTACGGAAGAATCTCTTTAGGTTTTCTTATTGTACAAGACATAGTTGCGATATTTATTTTAATGGTAATTTCTTCTTTAAACAATGCTATTGATGTTATAAATTTTGTTATGAAAACAATTTTAACAGGGATAGGTTTGCTTGTTTTTATAGGATTTTTAAGCGTATTTGTTTTACCAAGAATCATTAATATTGTTGCAAAATCACAAGAATTTTTGCTTTTGTTTTCAATAGCATGGCTTCTGTTTATAACTATTATTTTCCATTACTTCAATTTCTCAATAGAAATTGGGGCATTGATTGCTGGTATTTCTCTTTCTATGTCTCCTTATCATTTTGAAATTAAATCTAAAATGTCTGTACTAAGAGATTTCTTTATTCTTTTCTTTTTTGTTTTACTCGGTTCGCAAATAAGTATTATGAATGTTTCACAATTTTTATTACCTATTCTAATTTTTTCTTTATTCATTCTTATCGGAAATCCACTTATAGTAATGTTTTTAATGGGGTTGCTTAGATATACAAAAAGAACAGGATTTTTAGCAGGCTTAACTGTAGCTCAAATAAGTGAGTTTTCCTTAATATTAATAGCTTTGGGTGTTAAAGTAGGGCATTTATCTAATGATATATTAGCTATGGTAACAACCATAGGATTAATAACAATGTTTGTTTCTACTTATATGATAATTCATGCTAACAAACTATATTGCTATCTTTCTAAATATCTAAACATTTTTGAAAGAAAAGGAAGAAAAATCGATGAACATATTCATCACAAAGGTAAGCACTACGATATTATTTTATTCGGTTGTAATAGAATAGGATGGAGTTTGCTTAAATCTCTTAAAAAGGTTAGTAAAAACTTACTTATTGTGGATTATGATCCTGAAATAATAATTTCCTTAGCAAAAAAAGGATATGAATGTAGGTATGGAGATGCAAATGATATAGAATTCCTAAACAAATTGGATTTCTCTAAAACAAAAATGGTGATTTCAACAATTCCAGATATAGAAACTAATTTGTTGCTTATAAGAAAAATTAAAGAAGTCAATAAAAAAGCTATAATAATTATTGTTTCTCATCAAATCGAAGAAGCTTTGAAATTATATGAAAGTGGAGCAACATATGTTATAATGCCATATTTCTTAGGCGCTCAACATGCATCAACGTTAATAGAAAAATATGGAATGGATTTAAGAAAGTTCCTTGAAGAAAAATCAAAGCAAATAGCTCATTTGAAGACAAGAATTAAATTGAAACATGAACATCCTAAAGCAGAAAGACATAGATAATTTTAAAATTTTTTCAATAATTTAATTTTCACATGAAAATAGTTATTGATACAAATTTTTGGATATATGCAGTGCTTTATAAGATAAGAATATTCGAAGAGCTATTAGGCTATGAAATATATACCTTAGACAAAGTTTTACAAGAATTAAAGCAAATTTCAAAAAAGAAAACAAAACAAGCTATAGCTTCTAAAATTGCTCTTGGAATGATTGAAAAATTTAATGTGAAAATTATAAATGCTCCTAAATCTGCAGACGAAAAATTGGTTGAACTCGCAACACAAGGTTTTATAATAGCAACAAATGATGCTGAACTTGTGAAAAAAATAAAAAATTTAGGTGGAAAAGTAGCTCAAATTCGTCAGAAAAAGTACATTGAATTTCTTTAAAATAGTTTTCCACCTATAAAAGCTAAAAGACCTAAAAACATAGAAATTTTCGACCATTTTACTGCTTTGCTTGGAGAAATAAGAGAAAGAACACAGGTATAAGCAAAACTTAATACACAAGGGAGTACTAATAAAAGATACGCATCACTGAAAATTCCTAGTAAATACGGAAGAGGTGCTAAAGCAATTGAGCAGAGCATAAAGCTTATAGAAAAAATACTTGCTTCGAATTTTCCTATAGCTACGGCAAGCGTTTTTATATTAGCTTTTTTATCACCTTCAAAATCTTCGACATCTTTTATTATTTCCCTTCCTATATTCGAAACAAAAGCCAAAAGAGATAAAACTATTGGTGCAGGGTTTTGCGAAATTATTCCACCGTAAAGAAATATAGAAGCCACTAAATAAGCTATTACAAGGTTTTTAATAAATATTATTCTTTTTAGTTTAAATGAATAAAGTATAAGAAGAATAGAATTGAAAAAAGCCAAAAGAAAAGCATTAATTCCTAAAAAAAGAGAGGTAATTATTCCAATACAAAAGAAAATTGAAGAAAAAATTACTAAAAGTTTGCTATATTTTTTTGTTATTTTCCATTTTTGAGGCTTATTTATTTTATCAATTTCAATATCAAAAAAATCGTTTATTAACATCCCTCCTGCGCATATAAAAAATACAGAAACAAATGCTAAAAGAAATATATTAAACTCTGAAACATCTCCTATCCATAAAGAAAAAATTATAGCTAAACCAGCCATTAAGCAATTTACTGGCCTTAAAAGTAAAATAAAATCTTTCATTATCTTCTCCTTAGCTCTTTTCTTTTTGGTCTAAGACTTTTTGAGCCACAATGTCTGCATTTTACTTTACCTTGCATAACTTTTTGAGGATCTGCCCTTATTTTATGCTTACATTTTCTACAAACAAATACACGGTTAAATAATCTTTCAAATGCTTCAGGTAATCTTTGCTTAACCATGTTCTCACCCGAAAAAATGATTATAACTAATAATTTAAAAAGTTTTATTATGTTAAAATATTTTATGTATCGTGTACTTTACCCTTTAAGGACTTATCTTATAATTAGTGGAAATAAGGAAAAAGCTAATATAATGACAGCAGATTGGGTTGTACCTCTTTCTTTTAAACCATTTTTACTTGGAGTTGCAATTTCTCCTAAGAGATTTTCTCATGGATTAATAGAAAAATACAAAGAATTTGTTGTTGCAGTTCCTTCTGTAGAAATGCTTAAAGATGTATGGATAGCAGGCACTCGCTCAGGATATGAAAAACTTAAAGAAATGAATATAACTTTTGTAGATTCTAAAAAAGTTTCAACACCATCAATAGCTGAGGCTCTTGCAAATATAGAATGCAAATTAATTAATAAAATAAAAACAGGAGATCATGATTTTTTCATAGGTGAAGTGGTTAACGTAAGTTATGATAAAGAATTTTTTGAAAAAGGAAAACCAAATATAAAGAAAAAACCGCTTGCACATATAGGAGAAAATGAATTTGTAAGTTTTGAAGAAAAAATTTACAAAGCTTAAATTTCATATCATTCTTTCAAGAAGCTCATTTATAGCAGAACCTCTATATCCAAGTTCACCTTTTGGGTAATGTTCTTTTATAGATTTTTTAAATCCCTTGGAAGGAGGTGCAAGCCTAAAAACAGGTTTTAAACCAAGTCTTATTAATACTTTTGCCGGCTGTTCTTCACTCTTTTTAAGTTCTTGTAATACCTTTTCTACTTCTTCTTTACTAAGTCTTTTATCTCCAATTTTTCTTCCACGTTTTTCTATTAGCTTTTTCAATGTTTCTTCTGAAATTTCACCCCATGTAATATAATCTTTAGCTTTTTGAAGCATTCCTTTTATAGAATCATTTAATTTAAAAAGCACACAATGATGTTTACGATGTAATCTAAGCATTTTTAAAGTATCTTGTATATCCCTTCTTACACCAACTCTTCCACGAATCCTTATTACTGCAATCACTCTTTCTCACCTATTATACCAGATTTTATTTTAAATTCTTCTGGAAGCTTATATCTATGAAGAGATTTAAGAGCATCAAAAACTGCTCTTACAAAATTTATTCTTGTTCTTGTATCTCCACGTGATTTCATCCATATATCTTGGATTCCTGCTAAGCGTAAAAGCTTTTTAATTTCATCAGGAGCACATAATCCAAGACCACGAGGAGCAGGCATTAGTTTTACTCTTACAGATCCACATTTTCCTGTAACAGTTAATGGTATAGAATGTTTTTCTCCACATCTACATTCCCAAGAACCACAACCTCTTAAAATAGGAATAATATTTTTCTTAGCTTCTCTTACAGCTTTTTCATAAACTTCTCTTTGCTTACCCATAGGTCCTGCTCCAAGTCCTATTCCAACCCAACCATCTTCATTTCCAACTGCTACAAGCATAGAAATTTTATGTCTTCTTCCGCTCTTGTGCATGCGTGTTGTTCTTCTTACAGGAACTCTTTTCTTTCCTCCACCTTTTCCTGAAGAACCTCCTATAAGAAAGATTTCTACTTTAAGATTAGGAAGAAGAAAATCCACTATTTCAGGTTCCATTATTCTATACCCTTTAAGGAAAACCTCATCTAAGCTATTTATTTCTCCATTTAATACTTTTCTTCCTAACTCTGTTTTAGGAACCCATTCCATTGAAAGCACCTCTTATTCTTTCAGCAACTTCTTTTACTTTTTTTTCCATATCTTCTGATATATGTTTTCCATATATTCTTTCTTCTGAAGGTAAAATTTCTTCTGAATGAGGAACATGAATTCCTGCATCAAGCACACCTTTAAGAGCAGCATATATTCTTCCTCCTTTTGTAGATGTTTGCAAACCTATATCTAAAACACCTTCTTTTATTCCAGCTTTTTTAGCTTTAAGCCCAGCTAATAAACCTGTTAAATATGCAGCAGGAACATTACCACAGTAATGATCCCAACCATATTTTGCAAGCTCTTTTGAAAATGCCTGAACTATAGTATGATCACCTTCTCCAGTCCATTTTATAAACTGTACACGCATATGCTTTAAAGATTTTCTTACAACTACTCTTATTTTCCCTGATTTAAGCAATTTTAATCTTTTTCTATAATTAGTTTTTAGTTCTCTTCTTCTCCTATGTTTTACTACATATCCTTTTTTCATTTGTTTTCACCTTCTTTTAAAAGCTCGTGGTCTTTTAGATATGCTAGCAGGTGCTTTTTGCTTCTAAACATACCACCTTTTATTAAGCGGTATATTTTTCTATATACAGATCTTTCGATAACACCTTTATCACGCAAAATCTTAATAAGTTTTCTTTGTGCACGAACTTTTTTCAACCATTCAGTTTTTTCTCCTTGTCTTGCACCTTTTGCCCCTTTTCTACTTCCTGGTCCACGTCTTCTTCCTTTTTTCTTTTGAAGCATTTTTTTCTTTGCTTCAGGGTTTTTTTCTCTTTTTTCTTTAATTTTTTTGATTACACCTTTTTTAATAAGCTTTCTAACGTCTTCTCTTGTAATAGCTTTTTTTGCTTCTTCTACTTTTTCAGGATCTATCCATACTTTAGTTATACCACATTTAAGCAAATCAGCTGCCATTCTTTTTACAGTCCTTATATTTGTCATAACCATCACATCATTTCTGGCTTTTCTTTTGAACCTTCGATAAGCACACCAAAATGGTTAAAAAATGCATTACAACATGGACATTTAAATACCTTAGGAGTTTTTTTCCATTCTATACCTTCTATTCCACAATAAGGGCATTTATTTTCACTTACCATTAGGAACATTTTCTTCACCACATTTTAGAGGGTTTAATACTCTTAATCCAAGTTCTTGAGCTTTTTTCATTATTTCTATTCTTTTCTTTTTTCCAACTTGCGAAGCTATTCTTACTGCATGTATTTTAGGATCTAAACCTTCTAGATCATTAACATTAAATACTCGTACTTCTTTAAGTCCTGATGGGTGTAAACCTCTTACAAGAGCAGGTGAACCATAACCAGGATGTGGAAGAAAACCTTTACCTTTTTCATGTCTTCTTAATTTCGAGTGTCTTCCTTTAGGTCTGCGCCATTTTTCTCCTAATCTTGGAAATCTAAACCAATTTTGCCTAAGGAATTCTGGCTTTTTCCTTTTCATAATTCTTCTTATCTTAAGCAATCTTTTCAACTCCTCTATCATTCTTTACTCACCAAATAAATTCCATCTTGGAATACTCTTCTATCAAGATGTGTAACTCTTGTTGCTTGCTCTATATTAGCAGCTGTTTGCCCAACTTCTTCTTTATTTATACCTTCTACTATGATTTCTTGCCCATTAACTTTTACATTAACATTTCCAACAATTTTAGCTATTCTAGGAACTTTTTCGCCCAAAAAGTTTTTAATTATTACTTTATCTCCTTTTACTTCCACAGTTATAGGAAAGTGAACATAAACAGCTTTAAGCTTATATTTGTAACCTTGAGTAACACCTTTTATCATATTCCTTATATGTGCAGCTATTGTACCTACCATAGCTTTTATTTTTCTTCTATCAATTGAACTTTTTACAATAACATTTTTTTCTTGAATTTTTATTTCTATATAATCTCTATAAAGCGGTGAGCTAAAATCTCTTTCAAGCTCACCTTTTGGACCTTTAACTTTAACTTTAAGCCCTTCTACTTCAATTTCAACATTTTCTGGAATTTTTACTTTTTTCTCCATTTAAATCACCTTAATAAACATATACCAAAAGTTTTCCTCCTATTCCTTTTTTCTTTGCTTCTTCGTGAGACATAACACCTTGAGAAGTTGTAACTATAAGTATCCCAAGTCCTGCAGCAGGTAAATATCTTCGCTCATATTTTTCAAATTCATCTTTTTTAACAGAAAATCTAGGTCTTATAGCACCACATTTATTTATTCTCCCTAAAAGCTCTATTTTTATTTTTCCTCCTCTCCCATCTTCTATATATTCAAAATCTCCTATGTAATTATATCTTTGCATGACTTTAAGAATATTTTTTATCAAATTTGATGCTTTAACAATTACAAAAGGTTTTCCTACTCTTTCAGCATTTGTTATTGCTGAAGCAAAATCCGAAACTAAGTCATGCTGCATAATTAACACCTTTTAGGAATATTTTTTAAAACCTATTTTTTTGGCAATTTCTCTAAAGCATTGTCTACAATACATTAGCCCATATTTTTTTATTATACCACCATATCTTCCACATCTTCTACACATATATAAAGCTTTTCCAGTTGTTCTTTTCTTAGGTGTTCCACCTAAAAACTGTTTCATTCTCTCTATTCTACTCATACTATCTCAACCCCGAATGTTTTTTTAACCCATTCTATGGCTTCATGTTTTTTAATTATATGCTTTTTACCAATTTTTCTTTTAAGCTTTTTACGTTTTACTCTATAGCCAGGTCTTTCAAGAGTTACACAAACATCCATACCTAAAATTCCTATTTCAGGATCAAATTTTACTCCAGGAATATCTATATATTCTTTAATACCGAATGAGAAATTTCCAAATTCATCAAAACATGAAGCTGGAAGTTTGTTATCTATAGCCTTTAAAGCTTTTTTAAGAAATTCATAAGCTTTTTCTTTTCTTAATGTAACTTTTGCTCCTATAGGTCTATTTCTTGCCATCCCAAATGTAGTTCTTTTATGAGTTTTTGTAATTATAGGTTTTTGATTAGTAAGTTTTTCAAGAAGTTTTAAAGCTCTTTCAAGTTTTTCTCCTCCTCCACCACAACCTATATTAAGCGTGACTTTTTCTATTCTTATTTCTCTCATCGGGTTCTGCATAGTTTCACACCTTTATTAATGGTTTATCTTCACCTACAACTATTATGTTTTTGAAAGGAGCCCAAAAGCTTTCTTCTCCTTCTATGAATACTCTATTAAGCTTCCATCCCCTTTCTATTTTTACAATTTTTCCCATTTTTCCAGCATTTTTACCTGCAAAAATAAAGCATAGTACACCTTCTTTAAAAGGAATGTGCTTAACTATTTTTTGAGAAGGGACTTCAATTAAAAGGGAATCTTGAGTATTATATGTATTTTCTCCTAAAATATTTCTTCCATCATGAAGATTAAACTGTATTCTACCACCCTTTACAGCTCTTTTACCTATTATTTTACAAATCTTTAACCTTTTTTCGCTTTCATCTATTTCTACAGGAAGTAGTTTTTTACCTCTTGGTAATATCCTATATGCTTTGTTCATTTTCGGAATTTCTACAACATCAAAAACACCAACTCCAAATTTATGATCCTTTATTACTCTACCATCAACAAGAATTTCACCTTTTTTAATAATTTTTTTAACCTCTTTATAAGTTTCTGCAAAGCCTAAATAATCTCTAATAAGCACAGCAAGAGCTATTGATCTTTCTAAAGGATGTGGTCCACGTGGAGCTACTGTATATTTGGCTTTTTTCTTTTCTTTTGCTAAAGGATGTGCCAATCTTTTTAATATCATTCACTTCCACCTTTTCCCGCTCTTTCAATAATTTTAAGGCGCATTTTATCGCTCATATCAGCTTTTATAATCATAAGGTTTGAAGGGTGAATAGGAACTTTTACTTCTTCTCCAGTTGATTTTTTTCTTGTAATTCCTTCTATATATACTCTAAGCTTTTTTAAATCAACTTTTACAACTTTTCCTATCCTTCCCTTAAATTCGCCTCTGAGTATTTTAACTTCATCACCTTTTCTTACAGGTAAAGACCTTCTTCCGAATTTTTCTCTCAACTCTTTGCTCAAATGAGCACTCATAAGTTTTTGCCTTTTATGGAGTGGGGCTTCATACAAAGCCTTTCTTTGTTTTCTTGGTTGTTTTGAATGTGTTTTGTTAGTCATATTACACCACGATTGAAGCTATTTTTCCTATAGCAGGAAATCTTTCTACAGCTTCTTTAGCAACAGGGCCTTTTATTTCACTTCCTCTTGGTTCATTTTTTTCATTAATCAATACAGCAGCATTATCTTCAAATTTTATTCTCATTCCATCAGGTCTGCGATATTCTTTTTTCTGTCTTATTATAACAGCCATAACTACTTGTTTTCTTATTTTTGGATCTCCTTTTTTTACTGAACAGAAAACTATATCTCCAACTCCTGCTTTTGGATATCTTCTTCTAACACCTTTATACCCACGTACAGCTATTATTTGCAAAACTTTTGCTCCTGTATTGTCTGCACATTTAAGATATGTGCCAACATTAAGGGCTTTTGTTACTTTAGAGCCTATACCCTTCATTTTTCACCCCTTTTAAGCACTTCTATTACAACAAATGATTTTGTTTTTGATAACGGTCTACATTCCATAATTTTTACTATATCTCCTTCTTTAGCATTAATACATTCAGGATTATAAGCAGCAACTTTTGTTTTTCTTCTTTCATATCTTTCATATTTTGGGACATAATGAACATAATCCCATTGGACTATAGCTGTTTTATGAGCTTTTGCAGAGACAACTTTACCTACAAACATTCTTCCTCTTACAGGTAAAGTTCCGTGCCATGGACATTTTGGGTCAGAGCATTCTTTTTCAGGAGGCTTTGCAGGTACACCAATATTTCTTACCATTTTCTCACCTTCTTTTTTATTCTTTCTTCAGGCCGTGCAAGTATAGCATTTCCATCTACTAGCACTTTTTTTCCATCAGGTAATATAAACATAAAGATTGTATCTTTTTTTGGAATTTTTTTAATTTTACTCTTTTCATCTTCTATCCATAGCATATTTTTTGTTTCATTCACTACAAGCCCTTTTATCCCTTCATTAAGTTTATTTTTAGCTTGTTTCACCTCTACTTTTAAACCTATAAGTTCATGTTGTAATATGTTTTTTGGTGTAATTTTAATTTTCATTAAACTATCACTTCTATTTGTTCTTCATTAAATCCAAATTCTACAAGTAATTTTTTAACTTTTTCTCTATGATCTCCTTGTAATTCAAGTCTATCATTTTTATATGTTCCTCCACATGCAAGTTTTTTCTTAAGCTTTCTTAATAGTTCTTCAGGATTCATATCTTTGGAAATCCCTTCTATTATTGTTACATTTTTTCTATAACGCTTTTTTTCAAGATATATTTTAATTTTTGCAGATTCTTTTTCTATTGCTTCACATACACAGAGCTCTTTTGGCAAACCACATTTTTTACAAACTTCTATTTCATTTCACCTCCCTTTACGAAGATTTAATTCAGTAAGTATTCTTGCTATACATCTTCTAAGTTCTCTTATTCTTCCAGGATTTGTAACCGCTCCTACTACACGTTGAGCATTTAGTTTCATTAATTCAAGCCTAAATTCATTTAATTTTTTCTTTAACTCTTCTTCACTCATTTTCTTTATTTCTTTTTTTCTTATTATCGCCATTTTAATTCACCAATTTTTTGAATTTTCTATTATTTCAACACTTCCTCCTGCAGCTTCTATTTTTTCTCTTGCTCTTTCTGTAACGTATATTGCTTTAATTTTAAGTGGTTTCGTTATAGTTCCACTAGAAATAACTTTTTTGTATCCAAGTTCTAACAAATTTATTTCTTCTTTTCCAAGTTTTGAAGCGAGAATATCAAGTTCTCTTAAAGTTATTACCTTTTCTCTTTCTCTCTTTCTTTTGATTGTTGGATACATTCCACGTTTAAAGCCTATTTTACCGAAATGTTGAGGATCTTGCATTAAAACCATTTGTCTTTTATGATCTTTACTACCAGCAAAACCTTTTCCTCCTCTACTACCTTTTCCACGGTGTTTTTTCTTTGAACCAAATCCATGAGTTTTACTTCCTCTAAGTTTTCTTACTTTTTTTCTTCTTCTCACAACCATGGGTTAGTTTATTAAAATCAAAGGTTTAAATATTTATCCCAACCCTCAAATACTTTATGGCTTTAACAATTTTAATTTTAAGAATTTTAGGAATACTAGATATAATTGCAGGATTTTTGATAATTTTAGCTCATCCTATAGGAACTTGGTATTTAATTTTCAAAGGCTTTATCTTTATACTTTCTTCCAAAGGCACGTGTATTCTTTCTTGGGCAGATTTTTTATTCGGAATTTTAGCTTTATTTTTCTTTTCTCAATATATAGCTTTTATAATATTCTTTTATTTAATTGTAAAAGGAGTATTTTCATTAATTTAAAAAAGATGTTTAGCAAGCTTTATCAATCCAGGCCTTTTTAGTAAAATTTTAGCAAGCTTTATCAAATTTTTGCCATGAGTAAAGTCTATTAAATCTTTTCCTGTAAGATGCTCTGCTAAAAAGTTTAAATCTTCATCACTTAGCTTTTCTATAACTTCCCTTAATTTTTGTACTTTTTCAAGCTCTTTACCTCTTTGTTCCCACCATATCTTATTATATTTCGAAAGCATTTTTGAAGAAGTATCATTTTTTTCAATAGCTTCTGCTATAACTTCAGCGGCAATTTTTCCTGCAATTTGCGCTTCTTTCACTCCACCTCCATGTATTGGGTTAACTTGATGTGCAGCATCACCTACAACAACTAAACCGTCCAAAACCATGTTTTTCAAAAAACCTCCAACAGGAATACCACCTGCGTTTATTTCTATTATACTACCATTTTTAAGATTTTCATTATTTTCAACAAATTCATAAAGATATTCTCTTGCAGATTTTTCGGCAAAACTTCCACAAATACCTATGCCGACATTTGCTTTATCTTTACCCTTAGGAAATATCCATATATATCCACGAGGAGCTATTTTATTTCCAAAATAAAAAACTATTTTATGTGGGTCTTCAAGCTCTATTCCTACCATTTCAAACTGATACCCAGAATCTATATTAATAAGAAGATTTGTTGTATTTAATCCTGCTTTTCTTGCAATTGTAGATTCAACTCCATCAGCAGCAACAACAACTTTACTTTCAACTTTATATTTTTTCCCTTCCCATTCTACTACAACACCTTTAATAAAATTACTTGATTTAATAACATCTTTAACATTTGCTCTTACTATTATTTTAGCACCTTTTCTTGCAGCTTCTTCAGCAAGCCATTTATCATAAACCTTTCTTTCAAGAACATAGCCAACAGTTTCTTTATACTTTATTTCAATACTTTTACCATTAGGAGCATATACAATTGCACCATTTATAGTTTGAGCTATACATTTCTTTGGTATTTTTTGTCCAAGAAGTTTTACAGCATTTTCAGAAAGACCTTCTGCACATCTTTTTGGTGCACCTATTTCTTGTCTTTTTTCAAAAACAACAACGTTTATTCCTTTTTCTGCAAGATATTTTGCTGTACTTGTTCCTCCTGGCCCTGCCCCTACAACAATTACATCATATTTTTCTGCTATCATTTTTTCTCTACCCTTATAGCTCCTGAAGGACAAACTTTTTCACATATTCCACAAAGCACACATTTTTCATGATGGTTAATTATTCCTCTTTCTTCTAATTCTAAGGCTAAAACAGGACATACGCTTACGCAAGCCCCACATCTTAAGCAAAGATCTCTTGCTATATGCCATGACATAAAAAATACATTTGAAAAAGTTAAATTTAAATATATTTTTGCTGTTGTATTTTAAGGAAGGTGAAAGGCATGGACGAAGATGATTCGGCGAGGAGAAATGTCTGTACACATAATAGCAGACTTTTTTGGAGTAAAAGCAGAGCTTATAAAATATGCGGAAAAAATGAAATTGTTACTCGACCCTATAGTTTTCAAAGCTGGTTTAACAATTCTTGATTCAAAATATCATCAATTCAAACCTTTTGGTGTTTCTTGCATATATCTTCTAGCAGAATCTCATGTTTCTGTTCATACATGGCCAGAAGTTGGGTATATGGCAATTGATATATTTACCTGTGGTGATGAAGAAAAAGCATTTAAATGTTTTGAATTATTACAAAAGACATTTAACCCAAAAAAAGTTAAAAAACAAGTGATTTTAAGAAATTATTATAAAAATCTCCCTAAGCAAGAAGTGTAATTAATTTCTTAAAAGTTTTATAAAATCTTTTTTGGTTTTTACTTCTTCTAAATCTTTCTTAGAAATTATTGGTATTTTACATTCTTTTCTATAATCTTCTGTTATTACAGCACCGCTTAATCCTAAGAATTCAACAAATTCAGCAAATTTTTTGTATCTATAGCTTATTTTTCTTTTATCTTGCTCTATATCTGAAATTATTATTTCTTTTTCTTTTGCAGAAACATCAAATGGAGCATGATATGTGAAATATGTTTCAAATCCTATTTCATTTAGCTTTTTAGCAACAAATTTTTCTAAGCTATCCTTTGCCTTGCCTTTAAATTCATATTTTCTGAAAACATGCGCTTTACCACTTACTTTTTTTCCAAGAACTTTTTCTATTTTTTTAACAATTTTTATACTTGCTTTTAGTCTGAATTTTTCATGCATATAAATTGTTTTTGATGAAACACCAACAAGATTTGCAAGTTGTTTTTGAGATAATTTATTTTCTATTCTTGCTTTTCTCAAAGCTACAGGATCTATTTCAACATATACTCCTCCTTTTTGTCTATAAAATTCTGGAAATTCTTTATCCAATATCATTCTAAAAGTTTCAATACACATAGCTGGAATTTGAAATCTTTCATAAATAACTCCAGGCACAAGTTTTTCATAATTTGTATTGTTACCTATTAAAAATGGATAAGCATCCAAAGCAGATGAAATAGATTGAAGAGAAAGAGCATGCTGCAAAACAAAACTATCAATATTTTTTAGAATTTTGATTAACAAAAGTTCATCTTTTTTTCCAGCTATGTCAAAACATCCAGTAGATTCATAAACTTCATAATCTCTTTCTATTAACAAATTTTTTACAGCTTCTTTAATTTCACGCATAAAATATTTTTAAACCGTGCAAAACTTAAAAATTTTTAAATTTCTAAATTTTATAATAACTTGGTTGGGCACGTAGCTCAGCCTGGTCAGAGCGCCAGTCTTATATGGCTGGGCTCTGGTAAAGCCTAAGCAAACTGGTGGTCGCCGGTTCAAAAGCAAGGCTAAAAGAGCAAGAGTTTTTCTGCAGAAATTCCGGCCGTGCCCACCATTCAAAAATTTTTTAAACATATTCTTTGCCAATATGGGAAAAGACTAAAAATGTAAAAGCACTAAACACAGTTTAGATTTCAGCACCTTCTAATGCACGGGAACAAATGCATGTTCTTTTTTCAGGTATTTGCGATATAACTTTTTCCAGAAGCTTTTTAGTTTTGTTAACATTTTTCTTCATTGTCTCGATTACAAGTTCTGTGCTAACTTTTTCCTCTTCTTCTTTCCACACATCATAATCTGTTACCATTGAAATAGAAGCATAGCAGATTTCTAGCTCACGTGCTAGTTGAGCTTCTGGAACAAGAGTCATGCCTATTATGTCGGCAAAATTTCTGAACATGAAGGATTCTGCTTTTGTTGAAAATCTTGGGCCTTCTATGCAGATGTATGTTCCCTTTTCCGAAAAATCAAATCCAAGCTTTTTTGCATTTTCTATGAGAAGATTTCTAAGCTCAGGACAAAAAGGCTCTGCCATAGTTATATGCACAACTTTTGGACCATTGTAAAATGTATATTCTCTTCTTTTTGTAAAATCTATAAACTGATCAGGAAATACAAGCATCCCAGGTTTGAGCTCTTCTTTCAGTGAGCCAACTGCATGTACAGCAATGATTCTTTCAACACCAATTTCTTTCAAAGCCCAGATATTTGCGCGATAGTTTACTTTATGAGGTGGTATCTGATGTTTTTCTCCATGTCTCGGAATGAATGCTATTTTTATTCCGTTAGCATCGAAAATAGAAATAGGTGCTGTTGCTCTTCCATAAGGTGTTACAATATCTATCTTTTCGATGAGATCAAAATTTTCTATATCTACAACCCCTGTCCCGCCTATTATCCCTATTCTGACTTTTTTCATGAATTTATTATTGAATTATAAAATTAAAAAATTTTAAAATTCTACAACTGAAAATTAATTATGCCTTCAAAATTTAAATGTGAATTTCGTTCATGGGAAAATATATATACTTTAAGCAGAATTGTTGCAAGAAAAATAAGAGAAAGCAATTGGGAACCAGATGCAATAATAGGCATAACTCGAGGAGGTTGGGTCCCTGCACGAAACCTTTGCGATTTTCTTGGTGTTAAAGATCTATTCGGTGTAAAAATAGAACATTGGGGAGTTACAGCTACTCCAGATGGTGAAGCAAAATTAAAGTGGCCTTTGAACGTTGATCTTTCAGGTAAAAAGGTTCTTGTTGTAGATGATATAATAGATACTGGAGAAAGTATGCTCATAGCTATTGAGCACATTAAAACTCTCAATCCAAAAGAGATAAGAACAGCAGCATTGTTTTATATAAAGGGTAGTAAATTTATTCCAGATTATTTTGCAGAAGAAATAGAATGGAAATGGATAATATTTCCATGGAATGTTACAGAAGATTTAATAAATCTAATTTCAAATTTTCTTAAGGAGCGAGAAATTGTAGAAATAAGCGAAGTAATAGATGGGCTTAAAGATTGGTATGATATAGAGCTTACTGAACAACAACTAAAAGAAGTGCTGGAAGAAATGAGAATAAGAAAAATAATAAAAGTAGATGGAAATAAAATCACGAAACTCTAATAGGATTAGAGGGCCGGTGGTCTAGTGGTATGACGCCTGCTTCACGAGCAGGAGATCGGCGGTTCAAAACAGAAAGAATATTATTTTTCTTTTACAATGTTTTATTCTTTGAAATTCCGCCCCGGCCCACCATTGAGTTTAAATAGTTTTTTTGACCATAAATTATTTGCAGGAGGCTAGGCCGGGGGGTTGGGGGTCCCCTGTAACCGGAAATCCCCCTTATGCCGGGGCCGAAGCCCGAGGGCGGCTATGTGCTGAAAGGAAGTCCTGCAGGTGAACAATGAAATTCCGTCCCGTGGAGTCGTAGCCGTGGCGAACCGGTCAGGCCCGGAAGGGAGCAGCCGTAAGCCACGAGCTACGATGTTCACGGGGGTGCGGAATGGAGGAAGCCTGCAGGGGCGCTTCCTTTCAGCACATAGTCCACCGAGGGCGCGCCTCCTGCACTATTAAATGGTGAAATAAAAATGAAAAGACGTAAATATAATCAAGAAAAGCCACTTTTTTTGTTATTTTCTTTGGTTATGTTTCTTTTAGGATTTTCTTTTGCAAATATGCTTTATACAATAAATAAACTTGAGATGCAAAACGTAAAAATAGTCGAGAAAAAAATCCCAATATATATAACAAAAAGCAATTATAATTCAACAACTTTATATTTGCTTGCTGTTGATCAAGAAGGAGAAGGTGTAGTTATACCACTAAAAGTTGAAGTAAGACCAGGTACAGGAAAAGTTTTAGCAAATATAGAAAACTTACTTTTTTGGATTGATACTCAACATTCACTTCAGATTGCGAGAGACATAGCAGCAAATATTACTGGAAGAGATCCAGAAAGTTTTGATGTGATATATACTCTTGAGTCGAACGCTTCTATAGTCGGTGGGCCTTCTGCAGGAGCCGCTTTTGCAATAGCAACAATAGCAGCTTTAAAAAACATAACTTTGAATAACTCTGTTTTAATAACTGGAACTATAAATGAAGATGGAACTATAGGAGAGGTTGGCGGAATTTATGAAAAAGCAGAAGCTGCAAAAAAAGCTGGAGCTAAAATTGTTTTAGTACCTCCTGGACAAGCAACAGAAATAAAACTTGTTCCTGAGGAAAAATGCATTACACGTCCAGGTTTTATTTTTTGTGAAACAATATACAAAAGAAAGAAAATAAATATTTCCGAGAAAATTGGAATAGAAATAAAAGAAGTTTCAAATATTTATGAAGCAATGAAATATTTTTTCGGTGAAAGATATGGATAAAAAAGAGCTTCAGGATATAGCAATTTCTGTAATAGTACTTTCAGTAGCATTTTTAAATATTATAGGAGATTTTACTTTAGAAAATTTTGTAATAAGTTTATTAATAGTAATTTTTGTATTTGTAGTTCATGAATTAGCTCATAGAGGGGTAGCAAAATATTATGGTTTTTCTGCTAAATATGTTGCTTGGCCTTTTGGTTTATTGCTAACTCTTTTGACGAGTTTCGGAAGCTTTCTTTTAGGTGGTAGCTTTCTATTTGCTGCACCAGGTGCAGTACAAATTTCTCCTTATTCAGATAAATTTGCATTTCAACTAAGACCTATGACTAAAAAAGAATATGGTATTATAGCTCTTTCAGGTCCTGCTTCAAATATAGCTGTAGGAGTTATATTCTTTTTACTATTTTTAATTTTTCCTTCTCCAATATACTTCTTGTACAATATTTCTAAAATTTCATTTTGGTTAGCTTTTTTCAACCTTCTTCCCATTCCACCGCTTGATGGGAGTAAAATTTTAATATGGAATATTAAAATATGGTTTATTATAATAGCATTTGCTTTTATTGGCTGGATGGTGATATGAATGTTATTGAGAAAAACAAAAAATATAGCTCTTTTCATAGATGGTCCAAACATGATAAGAAAAGAATTTTCTTTTGGGTTAGAAGATATAGTTAAAAAAGCTAAAAAATATGGAAGAATAGTTATAGGAAAAGTTTTTCTTAATCAATTTGCCCCTGAAAAATTAATAGAAGCTGTTGCTAATCACGGTTTAGAACCTATAATAACCTTAGGTGAGAAAAATGCAACTGATGTTGATGTTGCTTTAGCTGTACATGCTATGGAAGCTGTGCATGATCCTAAAATAGATATTATTGTTATTGCTACAAGAGATGCTGATTTTACACCTTTACTTCAAAAAATAAAAGAGCATGGAAAATTAGCTGTACTAATAGCAGCAAAAGAAGCTTTAGGAACGTCTCTCAAAAAAAGTGCTGACAAAGTAGAGCTTTTGAAGTGAGGCATATGGTAGCTGAAGAGTTTAAAAAAGTTATAGAAAAATTTGGATTTGAAAAAGGTCAATGCAAAAAAGGATTAATTGAAAAAAGAAAGAAAAATCATTTAGCAGCCTATGATTTTAGTTTTAGCGATTTTTTAAATTATTCTACAGATCAACCTATTGCTATAGAATATCAAA
>DQVX01000034.1 GCA_015661515.1 Nanobdellota archaeon
AGCATGTAAAACAAAGATTTTCTTCTGCAGTAAAGAAATATCTTAACTTTAAAGAAGTTATAATTTCCGAAGTTTTCTAAATGCATTATATTTTGGTTTATAATATTTGCAAAATTTTTAAATAGCTTAATATTGAAACTGGAAAAAAGGTGGTTGTATGGCGACAAGATTATCAGATGGTGTGGCAAGAAAAAAAAGTTCAATTGATGAAGATCTTAAAAAACTTCTTGAAACAAGAAAAGCAGTAATAAAAGTAGTAGGAATAGGAGGAGCAGGAAATAACACTATTTCCAGATTAATGCAAGTTGGAATAGTAGGAGCAGAAACTATTGCATTAAATACAGACGCCCAAGATTTGCTATATACAGATGCTGATTATAAAATACTTTTAGGAAAAGAAACTACTCGTGGCCTAGGAGCAGGTGCAGATCCACATATAGGCATGGAGGCAGCAAAAGAAAGCAAAGATGAGATCAAAAAATACTTAGAAGGTGCAGACATGGTTTTCATTACTTGTGGACTTGGAGGAGGTACAGGAACAGGAGGAGCTCCTATAGTTGCTGATGTAGCAAAAAAGATAGGAGCACTTACAGTAGGAATAGTTACATTACCTTTCACAATGGAAGGAAAGCAAAGAATGGAAAATGCAAAATATGGATTAGAAGAACTAGAAAATACTGTAGATACGCTTATAGTAATTCCTAATGATAAACTTTTAGAAATAGTACCAGATGTAAGTATTACAACAGCATTTCGTATAGCTGATGAGATTCTAGTAAATGCAGTAAAAGGGATAGCAGAGCTTGTAACAAAACCAGGGTTAGTGAATCTTGACTTTGCAGATATAAGAGCAGTAATGAGCTCAGGAGGACTAGCAATGATAGGAATGGGTGAAAGTGATCGCGAAAACAGAGCTATAGAAGCTGTAGAAAAAGCTCTTAATAATCCGCTATTAGACATAGATATAGAAGGAGCAAAAGGAGCTTTAATTAATGTTGTAGGTGGAGCAGATATAACAATTAGAGAATGTCATGAAATAGTAGAAGCAGTTACAAGCAAGTTATCTCCAGATGCAAAAGTTATATGGGGAGCTCAAATAGAAAAAGAGCTAGGTGATACAGTAAGAACAATGTTAATAATTACAGGAGTAAAATCTTCACAAATTTATGGTCCAGAAAAAACATTTTCAGCAGAAAAGAAAAAAGAAATAGAAAAGATATTAGGAATAGATTTCATTTAACTTTTTTATTTTTTAATAATTTTGACTCAATATTTATAAATATATTTTGCCTTAGGTATTTTATGTTTATATCTAAAATTAAAGAAAAGCTTGAAGAATACAGAAGGGTAATAAGAGTTGTTGTAAAGCCTACAAAAGAAGAATTTATATTATCTGGAAAAGTTATAGCTATAGGTGTTACAATACTTGGGGCAATAGGATTTATAATAACTTTAATATTCCTATTACTTCGTGGGGGATAAATAATGATATATACAATAAAAACAACTGTTGGAAGAGAAAATGCTGTAGTAACAGCTTTAGCTAATAGAGTCCAAAAACTTGGAATAGATGTAAAAGCTATTTTTCATCCTTCAGAACTTAGAGGCTACATTTTTATAGAAATAGGGGAAGGCGTAGCAATAGAAACATTGCTTAGAGGAATACCCCATATAAAGGGAATTATAAAAAAGCCTGTAAAAATAGAAGAAATAAAACATTTTCTCGAGGCTAAGGCACCTGAAATAAAGATTTCAAGAGGAGATATAGTAGAAATTATTGGCGGTCCTTTCAAAGGCGAAAGAGGAAAAGTTATTAGAGTTGATGAAGCTAAAGAAGAAGTCACTGTTGAATTTTTAGATGTTGCTGTACCTATTCCAACAACAATAAGTATAGATAATGTAAGACTTGTAGAAAAGTTTGAGAAAGAAAAGAAAGAGGAGGGATAATAAATGGGAAAGCAAATAATAAAAGCTCTTGTTGAAGGAGGAAAAGCATCACCTAAACCTCCTTTAGGGCCGCAGTTAAGCCAATTAAAGCTTGATGTGAAAAAAGTAATTGCAGAAATTAATGAAAAAACTAAAGATTTTGCTGGAATGCAGGTGCCTGTAGAGATAATAGTTAATGAAGATAAAACTTTTGAAATAAAAGTTGGTACTCCTCCAGTATCTTCTCTTGTTAAAAAAGAGCTTGGTGTACAAAAATTAGCTAAAGAGCCTGGAAGAGAAGTAGTGGGGGATCTTAAATTTGAGCAAGTACTCAAAATTACAAAAATGAAAATAGAATCCTTAGGAACAAGAGATATGAAAAAAGCAGTAAAGCAAATCTTAGGAAGTTTAGTTTCTATGGGAGTTACAGTTGAAGGAAAACATCCAAAAGAAATTCAGAAAGAAATAGATGAAGGAAAATGGGATGAAAAATTTAAGTAATAACTTTTAAATCTATTTTTTACAAAAAATTGTGCATGTCACTTTATATAATATTGTGGATACTGATAATTCTTGTATTTTTATCATTATATTTTCATATTTTAGGATATCCTTTATTTGAAATAATAGTACTTCTTTTAATTTCTATCTTAATTCTTTCAGAACTTATAAGAATAGAAGAAAAAGAAAAAATAGAAAGTGTAGTAAAAATGGAAATTTCTAAAAAGTTAGAAGGAATAGAAAAAGTACTAAATTTTATTATGAAAAACATTTCAAAGACATTAACTATAGAGCATTTAGAAGAACTTCATTCAAGAATAGCATCTAGGATAGAGAAGTACGAAATAGAGTTTAATGAAAAAATGAAAAATGAGATTGAAAAAATATACAAAAAAATATCTGAAATAGAAAGCAAACTAAATGAGCTTAAAACACATTCTTCACATTTACATAAAAGAATAGAAAATATGGAAAATTATATTTTTGAAGAAGAAGAAATATAGGGCAATTAAATTTTTAAATTTCAGAAGCTATGTTGTACTTAGGCCCCGGTAGCTCAGCTTGGATAGAGCGACGGCCTTCTACGTAAGTAGAAGGTTTGAGCACTTGCGATGAAAGCGAAGAAAGCCGTAGGTCGCGGGTTCAAAAATACAAAATAAGCTTTATGAAATTCCCGTCCGGGGCACCATTAGAAATGTGTTGCTGTATGATAATATATTTTTAAAAATTTTCCTAAGGAATAATTAATATTATGGAAGCATTACTTTGGAAAAATCTCAAAACTTTAGAATTTAGCGAAGATATTGCAGAAGACACAGAAGAAGAATGCGAACTTTTATGTGTTTGTGAAGCAAAGTTAATACCAAAAATAGAAGCAGATTTCATTTGGCACCCAAGCAATAGTTTTTAATCTTTTTATTTTTTCTTATTTTCCAAAACCTTTATTAATTTCTTAAACAAACAAAAATTTCATGAAGGTGACAATATCTGTAATAAAAGCAGATATAGGTAGTTTAGCAGGACATCATGAAGTATTTGAGGAATGCAAAAAAACCGCAAGAGACATGCTAGAGGAAGCTAAAAATAAAGGAGTTGTAATAGATTACCATGTAACAGCTTGTGGAGATGATTTAGAACTTATCATGACCCATGAAAAAGGAGTAGATAACCCAGAAATACATGAATTAGCATGGAATATATTTAAAGCAGCTGCTGAAGTTGCTAAGCAATATAAACTTTATGGAGCAGGACAAGATATACTTAAAGAAGCTTTTTCAGGAAATATAAAAGGTCTTGGTCCAGGAGTTGCTGAAATGGAGATAGAAGAGCGAGAAAGTGAGCCAATTTTAGTTTTTATGGCAGACAAAACAGAGCCAGGAGCATGGAATTATTTCTTATACAAAGTATTTGCAGATCCATTTAATACAGCAGGACTTGTAATAGATCCAAAAATGCATGATGGCTTTATTTTTGAAGTTCTTGATCTAAAAGAAGGTAAAGCTGTTGAGCTTTCTGCACCAGAAGAGCTTTACGATTTGCTTGCATTAATAGGCCAACCAGGGAGATTTGTTATAAAGAGCGTGAAAAGAAAAGATGGACTATTAGCAGCTGTAGCAAGTACACAAAGACTTTCGCTTATAGCAGGAAGATATGTAGGAAAAGACGATCCTGTTTGCATAGTAAGAGCTCAACATGGATTACCAGCGGTTGGAGAAGTATTAGAACCTTTTGCAAATCCTTGGTTAGTAGCTGGTTGGATGCGTGGTTCTCATCACGGACCATTAATGCCATGTCCTGTAGAAAAAGCAAAGCCTTCAAGATTCGATGGTCCACCAAGAGTAATTTGCTTAGGCTTCCAGCTATGCCAAGGAAAGCTAATAGGCCCAACAGACATGTTTGATGACCCAGCTTTTGATTTAGCAAGACTAAAAGCAAATCAGCTTGCTGACATAATGCGAATGCATGGCCCATTTGAGCCACATAGATTAGGAGAAGAAGAAATGGAATACACAACCTTACCGCAAGTTCTTGAAAAACTTAAAGAAAGATTCAAATAAAATTTTGTTTTTTATTTTTTATATATTCAATAACTTTTGGAAAAATTATTCTAAACCATGGAGCATATTTTTCAGGGTTTTTCTTTATATCTTTTTCTATTTCTTCTATACTAGCCCATTTCCATTCGCAAACTTCTTCAGGATTTGGTTTAGGCACACCTTCCCATTTACCAATAAAGACATGATCATATTCATATTCAGTTAAATTGTTTCCAACATCAGCTTTGTAAATTAAAGCAAATATTTTTTCTAATTCACATTCAAAACCCATTTCTTCTTTTATTCTACGTTTTGCTGCTTGTTCTACAGTTTCTCCAGGTCTTGGATGTGAGCAGCATGTATTTGCCCATAAACCAGGGGCATGATATTTTGTTAATGCTCTTCTCTGAAGAAGAAGCTCACCTTTTGAATTGAAAACAAAAACAGAAATTGCTCTGTGAAGCTTCCCGCCGTTTTGGTGCGCTTTAAGTTTTTCTTCTATTCCTATTTCTCTATCTTTTTCATCAACAAGTATTACATACTCGTTCAGAGCTCAGCACCTCTTATAAAATCTTTTATTACTTTTACAGGATTTTTTGAATTTGCAATAGCACTTGCTACAAGTACTCCATCAGCTCCAAGTTCTAAAGCTTTTTTTACATCCTCACCTTTACTTATCCCTGCTCCACAAAGGAATTTTACTCCTTGTTTTTTTACTACCTTTGCGGATTTTTCAATAATCTCTGGTTTTGCTTCAGAAACAGAAATACCACTACCTATAAGTTCTGGAGGTTCTACAGCAATATAATCTGGTTTTAATTTTGCAAGCATAGAAGCTTCTCTTACTGTGTTTGCACAAACCACGGATACCATGTTATATTTTTTAAGAATTTCTATACGAGCTTTAATTTCTTTGAGCGGTAATCTATGTTCTGAATGGTTTATTAACGAACCTTTTACTCCATAAGCTTTTAAAGAAAAAGGTGTAATATATCCAGTTCCTCTTCCTGGCTCTAATGCATCTACATGCTGTGCATAAACAGGAATTTTTACATGTTTTGCAATCCAGATATCAACATGTTGCGGACAAATTATCCATTTGCTCTTTGAATTTTTTGTATGCTCATAAATTTTTTCCGCGAGCTTTAGAGCTTTTTTTCCAGTTGCTTTTTCATATGTCTTAAAATTTACTATTATAACAGGTTTCATAAAATTTTAAATAATTATTAATATTAATAAAGATTTATGAAAACTAAAGCTAGTACAGTACCTTTGGTTTATGTTTTAGTTTTTGCTGTTGCGACTGTAGGAGCTTTTATTGGTTTTCCTTGGGCTTATAAGCAATATGAAATTTCTTTAGATACTTCTGAAATAAGTGTAATAAAAAATGAGTTTATTGATTGTTCTAAAAGAATTTTTGAAGTAGCCCGAGTAGGAAGCTCTCAAAAATGTGTTTTTTCTGTTGAAAGAGGAGATTTATTTGTTAGAAGAGAAGGAATATATTATAGAATTATTTCTGAAGGTGATATATGCGATGAACATGAATGGGTATTAATAGATAAAAAATACCAGCTTTGGCAGAGATGTTTAAAAAATGAAAGCTTAAAAATTTATGAGCTTAGATGGTTTTATCCAAAAAATGATACTATTGTTTTGGAAGGAAGTGTAATTGTAAATCTTCCTTCTGGACAAAAAAAATTTGAATTAAGTTCAAAAGGGTATTTGAACGTTGAATTTGAATCTCCTGAAGGAATAAAAGGTAAAACTTTAGAAATAGTAAGGAAAAAGCTTGAAGAAGATAAAGCTGTTTTGTTTGTGAGAATTTATTAAAAGGTAATTTTTATTAAAAATAAATCTTAAGTATTTAATTATGAGGCCTATAAAAAAAGAAATAAAGCA
>DQVX01000018.1 GCA_015661515.1 Nanobdellota archaeon
AGTAGAACTTCCAATGAATACTTTAGTTGTTGTAGCTATAGCAGTAATAATACTTCTTGCCATGACAGCATTTTTCATTGGTGGTTTTGCACCAACTGGGCAAGATATCCAGCTAAAACAAGATTTTCAGAGATGGTGTAATAAATGGGTACAAGTAAATTGTGATCCGGAAAATAGCATTGTAAATAATGTGTTTAAAGCTTACAAAAAATGGACTCAAAAATGGGAAACGTGTGAAGATCTAAATGTATGTCCCGAGAAAGACAAAATTATTTCAGAACTTCAATCAGCCTGTGGTTGTTGGTTTATAGCACCAAGAACACCAGAGAAGCCTGTTGAATAATATAAATAAATTTTTATTCTCTTCCACCTAATTTTTCTTCATGGTAAGAATAAAAAAACTTGTACTTCATGGTTTTAAATCATTTGCAAGCAAAACTATACTACTTTTTCCTTCAAATTTTACTGTAATTTGTGGACCTAATGGTAGTGGTAAAAGCAATATCTTAGATGCAATAACTTTTGTTTTAGGAAGAAGCTCGGCTAAGCGTTTGCGAGCGGATAGAATGCATGAAATGATATTCCATGGTAGTGCAAAGAAAAAGCCAAGTGAAGTTGCAGTTGTTTCAATTTATTTTGATAATAAAGACAAAAAAATACCTTTAGATACAGAAGAAGTTATTATAACAAGAAAAGTTAATAAAAAAGGTGTATCTATTTACAAGCTTAACGGTGAAACTGTTACAAGAGAAAAAATTCTTGAAGTATTGCGACCTGCTTCTATTCATCCTGACGGGCATAATATAATTCTTCAAGGAGATATAACTGAAATAATAGAAATGTCTCCCGTTGAAAGAAGAGAAATAATAGATGAAATTTCAGGAATAAGAGAATTCGATGAAAAAAGAGAAAAAGCAATGCGAGAATTGGAAAAAGTAGAAGAAAGGTTAAAAGAAGCAAAAATAATTCTTGGAGAAAGATTCAACATTCTTCAAAAATTGGAAAGAGAAAAGGAAGCAGCTGAAAAATATACAAAGTTAAACGAAAAAATACAAATTCTTAGAGCTTCTATAGTAAAGAAAAGATTAGTAGAAGTTGAAGAAGCTATGAATTTACTTAGAGAAAAAATTTCTGAAAAAGAACATGAGCTTAAATTGGCTGAAAAAGAGTTTGAAGAAGCTGAAAAGGAATTTGAAGCAATAGAAAAAGAATATAAAGCATTTGAAGATCAGATTTTTGAAACATCTAAAAAAGTTCATATAATAAGAGAAATTGAAAGATTACGTGCTGAAATAGAGAAAAAACTTCAGAAAATAGAGTACAACAAAAAGGAGATTGAAAGAATAAATGATATGATTTCAAAGTTAAAAGCTGTTTTTGAAATAAAAGATAGAGCTGTAGAAACTATTCTTAACCTTAACTGGACCGGAGTATATGGAAGCGTATCTCAATTAATAAGTGTAAAACCTGAGTATGCACTTGCAATAGAAATTGCAGGAGGAAATCATTTAAATGACATTGTTGTAAAAGATGAAAACATTGCTATTGAATGTATAAAATACCTTAAAAAACATAGAATAGGAAGAGCAACATTTCTTCCGCTGAACAGAATAAAACCAAAACCTTTACCTGAAAAACCTAAAATAGAAGGTGTAATAGATTTTGCTATAAATCTTTTAGATTTTGATGAAAAATATTATCCTGCTATTTCCTTTGTTTTTGGAGATACTCTTGTTGTTGAAAATTTAGAAGTGGTAAAAAAAATAGGATTTGGAAAATTTAGATATGTAACATTAGATGGTGATTTAGTTGAAAAAAGCTCAGCAATGGTAGGAGGATTTCTAAGAGAAAAACCAAGTGGAGCTGAAGAGATAAAGAAATATGAAGAAATGAAAAAATTCTTGCAAAGTGAAATAGAGCAGTTAGAAAAAGAAGTTGAAAAATTAAGCATAGAGCTTAGAAATTTTGAAAGTATTAAAGTAGAAGAAAAAAATGTTGAAGAGCTTGAAAGAAAAAGAAAAGAAATTAGAGAAAAGCTTGAAAAAGCTAGAGAAAAAAGAAGAAAAGCTTATGATAAAAGAGTTTCGTTGCAAACAACTATAAATAGGCTTAATATTCAAAGAGCTCGTTTAGAAGCGGAACTTGAAAATATAAAAATAGAATTTGAAAATTACAAAAATGTAAATACAATAGAAGCACCTGTTGAAGCTTTGGAAAAAGAGCTTAAAAAATGTATAGCAGAGCTCCAAGCTCTTGGGCCTGTGAACATGAAAGCTATTGAAGAATATGAGCAACAGAAAAAAGTTTATGATGAACTTAAACAAAAAGTTGAAACATTGGAAAAAGAGAGAGAAAAAATTATGAATATTATTATTGAAATAGAAGAAAAAAGAAAAAAAGTATTTTATGAAACACTTGAGGGAATAAGAAAAGAGTTTAAAAAAGTGTTTTATGAATTAACAGGTGGTGAAGCTGATCTTGTTCTTGAAGAACCTGATAACATAGAATCTGGATTGCTTATTAAAGCTTCTCCAAAAGGTAAAAAACTTCTTAACATAGATTTGCTTTCAGGTGGAGAAAAAACTTTAACAGCAATAGCATTTCTTTTTGCTATTCAACGCTTTAAGCCTGCACCTTTTTATATTTTGGATGAAATAGACGCGGCTTTAGACAAAGCTAATACTCGAAAAATTGCAGAGCTTATAAAGAAATATTCTAAACATTCTCAATTTATAGTTATTTCTCATAACGATATCACAATACGCGCTGCAGATTGTGTTTATGGTGTAAGTATGGATGAAGGAGAATCTAAAATCCTTGCTATAAAAATGCCTGAAGAGTAAAGAGTAAACTATATATAAACTTTAAATTTCTTTAAATTTACTTTAAAAATTATGCGAACATTTGTATTATGGTCACATGCCATAACAAGTCCTGAATTCAATTTAAAAGATTTGCCTTCTTCTGGAAAGCGAATGGATATAGTTGCAAGATGCATAATTTCTGCATTATGGCTTTCGCATAAGCTTAGAAATAACACAAGAATATATGCAGTACTTAATGGAGCTCCTGAGCCTCCTAAAACTGTTTTATTCACTCCTGAAATAAAGCGAGTATCTCCTGATGAACGCTCTATAGCACTTTGGATAAAAAAAGCTTTAGATAAATATAAAGGTAGGCGAGATAAAGAATGGGTTGAGCTTAGTAATGGAATAAAAATTTCTGGAAGAAGTTTTCAAGATATTATAAAAGATTTGGAAAAGGAAGGCTGTAGTTTTTATATGCTTCACGAAAGAGGAAAAAATATAGAAGAGGTTGAAATAAAAGAAAATCCTGTTTTTGTTTTGGGTGATCATAAAGGTATTCCTAAAAATGATGAAGCATTTGTACTAAGAAGAGGAGAAAGAGTTTCTTTAGGAAAAATTCCGTATCTTGCAAGTTTTTGTATTTCAGTTGTTCAGTGGATATGCGATAAAAGAAATATTTTGTAAGGTGTTAAAAATGTTTAAAGAAATTAAAAACAACAGTGCTTTTATTCAATTTCCAGGTAATGCAAATTTTTATTATGCTACAAATTGCGATTTTGGTTTACATGTAATAATTAACAACAAAAATTATCTTTTCACATCTTTTATGGATTATGAACTTGCAAAAGAGTATTTTAAAGGAAAAATTATACCTGTAAAAAAGAAAAAAGAAGTGTTTGAATGGTTAAAGAAAAAAGGGATAGAAGAAATATTTCTTCCTCAAGAAGTAAGCTATATAAAAGCAAAGGAAATAGAAAAAATGGGTTTTAAAGTTAATTTTATTCAAAATCCTTTCATAGAAAAAAGAAAAATAAAATCAGCTAAAGAAATAAAAGCTATAAAAGAATGCTGCGAAATTACTATAAAAACATTTAAACTTGCTCTTAAAATTATTAGAAAAAATGCTAAATGTTCGGAAATTAAAAAAAGATTAGAAAATTATCTTTATTCACATGGATATGTATGTAATGATCTAATAGTTTCTTCTGGAAAATATTCTGCTATACCTCATGCAACTGGGAAAGGAAATGTTGAAAACCATGTAGTAATAGATATTTTTCCTATGTCGAGAAAAACTAAATACCATGCTGATTTTACAAGAACTGTAGTTATTGAAAGAAATCAAGAAATAGAAGATATGATTAAAGCTTGTGTGCAAGCTAAAAATATAGCTATTTCGATTATAAAAGAAGGTGTTAAAGCAAATGAAATCTTTCATAAAATATGCGAGATATTAGAAGAAAACGGATATAAAACAATTAGAAAAAATGCGAAAGAAGGATTTATTCATGCTGCAGGACATGGTGTAGGCTTAGAAATTCACGAAGCACCTTCTTTATCTGAAGATTCACAAGAAGTCTTAAAAGCAGGAATGATTTTAACTGTTGAACCCGGCTTATATTATAAAAAAATAGGTGGTGTTAGAGTTGAAGATACAGTTCTTGTAAGAAAAAATAAAGCAGAGATTCTTACTAAATATCCTGATATTATTAAAAAACGTTGTCGATCATAATTTCGTTTTTTGACGAATAAAAATCAAAAATTTTATAAAGATTAGTGAAAATTGGAAAGAATATGACAGAGGATATAACAGAGCGTAAAACAAAAATTATTTGTACTATAGGACCTTCTTCTCAGAAACTTGTCCAGGAATTAGCAAAGCATGGAATGGACATTGCAAGAATAAACACAGCTTATACAGATAACACAGATATAGGATTTGAAAATGTTATGGTAGATGTCAGGCATTGGAAAAGACTTGAAGAACTTTATATTCCAGAAAACAGCATAATTGCACTTTCTTTTGTAAGAAAAGCTGAATGTGTAAAAAATGCAAAAAACATTGTTGAAAGCCCTATTTGTGCTAAAATAGAAACAGCTGAAGCAATAAGAAACTTAAAGGAAATAGTTAAGCATTCTGAAATGATAATGATAGCTCGTGGAGATTTAGGAAAAGAGTTTGGAATTCACGCAATACCTATTTTACAGGAAAAAATAATCAAAGTATGCAAAGAATATGAAAAACCATTTATAGTAGCAACAGAAGTTCTTAAATCAATGGTAAATCACCCAGTACCAACAAGAGCTGAAGCAATAGATGTATGGAATGCCGTAAAATCTGGTGCTTTTGGAATACTTCTTGCTGATGAAACAGCTATTGGAAAGTATCCTGTCGAAGCAGTAAAATGGTTAGATAAGCTTATAAAATTTGCTGAAAATCATGAAAAATTTTTTGAGTTTTGAAGTCTATTTATTTTCTTTTTTCTATTCCATATTCCGAAAATATTTTTTCAGCTTTTTCTTTTTCATTGCTTTCTGTATGTTTTAGATATTCGGAAATGTAGCTTTCTACATCTTTTAATTCATTGTAATTAGTGTTATGTTGCTCTATTTCTTTTAAAGAACTACTTTTGTTTTTTATTTTATCTTTGATTTCTAAAATTTTAGACTTTAATTTAGAAAAAATACTCTCATTTTTATTTTTATAATTTTCATCATTGATATGTTTTCCATAATGTGAGGTTTTCTCCCAATCATTTGCCTTGGTTATATGCTCTCTTTTTACAGCTCTCAGATCAGCAAGCCAAAGTGGAACCCAATATAATGGTGTAGTTAAAGCAACTTTCAAAGAGTTTTTGATTAACTCTTTCTTTGACTTGTTTTCCTCTTTTGCTGCAAGGTAGTAGCCTATACCTTGAAGAGCAGAATAATAAGCAATACTTCCAAGATTGTATAACATTAAATATTCTCCAAGGCCAAAATCTATATCATTCATATAAGCATATCCCGAAAGATTAATTCCTGTAAGATTTATAGGTCCTAAATGTGGTGTAGTACATTCCATAAGTATTGTATAAGTTTTTGGGAAATTTTTTATTGCATCTTTTGGATTCTTTATAAATTCTTTAATCATTTTCTTAAGAGTTTGAATTTTTCCTTGGTGCCATCTAGTTCTTTGTTTTAACCATCCTTTCCATGTTGTAGGAGATTCTTCTTTTGTTATAGAATCTATAATAGCTATTTTGTATTGGAAATCTTTTTTATACATTCTCATTCCAAGATCAAAATCTTCTGTAAGATTATAAGCATCCCATGGACCATGAGAGTCTTCTTC
>DQVX01000035.1 GCA_015661515.1 Nanobdellota archaeon
GAAAACCAAAATACAAACCGATTGATGTTTATTTTCCTGAAGATCAATTAAATTTACTTGATAAATTCTTAATTAGAAAAAGAAGCTGTTCAATTTCCTACTTCAACAGCATTTTATTACCTAATCAAACAAAATAATAAAAAAGTAATTTATATGCCTTGTGAAATAAAAAAGATTGAAGAATTAAAGAAATTGGAAGATGCAGATTATCTAATAATCCATTTTAGCTGGTGGAAAAAAGAAAAAATTTGTGATAATGCACCATGGATAGATGAAGAAGTTCCTGTAGAAAGAATTTTTGAATTTGCTAAAAATTTGAGAATCAAAAATATAGTTTTTACTCACATAGACGAGTGTCATGGTAAGACCTATGAAGAGTTAAAGGAACTTGAAGAAAAATATAAAGAATATAATATTAAATTTGCATATGATGGTATGAAAATAGTATTGTAGATGTTAAAAAACTTAAATTTTTCAATATTTCTGTCTAAATAATTTTAAAAGGGTGATTAAAATGCTTAGAGAAAAAATAATGTTTATAGATGAATTAACTCCAGAAGAAGGTATTACAATAACTGGTTTTGGAAAACCAGAAGCTATTTATAAAAAAATTCCAGAAATACTTTCTAAAGTTCTTCAAATTTCTAAAAGAGATGTGCTTGAAAAAAAGCATGAAAGAGATGAAAATAAAATAAAAGCTAACTGGGAAATAGTAAAATTTCTTGATGAATATTCTTATTATCATTTTGAGTTTTCATTCCAAGGAACTAAAAACGGTAATATAAAAATTCATTTTACAGCCAAACTAAAAACCGAGCTTTTAAGAGAATATCTATGGCAAAAAAGTGTGCTTTATGAATTTTTTAGAACTTTGTGGTATGAATATATTTACACTCGAAAAAGAAAAAAATACCTTGAAGAAGGATATGAAATAGTAGATTATATAGTTTCACATATAAAATCTCTTTTAAGGTGAGATAATTGGGAGTACTTAAATATAGTATGGATATTTTAGCCCCTAAACATAAAATAACTATAAATTATAAAGGAAAATTTTCACCATCTATAATAAGAAACATGCCTGATTTTTTAGCATCGGTTCTTGGAATACCTCTTTATAAAGTATATGAAGATGTTATCATGTGGGATACTTCTTCAGGTGATAGAATAAGTTTTTTCTGTAGATGGACTGCTTTAGAAACAGAAATAGACCCACACAGTATAATAAAAATATCGATTGAAGCAAAAGGAACTTATTTCCCAAAAGAAGGAAATGGAAATATACAAATCTCAATTAAAGGTTTTGTAGAAACAACTTTCGAATATTTTACACCAATAGATAAAAAATTAAAAGAACAATACGCAAAAACATTATATCAAAAAAGAAGAATAGAGCTAAGAAAAATAGGAAAGCTTTATATAGAAAGAATAGATAGAGCGCTTAGAGAATTATTAGGTATAGGGGTTGAAACGTGATTTGGGATAGATTTAGAAGAAAAAAAGAAGAAATAGAAATTCCTTTTCCTAAAGAAAATTTTACCAAAGATGAGCTTCTTGAACTAAAAGAAAAAATTTCTTCGCCTAATATCTCAGAGCCTAAACCACAAGAAAAATTACATTATCCAAGCTTTCCTACTTTTGAAATAGAAAAATCTTATGCTCAAGAAAAGAAAGAGTCTATACCCACATATAAAGATATTGAACATAAATTAGAAATGATTCTTGCAAAATTGGAAATTATAAATGAAAGACTTAAAGTTATTGAAGAAAAAATTGAAAAACAAAAATTTTAAGATTTTTCTTCCAATTCTTTTATTTTTTTCTCTATTTCTTCTGCTATTCCAAGCTTTTCTATAAGCTCTTTAAATCTATTTCTTATAGTAACTTCTGTTACACCAACAGCTTCTGCTATTTCACGTTGTGTTTTTTTCTCTCCTTCAAGAACAGCTGCTATATATACAGCAGCTGCTGCTACTCCTGTTGGACCTTTTCCAGAAGTTATATCATTTTTCTTAGCTTTTTTCAAAATTTGTATAGCTCTTGCCTGTACTTTATCGCTAAGCCCTAACATTGTTGTAAAGCGTGGTACATAATCTTCTGGAGAAGCAGGAAGTATTTTTATGTTTAGCTGTCTTGCTATATATCTATAAGTTCTTCCTATCTCTCTTTTATCTACTCCACTTGCTTTTTCTATTTCTTCTAATGTTCTTGGTGTACCCATTTCACGGCAAACAGCATAAACTAGAGCTGCTATAACACTTTCCATGCTCCTTCCTCTTACTAAGCCTTTATCAACAGCTTCTTCATATTTTTTTGCAACTTCTTCATGAACAGCTCTTGAAAGCCCTAAATAAGAAACAAGTCGTTGAAGCTCTGAAAGAGCAAAAGAAAGATTTCTATCTTTGCTTTCTATAAGCCTTTTTTGCCATTTTGTAAGACGCTGATATTGTGCTCGCTTTTCAGGAGCAACTTTTAAAATTTCTCCACTTTTTCCTATTTCTGTTGTAAGACCTTTATCATGTTTTGTCGAAGTTAAAGGAGCTCCTGCTCTAGCTCTTCTTAATTTTTGTTCTTCATCAAATGCTCTCCATTCTTGGGAAAAATCTACCATTGCTTCATCAAGCACAAGCCCACATCGTGCACAAATTTTTTCTCCTCTTACTGGGTCTTCAAAAAATCTATGATATCCACATTCAGGACATACTACTCCTGTAGCTTGCGAAGTTACTACTCCTCGGCTTTCTTCTTTTACTTTCTTTTTAGGCATACCACCACCCTATAATAATTACTTCTATGTGGTGAAGTAAGAATAAAAGGTTTTTAAAGTTTTCGGTTATTAAAAGAACAAAAAGTTTTTTCTTTTAACTTAAAATTTAAATACTTCAATTTCTACTTAAATTTGAAATAGTTTTAAACTTTGAAGGTGGTAAAATGGATATAAGAAATGTGCCTCCTCAGAAACTTATTCAAGCCGTAGCAGAGGAATTGAAAAAAATAGATGTAATTAAATATCCCTATAAAGTTCCTATTAAATCTGGTGTTTGCTGTGAGCGACCTTTTGAACAAAAAGACTTTTGGTATATAAGATGTGCCGCTATTTTAAGACAGCTTTATCTCCGCGGGCCTCTTGGAGTTTCTAGATTACGCACACATTTTGGAAAACGCAGACGCAGAGGCCATGCTCCTCCAAAGCATATGAAAGCAGGAGGAAAATTTATAAGAACAATGCTCCAGCAACTAGAAAAAGCTGGGCTTGTAAAACAAGTTGATAAACCACGAAAAGGTAGAGTTTTAACTCCTGAAGGTGTAAGGCTTTTGCATCAAACAGCTAAAAAATTGGTGGAATCAAATGAATGAGAATAATCAGCTACTATCAGAAGCTATTAAAAAAGAAATATTGAGAAAAATTTTAACTAAGGAAGCTTTAGAAAGATTAGGAAGAGTAAAACTTGTTAATCCTACGCTTGCAATGCAACTAGAATCTTATTTGATACAAATTTACCAAACAGGACAAATAAAACAACCTATAAATGATGAAATGCTTAAAAAACTTCTTGAATCTTTAAGTACTAAGAAAAAAGGAAGTATAAAAATAATAAAAAAATAAGGTGTTGTAAATGCTTAGACATCTTGCAAAAAAGCTAAGATTAATAGCTGCAAGAAAAAAACCTGCACCAAGATGGGCTGATTTAAAGAAATTTGGAAAACGTGCAAGAACAAGAAGAATTATAGTTCCACTAAAACATTGGAGAAGAGGTAGGCTTAAGAGGTGATATGCTTGGAGGAAAGAATTTATACTATTCCACTTAGAAAAGCTTATAGAGCTCCAAGACCAAAAAGAGCTAATAAAGCTATTAAAATTATTAAAGAATTTCTTAAGCGTCATATGAAAGTAAAAGAAGTTATCATAGGAGAAAGTATAAATAAAGAAGTTTGGAAAAGAGGTATACAAAAGCCCCCACGAAGAATAAGGGTGCATGCAATTATACATGAAGGAAAGGCTTATGCCGAGCTTTTAGGTGTTGATTTTAAATTTAAACAACAATCTCAATCTTCAAAAGAATGATTTTCTTCTTCTTTTTTATAAAAATTCTTTAACTTTTTTTCTGCTTTTTTAGCTTCTTCAGGTGAATTTCCTACTCCGCATGTATTTCCAACACCTATAATTAATATTTTCTCATTTTTGTTAGCTAATCTTATTATTTCTTCTATTTTCTCCACAACCTTATTTGCACTCATTAAAATTTCTTTTTTCATTGGTTGAAGAGCTTCTTCATGAGATTGTTTTATTGCTATTGCATCAAGCATTATTCCATGCTCTACAGCTATTTCTTCTATTTCATATCTTTCTACTCCTATTCCACCCATAGCCACACCAACACCTTCTGCTATACTACCAGTTGCTTCTCCTTCAAGCTTTAATGCAGCATCTACAGTAATTATTCTTGTAATTTTGTTTCTTTTTATGAACTTTTTTAGAAACTTCCCAGGATAGCCTGTAGTAGCTCCTGGACCAAGAGCTTTTGCAACAAAAACTTTTTTTCCTGCTATTTTTGTTTCAACAACAATAAATTCTTCTTTTTCAAATTTTTTGGCTTTACCTTTCATTAATTTAGCAGCAACAAGTGGGCCTATAGAATCTCCTATTGGTATTTCATTAATAAAAGCTTCTGTTGCTTTTACACTTGCCTTAAGAAGATTTTTAATCAAAGGAAGTTGCATTTGAAGTATAAGCGCAAGCTGAAGCATTTTGTATTTCTTTACTATTTCCACATAATGCCTTACTATTTTTGCAATTTGTCTTGCAGTAATAGCACCGCTTAAAGCTGCTTTTAAATCTTTTTCTTGTGTTTTTGTAATTTTAGGATTTAAATTTAAGAGAAAACTTTTTACTTTTTCTTCTGAATTTTTTACAAGATGATCAAGTTTTCTTATTATTCCTGCCGGATCTAAATCTACTGGGTAAATAGAAAAGAAATCTAAAAACTCAGAAACTTTTTGCCTTACTTTTTTATCTTTTTTTCTCAAAATAGCAAAACTTACTTTTTCTTCTGCTTTTTTAGCAAGCATTTCCATTTCATTTGCTTCTTTTTCTAAAACATTAAGCACTTGAAATAGCATCATTCTTGGTCCTAGCCATAGAAAAATAATTAAGAAAATAAACCATAACAGTGTTGAAACCCAATCTCCAGGTCCCCAAAACATGAATAGAGTTTTTAATAAATATTATTTAAATATTTTAGGTGGTTATCAGGATAGTTTTCATAAAGCTTTAAAATACAATCTTTTATTATTTCCTTTTCCTTTTTTTCTTCTATAGCTTGTTCTAAAATTAAATTTGGAGGATATTTTAATTCACATACTTTTTTAAGCTTCCTATCTTCATAATTGTTTTTAAATATCTTATGTTCTACACGTTCAC
>DQVX01000076.1 GCA_015661515.1 Nanobdellota archaeon
AAATTTTTGTTGTTGTATGTTTTAAGTTTTTTAATAACATCTTTTATTTGAATAGTTTTTTTAAATCTTCTCTCTCTTGGTAATAAACTGCATAAATAATTTGCTAAATTTTCTATTAAAGACTTTTCTTTATCTAACAGTATTTTAAAGACAGCGTAAGTTCTTAAAACTCCTTTTAAAGAACTTCCTGGAACGTAATAACGAAAAACATCTTCATCTTCAAAATTAATGAAGTTATTAATATCCATCTTTTTGTAATCTTTTTTCCTACCATAAATGTAAGCGTCAAGAAGAATTTTGTTTTCTTTTATGATTTGTCTAATTTTTTCATTAGATTCTTCTTCTATTTCTTTTAGATTTCTCAATTCGTTTTCTTCTTTGTATAAAATGCTTCTTATTTGATCGCTGTCAAAACCTTTTTCTACCAAAATACTTAACAAATCTTTTTTCATAATTTCTACTTTTTTATTGTTTTCATCTATATACCAATTGTATTTTATTATTGATTCATCATTTCCTTTTCCAATAAACAAAGGAGTTATTGTTCTTACTTTAAGTTTCATCTATATCACCCATGGTTTTTTGTAAATAAACAATTTGTTTCCTCTAAACTCTTTTTCTTCATTAGTTATTTTTCCTTTGTTTTTAATGAAACTTCCTTCTTCAAGATAAAATATTTGGGGTTTTGCTTGCTTAGGATTTTTATTAGTTATATCAAAAAACCCTCCAAACTCCACTATTGTATAACTTAAAGGTTCTAACTCTTCAATTAAAGGAACTGAATTAACTAACATTAAATTTTCATCATTAGAGGTTTTAGTTAAAAACTTTATCAATTCTTCATTTTTTATTTCTTTTATTTCAAAATAACCATAACCGCTTGATCTTTTTCCACCAATTCCTTCAAGAGTTTCTATTACCTTTTTTATTTCACTTTTTATTTCCTTAGGCACTTGAATTAAAAAATAAAAAGAAAAGTTTTCGTTAAAGACAAAAACATCCTTTTCAAATAACTCGTTGTTTTTTAATTTGTCTTTTTCAACTTTAGGCATTCTATAAATCATAGTTTTCAATTCTGTAATTCTGTTAAAAGGAATTTCAACACTTTTTTTTGCATAAAACAAACCCTTAATGTTTTCTTGGTTTATTTGTATTTTTTCTTCTTCTTTATTATATTTTTCAACCCACTCCTTTATGATTTCAAAATCAATAAAACTTATTTTCTTTAATTTTTTCATTAAAGTTCTATCATCTTTGTTTTTGATATCAAATAAATGCTTTCCTTTAGGATAAGGCAAAAAGAAAATTTCTTTGTCCGCTTTAATCTTTGGAAAAGCAGAAGTCAAAACCAATTCTTTAAAATAGTCTTTTGAATCATTAAAATCTTTTTCTCCAAAAATTTTTTTATAACTGCTTAAAATTGCGGAGAATAAAGTGTAAGAATGAATAATTGGCTTGTTTTCTTTTTTATTTTGAGTCAATTTTGTAAATTTTTTTGGTTTTAGTTCAATTATTAGAGTTTCCATTTTTACCACTTATAAACTCCTCAAATTTTTCAATAAGTTTGTCCTTTTTGTTTAATATACTTTCTTTATTTGCTAATTTTTTTACTTCTTTTAATGGCAATTTATCTAAATTTTCTATGTTGGAATTTTCAGAAATTTCTTCATCTTCCTCACTATCCAGATCTTCAATTCTTATCTTCAAAAATTTGATTTTTCCATAACCCCTTGACCCACTACCACCTAAATAATCGTTTTCAAGCAATTCTAAACCTTCAAGAAAAGTTTTAAACAATTCACTATCTTTTTCATCATAAACATCAAAAATTACTTCTTGTTTAAAAACTACTCCTGGAACTAATCTTTCTTGTTTTCTTGGGTGTTTTGCTGTTCCACTTAGTCGATTTATTATGTTTTCTATTTTTTCTTCCAAAATATCACTCATTTCAATATAGTTAGAGTCTCTGAAAATTAACCTTCTCAATACTTCACTTTCACTATTGTGAGGTCCAAAAAGCTTACAAACGTCACAGTTGGAACAACCACAAGGTTTTTCTTTATTGTTATTATTGTCTTTATAAGCATAGCCTTTTTTTTCTAATAAACTTCTTATTTTCCCTTTTAAAGAACTTCCTGGAATATAAGCAAATTCTTTGTTGTTATCTTTTATTTTTATTATTGGATTATCAATTCCTCCAATCTTTACTTCTTCTTTATTTCCTCCAATACGAAGACCTGTCAAATTTGTATAAACAAGTTCAATTTTGATTTTTTTCTTTAGTTGCATTTTATCACCTCTTTAGTTTTCACCTAAGTTCTTTCTAGCATAAGCTACTAAAACTTCCCAGTTTTTTTCAAACAATTCTTTTTTTCCATTATCCAATAAATTTAATGTTTCATTGAAAAATTCTTTTACTTTTTTTATTTTTTCTTTATTTTTTTCTCTGCCAATATCATAGTCAATTAATACTCCCACCTCTAATTGTAACTTAGCTTTGAGCTTATTATTGTTATTTTCATTTCTAAGTATTTTTAAGATTCTGTCATAATACTTTCTCAACTTAGTATAAGAAAATTTTTTATCATCATTTTTATTCTTTTTTCCTAACCATTTTGTAAATTCATCCATATTTTCTAAAAATTTTTTAACTTTCTCAGGATCAGCGTCATCATTTAATATTTCAAATTCAAAAGTTTGGTCTTTTATGTTTTGGCTATTTCTTCGGTTCTGATCAAAATTTCGCCCTCTATTAGGATAAAAACCATAATTCATCCTCTCACCTCAATAAGTGTTTTCAGCTATTTTAATTAAATTAATTATTTTTTTAAATTTTTCTTTTGCTTGCTCTAAACTATCATCAAAAAAACTTCTAACAAAGTAATTAATAAAGTAAAGTAAATAAGCAAATTCGTTAAGTTTTTCTTCTTCTTTCTTCAAATCATTCAATAATATCTTTAGTTCATCTGGCAAAGAAAATTCTTCATTATTCAAAAGCAAATTAATACTTAAGTTCTTTAGTTCTTCAATATTCCTATTTATATAATACTGGATTCTAACAATAGGCATGAAATCTATGGTTTTCTTTTCAAAAGAATCCAATACTAACTTAGATTCCTCTAATACCCTAAATATTAGCCCTTTATAACTTTTATCATTTTTTTCACTTATTCTAAACAATTCTTTAGTTATTTCTAAGAACTTAAAGTCATTTAAACTTTTTAAATATTTAAATAAATCAATCTTTACTTGCTCAAGATTATTTATATCTTTCCAGTCTGGTTTTAGTTTTCTTTTTTTGTCAAATAGTTCTAAAATACTTGACCATTTTATCGGGACACCATTTAAGTTTAGAGCATTTTTTTCTTTTATCTTATTTTTTGCTTCTTTTAACAAATCTTCAGCTAAATCAACAACGTTTCTTAGATTTTCTTTAGGATGGAATAAAACATAAGAAGCTGAAAAAGTCAAGTTATTACCAAATAATTTCTTAAAATCATGTCTTATTTTTATTAAAAATTCTAAAACAATGTCTGCTCTTCCAAAGAAGATGGTATCGTCCCCTCCTGAAAAAATTAAGTAAATGTAGTCTTTGAACTTTTCTTCTTTTTTAATTAAGTAAGGAACATAATAAGTAAAGAAGTAATTTAACAACCTACTCTTGAAATTTATTTTTGACCATTTAGGGCCTTCAATTTTATCGTTTTCATTACTATATAAAACATATCCTAAATTATCAACGTCAAGAGTTACTAAAGCCAAAGGCAGTTTATCGTCTTCTTCTTTTTTAGCAAGATCTTCAGTTGTTTTAACTATTTTATTGTCTTTATTTTCATCTTCAAAATTTGTTTCTTTTAATGGGAAATGCAAAGAAAAAGGAAATTTAACTCTATTATGGTTCTTATCGTTTTTTTCGTAATAATCTAATTTTATTTTTAGTTCTTTAATATCTTCTAGTAATTCTTCACTCACTAAGTCTTTAAAAATCTCAAATAGTTCTTTGCTGTTTTGATCAATTAATAACAAATTTCCAAAACTTATTTCTTCACCCTTTTCTAATTTTTTTTGAATTTCTTTCAATCGCTCACCCAATTTTACAAAAGACCAACAATAAACACAAGTTTTTTTGTTTTCTAAAACGTTTTCATATAATCTTTTATCCTCAGTTAAACTATCTTTATTAACAAACTCCTTGCTTTCATAAAAATTATAACAAATCTCACATTTGTTATAATTATCAAATTTTTCAACAATCTCTTTGTTCCAATTTATTATGTCTTCTTTAAATCTACTCAATTTTTGCTTAGAAAGATTTTTTTCTATGTATTTTGCTAAATCATCCTTAAATTCTTTTGAGCTAAATAAATGCCTTAATTCCAAGTCCATTGATCCAAAAGCAATAAATAAAGAATTTCTAAATTTCTTAAACAGTTCTTTATTTATTTCTTTAATGAAGTTTTCAAGATCCTTAGCTTCTTCTTCTGTTAAAAGTAAATTTGCCTTTCCAGAAGTTAGAAGCAAAGTTTGTGTCAAAGGAATTCCTTTTTCTTTAAAAAACCTCAAAACTATTAAAAATAAAATAAGTTCTAAATAAAGAGATCTCGTTTTTAAAAAATTGACAGTTTTCTTCTTTTCATAAACACTAAAAATAAAGTTTTGAATTCCTGACAAATC
>DQVX01000055.1 GCA_015661515.1 Nanobdellota archaeon
AGAATAACTATAAATTTTGGTACGGATTACCCAATGAAAATAGAATTTAATGCAGATAGCGTTTATTTAGCATTTGTGTTAGCTCCAAGAGTTGAAGAATAAAAAATAAAAAAGAAAAAATTTAAGCCTCGAATTTAATTCCTCCTATTTTTTCTGCAATGAAATTGTAGATGATTGATGCTAGTGCTACTAGTATAAATGTAGAAATGAAATTTGCTATTGGAAGTATCACTATCATTAGCGCTCCTAGTCCAGCAAATCCTATTATACTTTCCATTCCCATAATTCCTGCCAATGCTCCTATACTTCCAACTCCTAGGAGTAAAAGTATTATTCCGTAGACAAATCCTAGTATTGCTGATACTACTGCTAGTGTTAATGCTGTTGGAATTACTTCAATTTTTTTCACTTCTATTGTAGGCATTTCACTCACCTGGATAATTTTTAATTTAATTTGAAAAATTATTAATAAAATTTGCATTACGCTGTTATCAACAAATTTAAATTAATATAAAAACCTTAATTATTTTATGCAAAAAGTTTTAGTAGCAGGAATAGGAATAACAAAATTCGGTGAACACTGGGAAAAGAGCTTACGAGAATTAGCAGTAGAAGCAAGTTTGCAAGCTATAAATGATGCTGGTATAGATAAAAATAAAATAGATGCTTTATGGATAGGAAACATGTCTTCAGGTCGTTTTATAGGGCAAGAGCATTTAGGTGCTTTGATAGCAGGTGAGCTTGGACTTAATGTGCCTTCTACGCGTATAGAAGCTGCTTGTGCAAGTGGAGGCCTTGCTATAAGACATGCTTATCTTTCTATTCTCTCAGGAAAAATAGATTGCGCTCTTGTAATAGGAGTTGAAAAAATGACAGATTTACCAACAGAAGAAGCTACGATAACTCTTGCAACAGCAAGCGATCAAGAATGGGAAGCTTATTATGGTGTAACATTTCCAGGACTTTATGCAATGATAGCTAAAAGGCACATGCATGATTTTGGTACAACTCGTGAGCAATTAGCACTTGTGGCTGTTAAAAATCATGAACATGCAAGCTTAAATCCAATAGCTCAATTTAGAAACAAAATAACAGTAGAAGATGTATTAAGCTCTTCTCCTGTTGCAGAACCTTTGAATCTTTTAGATTGCTCGCCAATAACAGATGGTGCAGCTGCAATATTGCTATGTAGAGAAAACTTTGTTAAAGTAGAAAAACCTGTTTATTTAGTAGCAAGTGGTCATGCTGTAGATACAATTGCTCTTCACGAAAGAAAAAGTCTTACAGAGCTAAAAGCCACAAAGCTTGCTGCAAAAATGGCGTATGAAGAAGCCAAAATAAAACCAAAAGAAATAGATATAGCAGAAGTGCATGATTGCTTTACTATAGCAGAAATAATTGCTTATGAAGATCTTGGCTTTTGTGAAAAAGGAGAAGGAGGCAAACTTATAGAGCAAGGTGAAACAAGATTAAATGGAAGTATTCCTGTAAATACATCAGGCGGATTAAAAGCATGCGGCCACCCTGTAGGAGCAACAGGTGTTAAACAAGCTGTAGAAGTTGTTTTACAGCTTAGAGAAGAAGCAGGAAAAAGACAAGTTAAGCATGCACAAAGAGCGCTAACCCATAACGTAGGCGGAAGTGGAGCAACTTGTGTTGTGCATATATGGGAAAAAGGTTTTTAAAATAAAGGTGGAAAAATGTCAAAAATGAATCCTGTTCAAATGCTTGTATTTTTCTTATTATTAGCCATGGGTATAGTTTTAACATTAATAGGAGATGCTTTTCTAAAAATTATAGGTATATTGCTCATACTGTATGCTCTTGCAGGAATAAAGTTAATTTATCAATACGAGAAAGGTGTGTTGTTTACTCTTGGAAAATATCAGGGCTTGCTTGATGCTGGCTTAGTATGGGTAGCTCCTATTATACAATCTTTAAGAAAAATAGATTTGCGAATTCAAACAATAGATTTACCAAAACAAGAAGTTATTACAAAGGATAATGTTCCTGTTAAGATTAATGCCACTGTATTCTTCCGTGTGCAGTATCCAGATAAAGCCGTGCTCAATGTAGAGGATTACAAATACGCTACTATGATGTATTCTCAAACAGTTTTACGCGATGTCATAGGTGGTGTAGAGCTTGATAGCATGTTAGAAAAAAGAGATGAAGTAGCTGAAAGTATAAGAAAAATTGTTGATGAAATTACAGATGAATGGGGAATAGATGTTACAGGCGTGCGGTTGCAGGATATAGAGCTTCCAGAAGAAATGCGCCGTGCAATGGCAAGACAAGCAGAAGCTGAAAGAGAAAGAAGAGCTGTTATAATAAAATCTGAAGGAGAAATAAAAGCTGCTGAAAACCTCACAAAAGCCGGAAAAATGATATCTAAAATACCTGAAGCCCTACATTTAAGAACTTTACATACTTTAGCAGAAATATCTTCCGATCCTAATCAGAAATTTATTATTCTCCTTCCAGTAGAGCTTTTAAAAGCTTTCATAAAAGAGAAAAAAGAAGAGCTAGTTACCTAAAAGTAGAACACCCCCTTTTTCATTTAGGAATTACGCAGTTTCTTAAAATTTTTTAAACTTTTTAACTTTACTATTATCTAAAAGTGTAATAATCTCTTTCTTTTTGTTTTTCTAGATATTCTTGTATTTTATAAGAATTTAAGAATTTTTCTTTAACTTTTTCCATTAATGTATACGCTTCTTTACATTTTTCATCTATACAATATTGTTGAATTTTTTCTATATCTTCTTTATACTTACTAAAACAACTATTAATTTCTGTAAAAGTTAGCAAGTCTGAAATTATATGATAACATTCATGGCAAATAGGTGAAAATTGAGAAGTTCTTTCTAATTTTCCATAAAGCTTTTCTTTCACTTTTAGAATAATACCTTTATTTTTTTCAATATCTTCTTCATTTTTTTGAGCACGCTTGCAATGATCTAAGTAAATATTAATCTTCCTTAAAAATTGTAATTCTAACAGATCTTGTATTTCTCTTATCATTTTCTCACCAATATTAGTTTATTCTAAAATTTTTTAAACTTTTTAATCTTATTTTTCTTATGCCTCATCGTAAAAGCGTTCCACTTGCCTGGAGAAGATTTCAAGCGAGATATAGGTTAGTTGGAAGTAAATGCAAAAATTGTGGAAAAATTTATTTTCCTCCAAAAGTTTTTTGCACAGCATGTGGAAGCAAAGAGCTTGAAGAATACAAATTCAAAGAAGAAGGAAAAATAGTTACTTTTACAAAAATTCATGTAGCTCCATCTGGATTTGAGCATAGAGTACCTTATTTTATTGGAATAATTGAATTAGAACAAGGGGTTAAAATTACAGGAGAAATTATAGGAAAAGAAGAGGAAATTAAAATAGGTGCAAAAGTTAAAGCTGTTTTCAGAAAAATTTTTGAAGATGGAGAAAGTGGAATAATACATTATGGACTTAAATGGGAAGTTGTTAATTAGCTCAAATTTTATATCTCTTTTTGAATTTTTTATAAAGATGTATAAGCCCATAAAGATTCGAGATTCTTGAGATATCTTTTTCATATTCTATGTTAAGATGTATTCTGAAATGTGGAAATTTTTCTTCTACAAGTTTATGAAGTAAAGCTATGTCTAAGCTTTTTGCTACACTTCCACCAAATACTATTTTATCAGGAGAAACCACTAGTATTAATGAGCTTACATACCAAGAAAGATTTTCATAATATTTTTTCTTAAACGCATTATTTTTGAAAACAATTAATGGATTTCCTTTTCCTATATCCTCAAGATATTTTCCCGCTACATAAAGCTCTGCACATCCTTTTCTTCCGCAAAAACATTTTCCTTTTCCTTGTCTCAGTGTAATATGTCCAGCTTCAAATATTTTTCTTAAAAAAATAAGTTTTTTATAATCATAAAAGTTCATATGTACAGCATTAACACCTGTGCCTATTTGAATACAAAGTATAGATTTCTCTCTATTGTCAGGATCTTTGAAAAATTTTCTTGCATGATAATAAGCAAACGCATAAACATCATTTATAGCAAAATTTACATCTATATATTTTCCTATAAGAAAAGGAAAATGAGCAGAAAAAAGTTTAAACTTGAATTCATTTTGCATTTTTTCTATTTTAACTATTCCTGGAAATGTTGAAATTATTTCTTTATCAAAAGATTTTAACATTGAGAAAAATTCAATAAAATCATTTTTACTATTTTTAAAAAATGTAGGAATAACGCAAAATTTTTGTTTTTCATCAATTTCTTTTATAATCGAAGAATATTCTTTTTTGAATTTTTTGAGATTTTTCTTTTCCGAAAAGAAAATAGATGTTTTTGTCCCTCCTATATCAAGAGCTATCATAAATTATTTATGACAAAATTAAATTTTAAAATTATTATGCCAATAGCTCTTTTTGTTGGTAGATTTCAACCATTGCATAAAGGACATGTAAAGGTAATAAAAGATCTTGTAAAGCAGTTTGAAAAAGTTATTATAGCAATAGGAAGCATACAAGAAAAAAGAACAGAAAAAAACCCTTTTTCATTTTATGAGCGTAAAAAAATGTTAGAGCTTGTTTTTAAACAAGAAATTTCTTCTGGAAAAATAGAAATAATTGGAGTAAGAGACGAAAACAATGACCAAAAATGGACTTCAAAAATTTTAAAACGCGTTAAATTTGATATTGTTGTTACAGGCAATCCATGGGTTGCAGAATGTTTTAAAAACAAAAAACCTGTAAAAATAATAAAGCTATGGAAACCAGAAAAGTATAGCGGAACTATTATAAGAAAAATGATAAGAAAAAATAAAGAATGGAAAAAACTTGTGCCAAAAGAAATAGTTAGCTACATAGAAAAAATTATTAACTCTAAGAAACTTTTTTCTTAGTTTTTCTTTTTCTTTTCTTTTTCTTAGGTTTTGAAAGAGATAATATTTTAAACGGATAAGTAACAGGATTTTTTATACTTTCACACATTTTATCAGGCTGACAAATGCCTATAGAATTATAAAAAAGCTCACTACCACAATTAGCTGGTAAAAGATCTCTTTGTTGTCTAAAGTGCCATTTTAAATGTGTTCTTAACAAATTCTCTCTTAGAGGAGGTTTGTTGTTTTCATTCCATTCAAAAACTTTTTTCTCTATTTCTTCAGCGCTCCATCCCATGTGTCTTAAAAATGTAATAAGAGTAAATATAGATCTTTTTCTCCCATCTTCAAGACCTTTTAAAATATTTTTTATACAAGGCGGGAAAAATTCTTCCGGAACTTTTGTTTTTATAACTCTTTTTTTAACAACTTTCACTTCTTCTACAACAGGTTTTGGAGTTATTTTTCTTTTTGCTTCCCAATCAACAGCAGCTATCACAAGATCTACAGCTTCCTCTTCTTTATTTTTCAGAAACGGAATAGAAAAACTTTCTTTACTTAATGAAAAAGGTTTAGCATCTTCTGGTTTAAAATCAAGTAATTTTTTCACATCAATTGGAAGAGAAACAAGAAAAGTTTTGTTATGCAAAGAAAACGGCATTCTAAACATATGCCTTACTCCCCAATCATTTTCTATTTCCAAAAATGAAAATGCTGAAAGTTCTGAAACACTTTCTACTGTTTTTATAAGCGAAGCCACTCCACCTTCGTATTTTATTAATTCATCTAAAATAATATCTTTTGTTTTTTCTCGAATAAAGTTTATTATAGTTTTTAAAAGATCTGGATAAAGTTTAGAGACTTCTTTAAAGTTTATTTTACTTGGGAGAGCTTGTGCAGAAATTCCTATATGAAATCCTCTTCTTCCAGAAAATTTCACAGTTGCTTTAATACCGAAATCTTTTAAAAAATCGCAAACGCATTTAGCTGCTATTTTTGCATGTTCTACTTTTGCTTTAGCATCTATATCTATTATTACATCCCATGCTTTTCTTAAATTACTTAATTCTTCTTGAGAAAGCTCAGGCTTAAGAGCCATTGGATTTTTCCATTGCTCTACAGAACAATGAAAAGCTATTACACCAAGCTTTACTTTTTCCTCTATATCCTTAGGATATACTAATATATCCGGTCTTTTCGAATACGAACCACTTTCAAAAGTTCCCGCAATTTCTCTATCTTTCGCAATTTCTATCATTCTCTGTTGCACTTCTGGAATAGAATAATATTTGTATATTTGAAACTTAAACATAAATTTAAATTAATTTGTAAAAAATTTAATGCTTCATCTTTCATCTCCTTCTCCATGAAGAGTTCCTCGCGCTTTTCTTGAAAACAACTTTTCTAAGTTTTTCCTTGCAACTTCTTCCATACTTAGCCCAAGCTCTGTACAAAGCTGTGCAATATACCAAAGCACATCTCCTAATTCTTTTGCTATTTTTTCTTTTGTTTCTTCATCCAATTCCCCATTTTTATCTCTAATAACTTTTTTTATTTTCTCAAGAACTTCTCCAGTTTCTCCCGCCAAACCAAGAGCAGGATAAATAAAATTATTTCCTTGCCCAGGATAAACAGCTGTTTTTCTACTTTCTTTTTGATATTCTTCAAATGTAAGCGCCATAAAAAAACTTAAGCTAAGAAGTTTTTAAATGTTAAAATTTTTATTAAGCTCCACATATATTATAAAATCATGAAAAGATATTTTCCAGGAAAAGAAGAAATACTTCCTGAAAAAGTTATTAAAAACTATCAAAATCTTCTTAAAAAAATGAAAAAAGAAATTCAAAAAGTTGTAGTAGGTCAAAC
>DQVX01000019.1 GCA_015661515.1 Nanobdellota archaeon
AAATGCTGTAAGGCCTGTTTTAAATGTCCTTTATTACGCTGTAAATTAGGTGATAAAATGAAAGAGAATAAAAAAATAAAAACAGTAACTACAGGAATTTGGTTATTATTTTTATTGTTTTTTACGCCTTCACTTTCTATAGAAGCTTATTTATGGAATGGCAGCTCAACTGTAAGTTCTTTAACCTATACTCCAGGTACCGCTCCCGGAGAAGATGCTTATTATCAAGATGCGATGGGTGAGAACCCAGATGTAGGACTTATGTTATGTGGTGTAGAATCTCCCTATTATGTAGGAGTGGTTTATTATATGAAAAATTCTTCACATTCAGAATGGGTTTTAGTAAGCTATGAAAAAGACAATACTAATTTACCACTTGCAGATGAAAGCTTAAATTATAATGGAAAATCATGTAAACGAACTGATATAGGAAAATTTTTTATTTCTCCTTCATATTATGAAGATCGAACTCCTCGAGTATATATAGCAGCTTTTCCAGCAAGGTTATATGCGCTTTACTCAAGCTCGCCTACAGGAGATAATCCAAAATTTGTTTATTTGAATGCAAAATTCAGCGGAAGTTATTCTTGTAGTCTTTCATATACTTATTCTTCAAATACTATCTCAATAAATTCACTTTCCATCAGTGCTACTGGGGTTGGAAATATTGGGCTAAAGGATGAATATAGAGGGATAAGCGAAGAGAGACCTTTACTAATAGGAGTTTGTAGAGATGATAGTGGTTTAGAATGTGAAGCTGGTATTTCAAGATTAACTTCACCTCCTAATTTTCCTATATCTTATTCTTTTGATATTCCACAAGCTCAAGTAAATGATCAGCATACATATAAAAGATACGGAGTTGTTAATGGACTAAAATGTGGGGAGATATGCATAGGTGCGGATTTAACTATATCTTCTTTAAGTGTAAAAAAGAATCCAATTTATTACAGCCAAACACAAGAAATTTATATTACAATTAAAAATTCCGGTAATGTTCCTGTAACAACTGATTTTAAAGTTAAGATAGAAATAAAAAACTCCACTGGATATGTAGTTTATTCAAAAGAGATAAATATTGAAGAAGAGATTTCTGAAAATGGTAATACCAAATATTTAAAAGTAACCTGGGAAGCATATGCAAGAAGCGGAGAATATACTGTTTATGTTACAGTTGATTCTGAAAAGAATATAACTGAATGTAACGAAGGTAATAACCAAAAAAGCAAAACTTTCGAGCTTAAGCCGATTACTCTCCCAGAAATCTGGATAAACGGAAAGCAAACAAATACATTTCCATATCCTGGTGTGCCTTATAACTTCTCGCTCTATTTGAAAAATTCAGATAATGAAACTTTAAGAAATGCACGTGTTAAGCTTGTTGAAGTTAATGGGCTATCGCTTTTCACACCTACTCAAATATGGGAAAAGGTTTATGATGAGCACGGAAATAAAATAAAAAATGCAACAAAAGTAACAACAATAACAGAAGTTTATACAGATTACTATGGATGGGTAAACCTTACTTTAATACCTACAGGAAATAAATTATTTGCTCCTGAATACAACTATACAAACGCTTCAGAAATATTAGGAAATTATTCATTGTATATCACAGGAGAATATAGAAAGAATGGTAAATGGGAAGCTTTCAAGTTTGTAGTAAACAATGAGCTTTCAGATACTTATCCGCTTTATATTCAAAATCCATATACTTATAAAGCATACGAGCAAGAAAGCAAGTTCCACAATCAGGAAAGTTTTGTAAAAGTTGTAATGGATTGGATTTATACAATATTTGCAAACTTCTGGAAAGCTATTGTGAAGTGATGAAAAATGAAAACTAAAGCTTTGATAATTGGAATAGCAATACTGCTAATAATAGGCATAAGTAAAGGAATGGTTGTAAATATTACGGATTATTATGGAAATGTTACATCGCTTGTTTATGATTACGATAACACAAGCTCTTACGCTTCGTGGTCTTATAAAGATGCTTCTATAAAAAATCCGAATGTGTTTTTAAGAATATGCAATGTTTCGGAAGATTTTTATAATGTTTTTATTGATTTAAGATATGCAACAGAATCTGGAAATCTTTCAGAATCAGTGCTTTCTCTTTTGCCTTTAGTAAATCTTACAAATCTTTCTTCAAGCTGTTCATTAATAGATATAGATATTTCTTCTTTCAAAGCTCTATATCCCGCGTATCCATTTTTCTTTATTTTAAATTCTTCTGGAAACAAAAGTGTTATTGCGAAATATAAGCTTTCGGAAAGTTTCAATGGCTCTTATAAAATAGGGATAGAAGTGGATAATGTAGATAAAATAACTTATGTTACTGTAGTGGAAATTTATGATGATAAAGGAAATAGCATCAACGCTTCCTACCCGAAGCTTTATGTAACAATATCAAAGAACAATACTCCTGTAGCAGAAGGAAAAACACAACCAAAAACACCAATAGCTTTTAACTATACTTTTATTGGTGAAGAAGAAATATATGTTAATGGAATACTTTCGCTTAAAGTAAAAATGTTCAACCCTTGTGGAATAATAAATGAATCCGGATATTATGTTTTTAACAATTCTGCTTGGAATGTAAATAATACATGCATAATAGTAGAGAATGTTTCAAATACATTTGTAAATTTTGCGAATCAAACAATTGACGGAGATTACAATATTAGTGGTTCTTTGCAGGAAAATGTATGTGGAATAATAATTAAAAACTCGGAAAATGTTACGCTCTACGATATGCGTGTACAGAATTTTAAAAAAGGATTATGTGTTGAAAATTCTCGTGGAATAAAAATATATGGAACTCATGCAAGTGAAAATATTAAAAGTATATACTTGAAAAATTCTTCTGTTGAAATAAACAATGTTATTCTTAATGCAGAAAAAGAAGAGATATACACAATAAATAATTCTTATATAGAAGTAAGAAATGTAAAGCTTCCTGAAGCTACAAGAATTTCGTTAAAAGGTTTTGAAATAGCCATACGTGATGTTCCTACTCCACCACCAGATAGAGAAGGATATAAAAACATAAAGCAATTTGCAAACATAAGTAAAGTTGGGGAAAATGCATGGGTTTATAAAATAACTTTTCATTATAATTATCCGTTGCCTAATAATGTAACGCATATAGTTTATATTTCGAAAATAGACGGAAAATACATTAACGGCACATGGGTTAATCTTACTTATGAAGATTTTCAGGCAAATAAGCAAGATTTTGTAGATGAAACCGGAAAAGTAACACATGGTTATGCATGGATAGAAAAGAATTTTACAAACTTCTCTATATTTGTGCCTTATGGATTAAAAATTACATCTCCTGAACCTGTACCACAACCAGAGCCTAGACCAAAACCAACACCTTCAAAAGTAGCAGGAAGAAAAGAAAAAGCAATTCCTCCTAGGCTTAATCTTACGCTACATACTTATGAAATAACAATTCAGCAAGGGGAAACAAAAGAAATTGGATTTAATTTAACAAATGAAGGGAAAGCAGATGTGCTTAATGCTGTTGTTGTTGCTTTAGTAAGAAAAGGTTGGGAAACAGCAAGTGTGCATTTTGATGTTGTTAGAGCTGGAGAAACAAAAATAAGCAAGCTGTATATAAAAGTTTATGAAAATGAAATTCCAGGGACATATTATATACCAGTAAAAGCTATGCTAAAAGAAAATAATGTAACAGTAGATGTAGAAATATTAAAAGTAAAAGTAATTCCACGACAAAGAGTAGCAAAAATTGATATTCTTGAGATACTTCCATATTTATCTTTACCGGAATCTTCTAAAATTCCTATATCAGTTTTAGTTGAAAACACAGGAGATTATGATTTACATGATTTAAGGCTAACAATAGAAGGAGCTGAAAAATGTATAGAAAAAATTGAAGGAAGTTATGATCTTAAAAAAGGTGAAAAGAAAAGTTTGACATTTATAATTTATACTAAACATGCTGGAGAAAAATGTAGCGGAGTTTATGTTTTTAGAGCTAAAGAAGGGGTTGTGGGAATGTATCCTGTAATAATAAAGATTAGGCCTAAAAGCATGATGGAAGCAATAAAACTATTTCCGATAATATACATTATATGGACTTTATTCACGTTATTCATGATATACAGGAGGTTGAAGAAACGTGAGCAAGAAAAATAAAAAAGAAGAAGAATTTGATTTTATTACTTCGTACTTAGAAAAAGTTGGATTAGAGCAAAAAACAAAAAATTCTAAAGAAGAAGATAATTTAGAATTTTTTTCTGTGAAAAGCGTAATAAAAGAAGTTGCTGAAATAGCAAAAAAAGAAAAAAGTTTAAGTATTATAATAGTTATTGAAGTTATTTTAACAATCCTACTTATCCTTATGTTGCTTGGTGTGATCCCATTTTTCTAAGCATTGTAATAATAATTTCTTTTATTTTTTCTCTTCTTTTAGGAGAAAGAGGTTTTGAGGAATATTCTATATAAATCATGTTTTCTAAGAACTCTAAGATATTCTCTTTTTCATCTTCAGGAATGTTATTCATTTGCTCTATTCTTTTTTTCATTTCCATATATGTTGTAACTTTTTCTAAATTATACTTCTTTTTAAGATAATCAAAAATTTTTTCACCAAGTTCTGTAATTCTTTTTCTCATTATTTCTGAAGAAGAAGCATTTAGCATTCTTTCCAATGTAAAGTCAAAAGAAATTTTGTTCACTACAGCCCTAAGTTTTTTAAGCTCATTTTCTGTTTCTTCAAATCTTTTTTTAAAGTAAAAAAACTGAAAAATAATTATACAAAAAGCTAAGATTATGCTAAAGGATAAAAAAGTCTCCTCCATGATTTATTTTTGATTGTAAGAATATTATAAAACTTATCTTTTATACCTTCTGTAGCTTTTGTAGGTGTATTTATATGGTTTGGATTTTGTGCTTCTTATTACAATAATAACTGCAGCAGCTATAATTACTAAAGATAACACAAGCATTAAAGGAAATTCTGAAGCTGTTTCAAGAGGTAGTAAAAGCATGGAAGATTTTACTATAGCATGTTTTCTTTCTCCGTAATCTGCTTCAATTTTTACCTGGGAATTTTCTTGAATATCTATTTCATCTAATTCTGCAGGAATAAAAATTTCTTTAATTTCTCCTGGTTTAAGTTCTACTGCTTTTGAGCTCAAAGAAGTTGGTATGCCTTTTATTTTAACATCCAACAATTTTATTATTACAAAGGCACTTACATTTCCTGTATTTTTAACTCTAATCCCGAATCTTTTCGATGATTTATAATACTTTATTTCTAAAACTTCTATTTGCGAATTATCTTTTATTTCAGAAATTTTTAGTGGTAAAGAAAAAGGTGGACCAAACTTACCTTGTTGCGTAAGATAAGAATCTAAATTTCTTGGAGATTCTCCATAAGAAGTATAAAACTCAATAATAAGCTCGCCTGTAAGATCTGTAAGCTTTATATCATAGCTTCTCCATATGCTTTCTCCTGAACCTATGAAAACTGCCTCGGTATCTCCACCGCTTGCTATTTCTTCTCCATTTCTCAGAATTCTAAAAGTTGTAAATTCATAAAGCCCTGTGTTTCCTTGGTTCGCAAAATGTATCATTAATTTCTGAGTTTCAGGATTATATATAGCTTCGAGAATTGTTAGCTTAAGCTCTGGTTTTGGTAAAGGAAACATAGAAAGGGCATATATTTGAGGGCTTATTCCAGGAGTAGATTGGCCAAATTTTATAAACACAGCAACTTTTTTGTTTGTTTGCTGTCTTATTTTTTCACCTACATATGTTAGCTGTGGGCCTATTGCTATAACTGTTTTTATATTGTTTGAAGTTAAGAATTCTAAAACTTCTTTTGGAAGAAGGTTTGTTCCTACAAGTAAAACAGGAGAATAGCCTTCGAGCATTGTTGGTTCTATATACTTTCCTTCTGTAATAATAACTTGAGAAACTCTTTTAACTTTAAGAAATTCTTCAGCAAGCTTTATACTTATTTCGAATTTTGAATCAGCATTTATTCTTTTTGTAAAGTATTGTGATAATGCATTTTCTATACTTCTTTTAAAATCTCCTACAGCAATTACATATTTAGCATTAGAAAGCATGTTAGCAACATCGTTGAGATTGTTTTCATTTACTATTAAAACCCATGCATTGTTTGCCATAGCCAAAGCTCCTACTGGAAGAGAAAGATATGGAAAATCTTCTGCTATTACATAGTAAGCATCTATATTCTTAGGTTTTAATTCTTTGTAAGAATTTTTAATTGTAATTTTTTCTACTATGTTATAGCCTTTTAATCTCATTTGAGTTTCAAGATTGGGAATGTATTTTTCTTGAGATTCTATTAGAATTACAGGTTGTTTTGGTAGAATATTAAAAAGTCCTGCAGGGTTTGGTGAATTTGTGAAATAAACAGGGTAATTATTATAATTTGCATACAGTATTCCATAATAAATATCTTTCCAATCCTTAGAATTTATTACAACAATTTCTCCATGAGCTAAAGGAAAAAACACAAAAAAAGCTAATATAAAAGATACAAAATAATTTTGTAAATTCTTTTTATTGACTTTCATCAAAAGATTATTTATGATTTAAAGGTATTTATAAATTATTAGTTTTTTTGGAAAAATTTTATATAGTGCTGTTTAAAAATTTTAAATCATGAAAAACACAATCTTGAAAATTTGGGCTGTAATAACAGCCCTTTTAGTAACAGCTGTGCCTATAGCAATGGCAGCAGTTCCTGGAGGGGCAAGTATTGTAGGTACAGCCCAAGATAAAGGAGAATTTCCAGCACCATCAGCAGGCCAAGTAGATGTAGATGCAGGCAATATTACTTTGGTAAATATCACAACAGAGCAATCCACTTACCACTGGGCAGGTATCTACGGTAATGCAACAGGTAAGCTCGTATTGGGAGATGCACAAAGCAACAGAATGTACGAGTGGGTAGCAAAGGCAAAGTATGTATATTTCGACGACGATGAGACAATAAGTTGGGGTAGTTTAAC
>DQVX01000026.1 GCA_015661515.1 Nanobdellota archaeon
CAAGAGAATCCATAGTTTCTTCTAAATTTCCTCCTGATTGATAAGATTCTATTATTATCTCTACAGCTTTTCTTATAATCTCTGAATCTTTAACTCTTTCTGAAAAATTTCTTAAAGCTTCTTGTAAAGGTATTCCCCAAGAAAGTTGTATATGTATTTTTTTTATTTCTTCTGTTAATTTTCCATAATCTATCTTAGAAGCATTTTTAAGAGCTTCGTGCAACGTTAATCCAGCTTTTTGCCATTCAGCAAGATCTTGAAGAAACACAGGAAATATTTCTTCCATTTTTTTTATTTTTTGAAAATAAAAAAAGGTTTTTAGAGATCTTGGTATTAATATTATAAGCATTGAAAAAATTATAAAATTTCCTATAAGCCCTACATCATGTCTAAAAAATATAATTCCAAATAAAAATATTACAATTGCCAATATTAAAGTTATTTCTTCCATTCTTAGCTTTATTTTCATTTACATCCCCGGAGATAGTAATCTTATTCCTATAATAAATCCTATTGATATTAAAGGTAAAAGTAAAAATACAATAAAAAATTGGATTAGTAAAAGAGTTTCAGCGCTCCCAGGAGAGAATGCTGACATTACTACACTTAAAACTATGAAAAAAATAGAACCAACTGTTATTAATGTTAAATATATTTCAACAAGCAACGTAAGTGTTTTTGAAAAAGATTCTAATTTTCTTCTATATAGAGACATAAATTCTTTAGATTTTTGCATAAAATAATTTGTTAAATCTACTCCTGAAGATAAAACTGATAAAAGTCCTAACAGCATTTCTTTAAATTCTTTAGAAGGTGTTTTTAATACTGCTTTTCTTATTGCTTGATCTATACTCATACCAAAATAGTCTATATCTCTCCATATTTTATATGCTTCTTTTGAAACTTCTTTATATTCTTTGAATTCAGATAATAACTTAAACATACTTGCAGGAGGCATTCCGCTTGCAGCCAAAGAAGATAAATATATAGAAACAAAAGGTAATGCTGCTTCAATTTCTTTTGCTCTTTTACTTGTTAAAAAAGCTGGATATGTATAGAAAAAAAAGAAAATTCCTAAACATATTACAATAGAAGTTGTTAAAGAAATGAAGAAAGCAAAAATAGGAGGGAAAAATAATCCTGCTATAAATGCAAATAATGGAAATTCAATAATAAAAGTTAAAAAAGTGCAAAAGATCATTATATACACATATTCATGTAATGAAATTTGTAATCCAGATTTTTCTAAATCTTCTTTTATATCTTCGAAATATTTTACTAAGAAATCTAAAGAATTACCAAAAAATTTGAAAGCCGCTTTTTTAAATATATTCCACATTTTATTCACCCTCTACTAATTCAAGAAGTCTTTCTCTATTAAGATAGTACATTTTTATTACATGAGAAAAAATTTTGTAGTTCGTGTAGTTTTTTTCTACAGTCCATTTCAAAATTTTTATTTTTGTAGCTATATCTGAATATATTTCTCTTTCAGAATACCCAAACTGATTTGCTATTTTCTTTAAAACTATACTTTTACTTTTAGCAACAAAAATATCCAACGAAGCATCCCATTGAAATATTGTATTAACTATAGGTGTTTCATGTTTTTTATCGAATCCTACTATTTCATCTACTTCCATAACTCTTCTTATATAACTATTTCTTCGTTTTATTCTTGAAGGAAATATTACACAATCTAAAACTTCTATAAGACTTCCAGGTAATTCTATAGGAGGTGTTGTTAATCTATCCATAAGCTTTTCTATTGTATCTGCATGAATTGTAGCCATACCAGCATGACCTGTAGCCATTTGCTGGAACAAAACATAAGCTTCTTTTCCTCTTACTTCTCCTACAATTATATAATCAGGTCTCTGTCTAAGAGATTCTACAAGCAAATCAAACATGTCCACTTCTCCTATCTTCTTTCCACCGACTTCTGTAATTGGTTTTCTTGCAACATGTGGAACCCAGTGAGGATGTGGCAATCTTAGCTCTGGAGTATCTTCTATAGTAACTATTTTTGCATCAGGTGGAATAAAAAGAGATAAAGCATTTAGCAAGGTTGTTTTTCCTGTTGCAGTTCCTCCACCTATAAGTAATGATCTTCTATGTTCTATTAAAAACCATAAATATGCCATTACTTTTGAATCTAAAGTACCATATTTTATAAGAGTAACAGGTGTTAAAGGTTCTTCTGTAAATTTTCTTATTGTAAAATTACTTCCTCTTCTTGCTATATCAGTTCCTAATGTTGCTTGTAATCTTGAACCATCTGGTAAAGAAGCATCTAGCAAAGGTTGAGCTATTGAAATAGTCTTTCCACATCTTTGAGCTAATTTATTAACAAACCTATCAAGCTCTTCTGCACTAGTAAAAACTATGTTTGTTTTTACAGTTCCTATTTTTGGATCACGATGATTAACATATATTGGTATTCCAACACCGTCGCATGAAATATCTTCTATATTTGGATCGTGCATTAAAGGCTCTATTTTTTCAAGTCCCAAGAAATCTCTTTGTACATAGTAAAAAATGTCTTCTTGTTTTTCCTTAGACAAATATGGTGTAACTTCTTTGATTATTTCCATAAACTTTTCTGCAAGATACTTTTTAGCTTCTTCTCTTTTTAATGCTTCAAATTCTACATCAAGCTTTTCCATTATTATTTTCTTTACTTTTTCAAGAATAGATTTTTCTTTTTCATCAAGCTTGGGTTCTATAACATAATATACAAGTGAATAATCTTTTGGCGACCATTTTATATGAGCATAAGCAAAAACTCTTTGTCCAGGTTTAGGGTTTCTTGGAATTAAAGGATATTTAATGTCTATATTTACAGGCTCGTAAAATCTTTCTTTCTTTTCTATTACTCCGTATTCTTTAATTTTTCCCAAATCTATACCTTCTACTTTTTCTGAACTAAGCCTTATAACTCTTCCTATAGTCTTTTCTTCACTTTTCAGTTTTTCAAAAGGTAAAGGAAAACATGGAAATTGTGAAATTTTTTCAAAAGATTTTTCAGGCACTTTTCTTTTAAAACTAGGTTTAATCTTTCTATAACCACATAAAGCTTTCAATAACAAAATTTTTAATGGATTACTCATTTTATTTCCACCATTCCATTTGAGTATTTTATTATAAGAGCTTTTTTGCTTGAAGGAATTTGCCTATATTTTAAATTAGCCTCTATTCCATATAAAGTTATATTAGATTTTATATTATATTTGAGAAGGTGAAGAAAAATAATTCCATTCTCCTGTGAAATTCTATAAATTTCTCCACATATTTTCTCTGGTATAGGTATAAAAAGTTCTATTGTTGAATTTGTAAGATTTCCTATTCTATAAACTTTGTTAATATTATATGAAATAAATTCAGCTGTTTTTTTAACTCCTTCTTCTATACTTATTTTTTTAATTTCTTGAGAAACAGAAGTAAAAGTAAAATATACCATCAAAACAAGAATTATTCCAAGCGAAAAAAATATTACATTTTCTAAAGTTAATACCTGAGATTTCATATATTATTATAAAATTTTGAAAAATAAAAAACAAAATTTTAACCAAGTTTATTAGTCTTCAAAACCTTCGCTTCCTCCTGTGTCTTTGTCTTTGCTTTCTACTTTACTTGCGGCTATTACATCATCTATGCGTAATATCATTTCAGCTGCTTCACTAGCACTTTTTATTGCTTGTGTTTTAATTTTCAATGGCTCTATTACTCCTTGCTCCCACATATCTACAACTTTTCCTGTAAATACATTTACTCCATATGTGTGCTTTCCTTTTTCATGTGCTGCTCTTAATTCTGCTATAATGTCTATTGGGTCTAATCCTGCATTTTCAGCAAGAGTTCTTGGTATTATTTCCATTGCATCTGCAAATGCTTGAATTGCTAATTGTTCTCTTCCACTGAATTTCTGAGCAAAGTTACGTAAGTGATTTGCAACTGCTTCTTCAGGTGCTCCTCCACCTGCTACTACATAACCATCTTCTAATGCACTTGCCACTCCGCCTATAGCATCTTCAAGAGCTCTTTCTACTTCTTCAACTACATGTTCTGTTCCTCCTCTTATAAGTATGCTTACAGCTTTTGGATCCTTGCATTCTCTAACAAATATCATTGATTCTCCTGCTATTTTCTTTTCTTCAACTATTTTTGCATATCCTAAATCTTTTTCTGTAAGATCTTTAATGTTTGTAACTATTCTTGCTCCTGTTGCTTTTGCAAGTTTTTCCATATCACTTTTCTTAACTCTTCTTGCTGCAAGTATTCCATGCTTTGCAAGATAGTGTTGAGCTATATCATCTATTCCTTTCTGACAGAAAACTACATTAGCTCCTGTTTTTGCTATCTTTTCTACCATTTCTTTAAGCATTTTCTCTTCTTGCTCTATAAATGCCTGTAATTGATCAGGTGATGTAATTCTTATCTCTGCATCTGTTTCTGTTTCTTTTATCTCAAGAGGAGAATCTATTAAAGCTATTTTAGCATCTTTAACTACTTTAGGCATTCCGCTATGTACAACTTCTTTATCTACTATTATACCTTTTATTAATTCTGTATCAGATATACTTCCACCCTGTTTTTTAACAATCTGAATGTTATCGGTATCTATTTTTATTTTTCCATCAACTTCTTCTATTATAGATTTTACAGCTTTTACAGCTATTTCTGCTAAATGCTCACTTGCTTTTTCTGCTGATTTTCCTGTTATTGCAGTAATTGCTATTTTCTTCAATATTTCTTCATCTTCTGGAGAAATCTTTTTTGCTATTTGTTTAAGGAATTTCAAAGCTTCTTCTTTAGCTAATTTGAAACCTTTTGTTATAACTGTTGGATGTATGTTTTGGTCAAGAAGTTTTTCTGCATTTTTCAAAAGTTCTCCTGCTAAAACAACAGCTGTTGTTGTTCCATCTCCAACTTCTTCTTCTTGTGTTTTTGCTACTTCAACAAGCATTTTTGCCGCTGGGTGTTCTATTTCCATTTCATCTAAGATTGTTGCTCCATCATTTGTAATTACTATATCTCCTATGCTGTCTACTAGCATTTTGTCCATTCCCATTGGCCCAAGAGTTGTTCTTATAGCTTCTGCTACAGCTTTTGCTGCAGCTATATTATTGTGCTGCGCATCTTTTCCTATTTGTCTTAAAGTACCTTCTGGAAGGATTAAGATAGGTTGTCCTCCCATTTGTGGTGTTGCAGCTACCATCTTACCACCTCCGTATAATTATTTTAATGGTGAAAAATTCTCTTACAAAAAATTATGTGTATGGAAGTATATTTAAAGTTTTCGGTGGTTACTTCTTTCTTTCAGATTTCAACCCTTTCCACGACCAATTATAACTTCTCATTCTAGAATTAGGATATCCACAAGCTGCACAACGCTTTTTTCTAATATGATAAGCATGTCTTCCACATCTTCTACATCTAATATGCGTGATTTTATTATGTTTACCAAATGATGGCGTACCCTTAGTCATGGAAAACACCTTATTCTGGTGATACTATTAGCACAGTATCTCCTCTTATTAAAACAGATCCAAGCCTTATTTTTTTGTCTTCTTTTCTTTCTTCTGCTTCTTCAAGCCAAATGTTTAAGTGCAAGTCAAATGCTTGAAGTACACCTGTAATCTCTGAGCCGTTTTTTAGTCTTACTATTACTCTTTTTCCTTTAGCTCTATCCAACACATCTATAGGCCTCAACATCTTTTATCAACCCTTTTTTCTTTTAAACTGTTTTTATTTATAAATTTTTTTATACCTTATCCTTTAACTTGCATAATCATTTTTCTTCCTACCAAATCCCAATAAACTACTTCAACTCCTTGTTGTATTTTCTCTTTAAGCTCTTCTGGAATAGGAACTTCAAAAACTTCATATGTCTCTAAATCCATTATTTGTGCTTGATCTCCCATTATTGCTATAACTTGAGCATTTCTCTTTTCTATTATTGGAACTTCTATTTCATCGTCAGCAGGTTTTACTATACTTCTTCTTCTCCCATCAAAAACACCAATAGCTTCTAAACGGGCTTTAGCAGAGCCATGTTTTCCTGCAACAGAAGTTGTTACGCTTAATACTTTGCAAGGCTCTCCATCTATAAGCACATATCTTCCTGGTTTAAGAGCTTTTATTGTTTCTTTTGTTACTCCTCCCATATTAACACCTCCAAACTTAAAGAGATTTAAATATTTTTAAATCTTTAAAATCTTTTACAAAAACATCTGGATCTCCTTGCTTCTCTTCTGAAAAATGCTATAAGAAAATTTTAGAAATAACAAAAGCTAAACCTGAAGAAATTATTGTTA
>DQVX01000013.1 GCA_015661515.1 Nanobdellota archaeon
CTTTCGTACACTTTAACTATTTTTGATTCAATCATATTCTCTTTTAGTAAATAGACAAAATCTTCGAAGTAATCATAAGCTCCGCATGTAAAACAATAATACCCTGTTCTATTTTTATTATTTCTACTTTAGCTTCTGGGAAATGATACTTGTTATATTTCTCCATACAATTTTCAATTAAAATAATAAAAAAAGGCTAAACCTTTTTCCAAAGCCCGTGAAGATTGCAATATACCCTTGCTTCTATATTATCTGCAGATATTTCAAACTTTACTTCAGGTTTTTCTCCTGGCTTAAGGAATTTTCTGCAAATTTTTTCGTTTGCTATTATTTCTATCCATTCTATGTAATGATTTTCATCCATAGGATGCTCAACGCTACCAACTTTTACTTTTATTCCAGTTTCACTTTTCTCTATTACTGGCAAATGCTTTTCTTTCCCTTCTCCTTCTCTTTTTTCTTCTAGCAGCTTCATTTCTTTTCCGCAACAAACTAATTTTCCAATACCTTGATGCAGAACCTCTACTATATTTCCGCAGACATCACATTTATAAATCTCGAGCATTTCTGTCATGTTTTTCACCCTTTAAATTACTGCAGCTTCTTGTAGCAGAACCACCAGTCATAGCTTTCGATTTCTCCTTTTTCAGCAGCCTTTTTTCTTTCTTCTGCTTCTTCTATGCTTGTTGCTGGTGGTATAATTACTTTATCTCCTATCAACTCGTTATTAGGCCAATTTGCTGGAGTTGCAACTCCTTTTTCATCTGAAGTTTGTAAAGCTTTAACTAACCTTAATATCTCTTCTACATTTCTACCTACTTCCTGTGGATAGTATAGGATAGCTCTTATTATTCCTTTGTTATCTACAATAAATACAGCTCTTACTGTGTTACTTCCTTTATAAGGACTAATCATTCCTAAGATCTCTGCTAACTCTCCTCTATCATCTGCAATTATTGGGAATTCTATTTCTACATTCAACTTTTCTTTTATCCATTCAATCCATTTTATATGGCTAAACACTTGATCTATACTTAAACCAATTAGTTCTGTGTTCAATTCCTTAAATTTCTCGTAGTTTTTCTGGAATGATACAAACTCTGTGGTGCATACAGGTGTAAAGTCTGCCGGGTGGCTAAAGAGCACAAACCACTTGCCTTTCTCTACATAGTAGTCTGGCAATTTTATTTTTCCTATTGTTGTGTGTACTTCTACTTCTGGAAACCTTTCTCCTATTAAAGGAAATGGTTCAATTTCATCTACAAATTCTTCTTCATACATATTATCACCTCCTTTCGAACTTTATTTTTACGATAATTATTTATATTTTTTACGAATATTTAAAGTTATGGTTCGAATTTCGGAAAAGAAACTTATTGAAATCCTTCAAGAAAACGCTCGGTTACCTTTTGTAAAAATAGCAAAAAAACTTGGAGTTAGTGAAGCTGCTGTAAGAAAAAAATTATCTCTTCTTGAGAAAAAAGGTGTGATAAAAAAATATACAATAGAAATAGATCCAAAGAAATTAGGTTTTGAAATAGTTTGTTTAATAGGTATTGATACTTTACCAGAAAAACTTATTTCAATTGTAGAAAAGCTTGTTAAAAGAAAGGAAGTAAAGCATTTATATACTGCTTCAGGAGATCATATGATTCTTATAGAGTCTTGGTTTAGAAATTCTAAAGAACTTACAGAATTTATAAAAGAACTTGAAAGCATGAAAGGAGTTACAAGAGTATGCCCTGCTATAATTCTTGAAAAAATAAAATAAACCAAGAAGTGAACTTATAAAAACCTGTGATACTTAATATTTCTTTTATGAAAGTATTGTTTATAAATGTGAATGAAAAAAGCTTTTGGGAAGAAAACGTAGAACATGAAAAAATTAAAGGCATACTCGATTTGGGAATTTTTTTCCATTTAGAAAAATACAAAAGTTATTCAAAACATGTTTTTTCACCAGAAAATGCTTTAGTTATTGGATGCGGTAATTTAAGCTATAGTGGATCCCAAAGAGCAGTTTTTATATTCCGCTCCCCATTGCACGGAGGAATACATTCTTCTACTATGGGAGGACTCGGAGAGTATATTAAAAAAGCAGGATATAATGCTATAGTTATAGAAGGAAAAAGCGAGCAAAGTATTTTTGTTGCTGTAAAAAACAATGAGGTAAAGTTCATAGAGACAGAACTTCCACAAAATATTTTTATAAAAGAACATAAACTTTACAAAGAGTTAAAAAACTTTTACCAAGGAATTTTGTTTAGAATAGCTCTTTGTGGTTTAGGAAGTGAAACAACTAAATATGGTTGTATAGTTTCTTCTAAACCAGGAAAAATAGGAGTAGTTTCCGATATCGCAGGCCGCGGTGGGGCGGGAAGTGTTTTATACAGAGCTCACAATGTTGTAGGAATAAGCATAGGAGGAAATTTGGATATAAAAATTACTACGTCTCCAGATTTTGTAAAGCAACAAATGGAAGCAACTAAAAAATATAGAGAAAAAGGAACATTTGGAGCTAATTATTTACATTTAAAAGAAAACACAATTCTTTTTAATTGGCTTTCCTTTCTTTTACCAAAAGAAAAACGCTTACAAATATTTTCAAAGTTCATAGAACAAGAGCTTCTTAAAAATTATAGCTTTTCCTCAGATACATGCGGAGAGCGTTGTGTAGCAGTATGTAAAAAAATCGAATCAAAAGTAAAAATTGATTATGAACCCGTAGAAGGTTTAGGACCATTTATAGGAATTTTCAATAGAACTTACATAAAAACTCTTTTACATACAATTGATTCTTTAGGTTTAGATGCAATATATTTTGGAAGTGTGCTAGGAGCTGTTTTTGAAGCTTTACACAAAGAAGTTATACCAAAAGATATTTTCTCCTTAGATGAAACTCCTGTAATGGATTGTGAATCTCCAAATTCAGAAAAGAACTTTATGATAGCAAAATATCTTATAGAAAAAATTTCTTACGGAGAGCTTGCTATTTTAGGAGAAAATATAAGGATTTTAGGAAAAGAATTAGGAATAACTGATTTAGCTCTTTATATTCCTCATGGAAACGAATTTGATATGACACCAAACTTTTACTGGAGCTTAGGACTTATGCTACCTATTGTAATGCATGGAAAATATTTTTCAGATTATCACACAGTTGTTAAACCACCTGAAGAATATGCTAAGATATGCGCAGAAAGAAGTATTATGGAATATATTCTGGATAATTTAGGTATATGCAGATTTCATAGGGCATGGGCAGAGAGTAAAATTTCAGAAGATGTATTAAATACTTCAAAATTCTGGATAGCAAAGCTTTGGGAGTATAAAAAGAAAGCTAATGCTCTTCCTAAATTCTGGGAATCTAAAAGAACTATTGAAGTAATAAAAAAGCTTTTTGAAGAACGTGGAAGTGGAGAATGGAAAAATGTTGATGAAAGTAAAATTAAAGAATATTGGAATGCATGGCAAAAAGAATATCTTAAGAATTTGGAAATTAAAGATTAATCAAAAAACTTTTTTGCCTTTTTCTTAAGCTGCTCATGAAGTTCATCAATATCGCTCGGAATAACTTTTGTATGCGCGATTACTTCCATAAAACCAAAATCTCTTTCAAATCTCGGGACTATGTGAATATGTAAATGCCTTATGCTTGCTCCTGCATTTTCACCAATATTTATTCCTATGTTAAAACCTTTTGGTTTTAAAACTTCTTTTAAAAGCATAACAGATTTTCTTACATATTTCCAGAGATTTAAATACTCTTTTTCACTTAATTCTTCCAAACTTTCCACATGCTTTACAGGAACAACCTGCAAATGTCCTGTATTATATGGGTATATATTCATAAGAACCATAAGTTCATTGTTTTTCCAGACTACTTTGCTTGGAATATCAGGATTTCCTTTAGCTATTTCGCAAAATATACAAATTTCTTTGTTTGAATTTTTGTTTTTTGTTACCCAATTTTTTCTTGAAGGAGAAAAAATCCAATATTTGAACATGTGCTTATATTTTTTGTTTAGATTTTTAAATTTTAGTAACTAATTTATAATAATGAAGATACTTTGTATTTCAGACATTCACGGAGATATAGAAAAAATAGAAAATCTTAAAGGAATAAATCCTGATTTAATTTTAATTGCAGGTGATTTAACAAATTTCGGTGGAAAACAAGAAGCTAATTTAGTTTTAAACGAACTTTTTAAAATCTCTAATAACATTCTTGCTATTCCAGGAAATTGTGATTATTATGAAGTCCTAGAGCTTTTAGAAGAAAAAAATATTAGCGTTCATGGAAAAGGTGTAAAAATAGGAGAAATAGGAATTTTCGGGGTGGGCGGTTCTAATCCAACACCTTTTTCTACGCCTTTTGAGATAAGTGAAAATCAAATTTATGAGTTATTGAAAAAAGGTTATGAAGAAATAAAAGATTGTAAAATTAAAATACTACTTTCTCATGCACCACCATATGGAATTTTAGATAAAATAAGTTCAGGTATAAATGTTGGTAGCAAAGCTATAAGAGAATTCTTGGAAAAGAATAAAATAGATTATTTAATTTGTGGTCATATTCATGAAGCTTGTGGTGATACAAAATTTAACAATACAATAGCTATAAACCCTGGCATTTTTTCAAAAGGTTGCTATATACTTGATATTAAAGAAAATAAATTAGAAAGAATAAGTTTTGAATAGTTCACAACTATTTATAAACCTTCTTCATTTATTTCTCCTTTTAATATTCTTTTACAACAAATACACTTTCCATTTTTTGCTTTAAGCTTTTCAATCACAAATACTTTTAGATTTTCCAAACCTTTTCTTTTTCTTATTTGATTAATTTCCTTTGCCCTTTTCTCAAGATCAGGTGTTACAAGTATAGAAGCTTTTTCTATTTCTGTTGAAATACCATAAACATCATTAAGTTCAGTTATTTCACATCTGTTTTCAAAACCAAATTCTTTTATAAAATTTTCTATTTTTTCAACTCTTTTTTCAAATTCAGGAACATTATAGCTTTTAAGTTTTTTTGCAAATTCATCGCTTGTAACACCAATATAAACTTTTTTACCTATTTCAAAAGCACTTAGCAAAAAATATTTATGACCAGCATGAAAATAAGAAAATGTTCCACCTACAAGAACTATTTGCTCTTTTTCTAAAGGAATAAATTTTTTCACAAATTCCCTATGTATTTCATTTGTATAAAAACAACCTATTCTTTTTCCAGGCAATCCAAATATTACAAGCGAATTCTTAGGAGAGAAATATAAAGCAGGAAAACCTAATAGATCTTCCTCGCCTTTAATTTCAACTAAGCATTTAGAAGAAAAGCAAAAACATTTTTTAACACTTTCCCATGCATGCTTTGTTATAACTCCTGCAGGATTATAAGAGAAAAATTTAATTTTAAAATCAAGCTTTTTACTTCTTTTATAAGGTTTTCTCATTGTTTTGTTATCTATTACAGCATTTTTCCATATTCCATTAAATTCATCGCTTACAAAATCTCCAATACAAGTTATCATAAAAGGCTTTATTTTTTCAATAAAAGAAATTACTTCATCTTTACTTTCAAAAATTCTACAAGGCGGAAGTGAGAGCTGTTTTCTATGCTCATCATTTATTTTATAAACTATTTCCATAACATCACGTTGTTGTAATTATAGGCTTTTCATCAACTATTACAGTATGCTCTGCTTGTGCAACATTTCCGTTGCTAACTTCTTTTAAAATATAAAACGGATGCAATACACCTAAATTAACAAGCTGATTTAATGCAATTTCAAGCTTTATAGGATTAAATTCTTTTTCTAACCATCTTTTAGCAAAAGGCAAACCTTTATAGCTTTTTGCAATTTCTATAATTTTTCTTGCTTCAGGCATTCTTACAGGCTTTTCTGAGATTAGCATAAAAATAACAGCTCTATTAGAATCTTTAACAGCACCTTGTCCAGTAGTACAAAAAGGTTCTATGGCATAAGCCTTTCCTTTTTCTAAAATACCACTTCCCGAAGGAATATTTGGAATAGTAATTCCAGCATGTAAATTATATCTTTCTAATCCATGTCCTGTAAGATTTGTTACAACTCTAAATCCATAGCTTTCAGCAACTTCTGAAACAACTCTTCCTATTTCCTTAACTTCAATTCCTGGATAAATAATTTTAAGAGCCTGCTTAAGCATTTCTTCAGAACATTTTATAAGCTCATCTTTTCCTGCTATTCTAAAAGTTTTAGCAGTGTCTGCTATATACCCATCTACATGCACACCTATATCTACTTTTACATAATCATTTTCTTTGATTACGATGTTATCTCCTTTACAAGGAGTATAATGGGCTGCTATTTCGTTTATAGAAATATTAACAGGAAAAGCAGGTTTTCCACCAAGTTCTAATATTTTTGCTTCTATTTTTTCCGCAAGCTCAAAAACATTTAAGCACAGTTGCTTAATAATAAGCTTTTCTGCATATTCCATTACTTCTTTTGCTATTTCTCCAGCTTTTTTATATTTCTCTAAAATTTCTTTTTCCATAAACTTTTTTAGCATCAAATTATTTTAATTTCTTTATGCAAAAAATTTACGTAAGCGTTATAATACCATGTTTTAACTCTGAAAAAACTATTTTAAAAACACTTGAAGCTTTGGAAAAACAGAATTTTGATAAGCCTTTTGAAATCTTAATTTGCGACGATGGTTCTAAAGATAACACAGTAAAAATAGCAAAGCAATTTGCAAAAAAATCTAAAATTCCAGTAAGAGTTTTTGCAAACCCTCACCAAGGCCCTGCTTGGCAGCGCAATTTTGGTGTAAAAAAAGCTAAAGGAAAAATAATAGTTTTTACTGATTCAGATTGTATTCCAGGAAAAAACTGGCTTAAAGAAATGGTAAAACCAATAGAAAAAGGTATTGCTCATGGTGTTCAAGGAACTTATAAAACGCTGAATAAAGAAAGCCTTATTGCAAGATTTGAAGGATATGAAATTGAAAAAAGACATGAAAGAATGAAAAAGCAAAAATACATAGATTTCATAGGAACTTTTTCTGCAGCTTATTTAAAAGAAGTTTTTCTAAAATTTGGCGGTTTTGACACAAGGTTTAAAACAGCAAGTGGTGAAGATCCTGAGCTTTCTTATAGAATTTCAAAAGCAGGTTATAAGCTTGTTTTTAATCCAAGAGCTTATGTTTATCATCCTCACCCTTCTTCGCTAAAAAAATATTTAAAACAAAAATTTTACCGTGGTTTTTGGCGTGTGCTCATGTATGAAAAGCATCCTGATAAAATAATGAAAGATTCTTACACAGGCATAGAAGTTCCTGTTTCAGTACTAAGCGTTATTTTATTTATTTTCTTTCTATTTCTTTCTATCTTTGAAAAAACATTTTTAGCTCTTTCTTTCTTATTCCTTGCTATATTTATTTTAGCAAATGCAAGCTCTATTATATTCATGGGAAAAAAGGAGAAAAAAATGTATATCATAGCACCATTTTTAATGTTTTTAAGAACTTTTGCTTGGATTCTCGGGTTTTTAACAGGGATTATTAAACTTAAGATTTTGAAAAAATAATTTTCACACTATCTTTCCTCGCATTTTGGCATAATGTGCATAGCTTATATATTCTTTTCTTTGTATATATTCTTCTACACTTGGTGCAAGTTTACGCTTTTCTTCTATTAATTCTGTTACTTCAAAAGCAAAAGCATCACTTCCTGCCCCGCTGCCATAAGAAACAAGCATTATTCTTTCTCCAGGTTTTGCTTTATCAAGTACAGCACAAAAACCAAGAAGAGAGCAAGCAGAGTATGTATTTCCTATTTTTGTTACAATAAATCCTGCTTTAAGCTTTTCTTTTTCTATTCCTAGTGCTTTTGCGGCTCTTAAAGGAAATTTTCCATTAGGCATGTGAAAAACAACATGCTCAAAATCATTTGGTTCAAAACCAATTTTTTCGCAAAGCATTTTGGCAGCATTTATTATATGCCTGAAATAAGCAGGTTCTCCAGTGAAACGAGATCCATGGCTTGGGTATTTTTCAAAAGGTCTTCTCCAAAAATCAGGAGTATCAGAAGAATAAGAGCATGTAGCTAAAACTTTTGCTAAAACTTGTTTTTTACCTATAACAAAAGCAGCTCCTCCACTTGCTGCTGTGTATTCTAAAGCATCTCCAGGCCTTCCTTGAGCTGTATCAGCTCCTATAGCTAAGCCATATTCTATAATTCCGCTTTCAACTAAGCCTAAAGCAGCTTGCATACCAGCTGTACCAGCTTTACATGCAAATTCCAAGTCAGCTGCTGTATAATCATTTCCAGCCCCAATGGCTTCGCCAACTATTGTTGCTGTAGGCTTAACAGCATATGGATGGGATTCACTTCCTACATAAATTGCTTGTATAAGCTTTGCATCAATTTTAGCTCTTTTTAAAGCATTTTTAGCAGCTTCTACAGCTATTGTTGCTGTATCTTCATCTTCTCCAGCAACAGCTTTTTCTTCCACAAGTAAGCCTTGTTTTATTCTTTTTGCATCAGCATTCCATACACTTGCTATTTCTTCAACTTTTATTCTGTATTTTGGTATATAACAACCATACCCCACAATACCTGCTTGCATGCTATAATCTTGTAAGTTTTTTAAATTTAAATTTTTGTTTAACACTAAAACCTAAACTTTATCCTCGTTTTATAAGTTTTTTCAACCTATATTTTATGCCCTCTTTCAAAATAAACACAAGCACACCAAATACAACTCTTATACCTCTAAGTATTCCTGATTTTGTGTTATATTCTACTTTTACAGGAATTTGTATTATTTTAAGGTTTTTTTCTATAGCTTCAGCAAGAATAGAGTTCTCTATTATATATCCGCCATGTATATTTTTAATCTCCTGAAGAGCTTTTTTTGAAAAACCAAAAAACCCACAGTTAGTATCTTTTAATTTTGTTCCAAAAAGAAAATTAAAAGTATTTTTCCATACAAAATTTCCCAATCTATGCCTTAAAGGTACTTTTGAAAAATCTCTATAACCAGTAACTATATCAGCATTTTTTAAAGCCGAGAAAAATCTTGGAATATCTTTTGGCGAGTATTGTCCATCAGCATCTATAACAACAACAGCATCATAATTACGCTCTTTAAAATACCTAAGCCCTGTTTTTAAAGCCTCTCCCTTACCTTTATTAATTTCATGGGAAATTACATATGCTCCTGCTTTTTTTGAAATTTCTGCTGTTTTATCTTTTGAGCCATCATCAACAACAAGAATAAAAGCTTCAGGCACATAGCGTTTACATTCTTTTATAACTTTTCCTATTGTTTTTTCTTCATTATAAGCAGGAAGCAAAATACCCTTTTTCATTACAACACCTTTTCATTATTTTTATTTTCAAGACCTATAACTTCGTATATTTTAACTTCTGGATTTCTGAAAACTAATTTAAATTTTTCCAATCCATTTCCTTCTAAAAAGAACATTTTTGTAAACATGTTATTTCTTAAGTTTGGTGGAATTGTTGCTACATATTTTTTATCTTCGGCTATCCAAATGCTAATATCAAGAAGCTGAGAAGATAATCTATATCCTAAATTTCTAAATATTGGTCGAAGCTGTTCTATTAATAAAGTTGTATTAGTTTGTGTTAAATCAATTATAGATAAATTCCCATTTTCATAAAACATTATTTCTTTGAAAATTATTGCATTCCTTCCTTTAGTATAAAAAGCTATAGGATAATTTAAGTTAAGAACCTTTATATTACCATATTCTAAAAGAAAAGCTTCTCCATCTTCAGAATAATATGCATTTGTTTGATAAGCTAATCCATATAATGGGCATTTTTCCCATTCATATCTTGCATCACATCCAGTTCCAAAATATTGTAACCATTGGAATTTTCCTATCAAATCTGCAGAAGCTATCCAATAAACCTTTGGAGAAGTTCCTTGATATTTTCTTATTAAGTTAATCGCCTGATTTTCATCATTTGTGCAAAATATTTTTCCTAAATCTGTTATTCTATGATTTATTGTATACATGCAAGCATATCCACAGTGAGCACCATCTGCTATTACTCTTCTTTCAGCCCAACCTGTAATCATATGCCCAGGATCCCACCAAGTTCCAACAAGCGCAAGCTCAGGAGTTTGAGTTTTTAAAAATTCCCAAGCATTATCCCAGTTGCTATTTATATCAGGCCCTAAATAGTTTGCAAGCTGTATTCCTGTAGAAAATGCTATAAAAATCAAAATAAGCACAATTCCATTAAGAAAATTTCTCAAGGTTCTTCTGTGAACATAGCTATAAAGCATTCCTATTCCAGCTCCTGCTAAACTCAAAAATATTGCTGATGTAAATTCTGTAAATCTTATTCCTCGTGTCATAGTAAACAAACCAAAAATAAAGAGCATGAAAAAGCAAGATTTTGCTAATATATCTTTTTTCTTTAGCGATGAATATATTCCAAATCCAATTGCAAATAGTAAACCAAAAAATAAAGCAAAGTCTATAAAAGCTAAACCTGTTACAAATTTTCCAAAAGCAAATATCCATGTTTGTATATCAAACCCAACAGGCTGAAGTTCAGCAATTGAAACATTTACTATCCATACTTCAGGAGAAGTTGCGAATTGTAATAAACCAAAAAACCATTCTGCTACTTGTAATTTTTGAATAGCTCCTATTATCATGAGCAATACAAAAGTAGAAAACAAATAAAAAGCACTTATTTTAATTTTTTCTTTTTCAAGGTTTTTAAAAACAAAACCCAAAACAACTGAAAAAACAAATATAGCTACAATTATTAAATAAGTATACCAAAACATAGGCCATGTAAGCATAAATCCAGTAAAAGCAAATAAATTAATCAAGAAATTATAAAAATTAGGATTTTTCAAAAACCTTATTCCTGTATAAAGCGTTAAAAGTATGAAAAATAATACTAATTGATCTGTATCATAGCTCGAACCAAAAGTTCTTGAAAGTATTTGAGGTGCAAAAGCTACTAAAGCACTTGCTATAATTCCACCTTTTCTATTTGAAAGCTCTTTTCCAAGCAAATATGCTGGAATTACTATAAGAGCTCCATAAAATGCTGAAGCCCAAGCACAAACTGTTGTAAGCGAAATTTCTGTAATGAAAAATTTCACTATCCAATAAATTAAAGCTGTTAAATAAAACATGAAAGGCGGGTAAATATCGGCTCTTCCAACATAATAGCTTAGCTCATCCCATATAGGAAGCACACCCCAATCTGCAAAATATTTTGTAAATCTATACATATATACAGGATCATAAGAAAGTATTCTTTCAGGAACTATAGACAAAGCCCTTATATAAAAAGCTAGAAAAAATATTAACACTAAAATAAATACATGCACATGTTTTTTACAAACTTTAAAATTAATCCCCATATCATGAAGTTAACAAAAAGATATTTATAAAAACTTCTCATTATAGTATTGATGTTTATGAAAAAAATAATTGCTATAAAAAATCTTAGAATAGAAATTGCTACAATCTTTTTAACACTACTAATTTTCTCAGGCTATTTATTTGTGACTTTTACTTCTCCCATTGCTTTTGGAGACGAAGGATATTATAGCTCTATGGGAAAATGGATAGCAGAAAATCTTATTTACCCAAAATTCCACCCGCTTTGGGGAACACCAGTAATTATGTATCCAACAACACGCCTTCCAATAGGGCATATAACTTCTTCTGGATTTTATTTACTCTTTGGAGAAGCAGGAATTAAGCTTCTACCTCCTTTATTCGCATTTCTTTCAGCTCTTTTAATTTTTATTCTTTTCAAAAATCTTGATAAAAAATTTCTTGGAGCTTTAACAGCACTAATTCTTTTACTCCTTCCAGCAACAGTTAAATATGGTGTGCTAAACTATCCAGAAATTCAAATGCTATTTTTCATAACAGCAAGCACATGCTTCTTTTTCTTAGGAAATATAAGAAACAACACAAAATTTTTAATACTCTCAGGAATTATGCTTGGTTTTGCTTTTCTTTCTGATATAACATCTTTTTTCTTTGGTGCTGTATTCTTATTGCTAGCTATTTATCAAAGAAAATTATGGAAAAATATAGCAATAGTAATTTTATTTTCTCTGCTAATATTTTCTCCTTGGGTTGCAAGAAATTTAGCTCTTTACAATTCTCCATGTGTACAACCATTTTTCTCTGAACAATGTAAGGTTATAAAACTTGTTGAACCAGAAAAATATGAAGCAAATATTACTTTAAAAAGACCAGAAATTTCTACGGGCGCAGGAATTTATAAATTTGGCTTAGTACAATATGTAAGATTCGGATTTGGCGTTACAGGATTATTAGCTTTAATAGGCCTTGTATTTCTTTTAGAAAGAAAAAAAGATTGGAAATACGCTTTTTTCCTTTTATGGCTTATAGTTCTTGTTTTTGCCAATCTATACATTTCAAAAGATAATCCAAGAACAGAAGATATGCTTAGATATTCTCTTTTTGCTTTACCAGCAGTAGCTTTTGCTATAAGCATTGTTTTAGAAGAAATAAGAAAAAACTTTGATATAAAATATTTATATATAATAATTCCAGGAATTTCTTTTTCATTTTTTGTGTTTATAGGCCAGCATTTATTAGCTTACATAATAGCAATAGCCACAGCTTTTGTTGTTTTAATTTCTAAAGCTTCTGAAAATCATGTTTATCAAGGCATAGCTTTAGCTATCTTTGTACTGCTATCATATTCCACAGCTTTTTATGGAGTTTTAGAAATAGTAAATATGCAGAGAGTAAAGCAATTTTCCCCAGGTTTTATAGAAGCGTGTGAATGGGTTAGAGAAAACCTTCCTGAAAACGCAAGCTATGCAGCAATTTATGTACATCCTGCAGAGTATAATTGCTATAGAAGATTTATACCAATTCAAGGACTTCCAGATGGAGTAATAATAAGATTATGGGCTAACGAAACAAGCTATGAACTATTGAAAAAATGGAAAATAGATTACATAATTGTAGAAGGCTTTACTATAGTTCCAGATTCAATGTTGCATCCAGAAAGCTATCCAATTAGCTTTGTAGCGTTTTTAGAAAAATCTGATTATTTTGAAAAAATATTTGATAATACACAAGAATATGGCCCAAGAGGAGGAGTTAGAATATTTAAGGTGAAGTAAATGATATCATTATCTTTAATTATAAGCATAATTACAGCTTTTTTGGTTTCATTATTTTTAACTCCAAAACTCGCAAGATATTTGAAAGATATTGGATTAACAGGAATAGATATGCAAAAACCAAATAAACCAGAAATCCCTGAAATGGGCGGACCTGCTGTAATAGCAGGATTTTTAAGCGGAATTTTTCTTTTTATATGGATTAAAGTTTTTCTTTACGGAAAAACTACAGGGCTTGTAGAAATTTTTGCTGGAATAACAACAGTGCTAATAATTTTTTTAGTGGGCATGCTTGATGATATTTCCGGGATTAAAAAAATTAAAGGTAAAAGAAAAGGATTAAAACAATGGCAAAAACCCTTGCTTACGCTTCCAGCTTCAATACCTTTAATAGCCATAATGGCAGGAAATTCTTCTATTTCTTTACCATTTATAGGAAACATAGATATAGGAATTCTTTATCCTTTAATTCTTGTACCAATAGGCGTTGTTGGAGCAAGCAATGCAATAAACATGCTTGCAGGGCTTAATGGATTAGAAGCAGGATTAGGAGTTGTATTAACATCAGCTTTAGGTATTTTTGCATTAATTAATGAAAATTTATTTATAGCAGCATTTTCACTAACATTTGCAGGGGCTTTATTAGGTTTTCTAATTTACAATTGGTATCCAGCAAAAATATTTCCAGGAGACTCTCTTTGCTATGCAATAGGAGCTGTTGTAGCTTGTGTAGCAATTCTTGGAAACATGGAAAAATTTGCTCTACTATGTTTTATTCCATGGTTTTTAGAATTAATTCTCAAAGCAAGATCAAAATTTAAAGCACAATCATTTGGAAAGCTTAGAAGCGATGGAACTCTTCAAGCACCTTATGAAAAATGCTATTCTTTAACACATTGCATAATGAAACTTGGCAAATTCAAAGAAAAAGAAATTGTAATTATTTTAATTTCATTAGAAATTTTAATTATAATTTTAGCATTTAACCTGGTGAAAATAATATGATAGCTACCTCTATTTTAACAGGAGTTTTAGCCCTTTTAATTGCCGCAAAACTTTCTGAATACGTTATAGATTCTGCTATAAGAATTTCGAATATTTTACATATAAGAACAGTTATTTTTGGAATTTTGTTTGTTTCCATAGCAACTACTTTGCCAGAGCTTTCTGTAGTTTTGTTTTCTGGAATAAAAAATGAGATTTCTATGAGTTTTGGAAATCTTTTGGGCTCAATTATTGTGAACATAGGATTAATTCTTGCAATAATTTGCTGGAATGGTATAAAGTTATCAAGAATTTGTGCAGAAGAAATTTCTAGAACAGCATCGCTTGTTATTTTATCTCTATTACTTATTTTCTTTCTCCCAACCCTTTCTTTACCTTTTTCACTTTTCCTCCTAATTTTATTTATTCTCTATCTTTATTCAATGCACCAAACATATTTTATACCTATAAAAAGAGCTACGATTCCAACACTAGATCTTGTGAAAAACTTGTTTATATTTTTTCTTTCCGCATCAGGTGTAGTTATATTTGCAAAAATAGGAATTGATAGCATAATAGCTTTTTCTAAAGAAATAGGAATTAGCAGTTTGTTTATTGGCTCAACGCTTATTGCATTAGAAACTTCTTTACCAGAATTATTTGTTGCTTTAAGCTGTATAAAAAAGAAAAAATATGAAATAGGAATAGGCGATATAATGGGAGCTAATGTTGTTAATGCAACATTTCTTTTAGCTATTGCTTCTTTGTTTAACATTTCAATAACTTTTATAGAAAAATTCTTAGCACTTTTTGTTATTATTTGTTGCGCAAGCGTAATTATAATTTCAACAAAAGAATATTTGTCAAAAACAGATTCTTTTATTCTCTTTTCTCTTTTCTTTTCTTATCTCCTATTTTTATTTTATTTCCAAATTTTTAACTTCATTTAATGGTATAGACATCTCTTCAAAATGTTTAAAATCACAAATACAATTTTCTAAAAATATAAACCCATGCGAAATATGAGATAAAATTCCTTCTATTTTCTTTCCATTAACAGTTTCAATCTTAACTAAAAATTTATTATTACTTAGATTTTTATTCTTGGCTTCTTCTGAAACTTTTTTGAAAACATAAATACCAGAAATAATTGAAGAAAGTATTATTGCATATGAAAGCACTAAAAGATGCATTTGCGTTATAGGTTGTAAAAATTTAAGCAGATATAAAAAACTTACTGAAATTGTAGTGCCTATAAATAAAGATATTTTTAAAGCTTTTTTCATAATTTTTTATTTCTAAAAAATTTGCATATATCTTTTAGCTCACATATATCACATTTAGGCTTAACAGGTTTACAAATTTCTCTTCCAAAATTAACAAACCCTAAATTAACAAATTTCCAATCTTTTTTAGGAAATATTTTTTCAAGAGTTTTTCTTACTTCTTCAACATCTGCACATTCTCTAACCAAACCAAGGCGCTTCGAAATTCTATTAACATGAGTATCAACAGCTATTATAGGTATTCCATGCCCATAAGAAAGCACAACAGCAGATGTTTTTAAACCTACTCCAGGAAGTTTCATAAGCTCTTCCCTTTTCTTAGGAACCTTACCATTATACTTTTCAAGAATTATTTTTGAAACCTGTTTTATTCTTTTTGCTTTTTGTCTGTAAAAACCTACTTGCTTTATAAGCTCTTCTAATTCTTTTAAACTTAGCTTAGCAATTTTTTCAGGTGTATCTGCTTTTGAAAAAAGCTTTTCACTTGCTTTTTCTGTGTTTTCTTCTTTTGTTCTCTGAGAAAGTATGCATGAAATTAAAACTTTAAATGGTGAAGAAAAATGCACAGCACCTTTTCTTGAATAATAAAATTTTTTTAAAACCTTCAAAATTTTTTTATAATCTTCTTTTTCCTTCATATCCAATCTTTTATCTTAAAGTATATAGCAACTATTAGCGATAGAATCAATGAAATTATCATTAAAATTACAAAAGCATTTTCATTTTGCTGAAGTGGAAGGCTTATGTTCATACCATAAATTCCAGAAACTATAAGAGGCATTGAAAGTATTACAGCCAAACTTGTTAATTTTTTCATAAGCATGTTAAGATTATTAGATATTATCCATTCGAATATCTGCAAAGCATTATTTACATTTTTTATAAGAAAACTTGCCATTGTAATACACTGCTTATTATCTATAAGTATATCATTTATTATTTTCACATCTCCTTTGTAAAGCCTTATATGGTGCCCACTAAGTAAAGCTTCTAAAACTTTATTATTTTCATAAATAGCATTTTGCAAATCCAAAACATTTTCTTTCATTCTCATTAGAATAAGTATATCTTCATTTTTAGCAGATTTCAAAAACTTTTTTTCAGTTTCTCTTACTTCTTTTTCAAGCTTTCTTAAAAGTTTTGTAAATGTATGAATTAAAACCATTAAAATTTGAAACACAAGCCTTATTCTTTTTGAAGTTGAAAATTTTATTTTCCCACTAAAGAACTGTTCAAAGAAATCTATTGGTTTAGAGTGAATTGTTATCATATAATTTTTTGTAAGAATTATGCCCAAAGGTATTGTAAATATATTTTCTTCTTGAACTATTGGAATTCTCAAAATTATAACAACATTACCACTTTCAGAAAATATTCTTGGTATTTCATCTTCATCCAAACAGTCCAAAATGTAATCTCTTGGTATTTTTAACTTCTTTTCTATAAAATCAATTTCTTTTTCCCCAGGATTTTCAACATCTATCCACGAATTAGGAAGAGGAGTTTTTAAAATTACAGGATTTTCATTTTCTCCCAATCTTCTAATAATCCTTATCATACCAAACTTTTTATTTTTATTGCATATAAATTTAAGTGCTTTAATTTTTTTATGGTATTCGAACTTCTCCATGAAAGAATAAAGCAACTTTTAAAAGAACGAGGGTTTGAAAAACCAACACTACCACAGCTAAAAGCAATACCAGAAATTCTTAAAGGAAAAAATGTTTTAATAATAAGCCCTACAGGGCATGGGAAAACAGAAGCAGCTTTACTTCCTTTATTTAGCAAAATTATAGAGCAAAAACCAAGACCGATTTCGCTAATTTATATAACGCCTTTAAAAAGCTTAAACCGAGATATGCTCGAGCGCATATTGTGGTGGGCGAACAAGCTTGGAATTAGTGTTAGCGTAAGACATGGCGATACAACTGCTCATGAGCGAAAGCTACAAGCAGAGCACCCTGATGATATAATAATAATAACTCCTGAACAACTCCAAGCCATGCTTACAGGTAAAAAAATAAGAAAGCATCTTGAAAATGTGAAATGGGTTGTAGTAGATGAACTTCACGAGCTTGTTGAAAGCAAACGTGGAGTGCAGCTTGCTGTTGCTTTGGAAAGGCTTAAAAAATATGCTAAAAACTTTCAAATAATATCTCTTTCAGCAACAGTTTCAAATCCTGAAATAGCTGCAAAATTTATAGGTTGTGATACTGTAATAAAAGCTTTTGATGAAAAGGAATATGAAATAAAAGTTATTACAGCAGAATGTGAAGAAAGCGATATACATCTTGCGGAAAAAATATTTTTAGATCCTAATACTATAGCAAGACTTAGAATGATAAAAAACATAAGCGAAAAACATACTTCTGTGCTAATATTTACAAATACAAGAGAAACCGCAGAAATTTTATCTTCAAGGTTAAGAGCTCTTTATCCAGAATTTACTCATGAAGTGCATCACTCTTCTTTATCAAAACATGTTAGAATAAAAGCAGAAAGAGAATTTAAAGAAAACAAACTAAAAGCTCTTATAGCAACATCTTCCTTAGAGCTAGGAATAGATATAGGAACAATAGATTGCGTTATTCAATACATGTCTCCAAGACAAGTTGTAAAGTTTTTACAACGAGTAGGAAGAAGCGGGCATAGAAAAGGTAAAAAATCTAAAGGTTTTATAATAGCCGAAGAAGGAGATGATTTATTTGAATCAGCTGTTATAGCTAAATTTTCTTTAAAAAATATTCTCGAAGACCTAGAAATTAAAGAAAACTCTTATGATGTATTAGCTCATCAAATTATGGGCATGCTTATAGAAGGCTATGAAAGTGCAAAGGAAATATTTGAAGTTGTTAAAAAATCTTTTCCTTATAGAAATCTTAGCTATCAAGAGTTCAAAAGTATTTTAGAGCTAATGAAAGAAATAAAGCTTATTAAAATAAATGCAAAAATAAAAAAGAAAAGAAAAGGTTTGCTATATTATTTTGAAAACCTTACTACAATTCCAGAAACTTCTCAATACAAAGTTATAGATGTTACAACAAAAACTTTAATAGGAAAGCTTGATGAAAGCTGGGTCGCAGAGCATGGAGAAATAGGAAACACATTTATAGTAAAAGGTTCTCCTTGGAGAATAGTTGGAATAGAAGAAAACATTATATTCGCAGAGCCTGTGGAAGATATAGCTTCTGTAATTCCTGCATGGGAAGGAGAGCTTATTCCAGTTCCTTTTCACATAGCCCAAGAAGTTGGAAGGCTAAGAAGAATAATAAACGAAATGGAAGAAAATCAAGCTAAAAAATTTCTTATAGAAAACTATTGCGTTTCAGAAAAAGCAGCAGAAAAAATGATTTCTTTTATTAAATCTCATGCCAAATCTCATGCTGTGCCAGATGATAAAACAATTATTTTTGAAAAATATTCTGATTTTGTAATAATTCATTGCTGTTTTGGTTCAAAAGTAAACCAAACCTTAGGAAAGTTTATTTCAGCTATACTTTCTGCAAAATATGGAGAAAGTATTGCAATAAAAACAGATGCTTACAGAATAATAATTTACGGTGCTGATTTAGAAGAAGTTAAAAAAACTATTTTTTGCTATAACCCAAATGATATTGAACCAATTCTAAGGCTATCCCTTCCAAGATCAAATTTATTCAAATATAAATTTATTCAAGTAGCCAAAAGATTTGGAGTTATAAGAAAAAATGCAAAATATGATAAAATAAGCATTAACAAAATTATTGAAGTTTTTAAAAACACTCCTTTGGAAGAAGAAGTTTTTAGAGAAATTTTCCAAGATAAGCTTGATATTGAAAAAACAAAACAAATTCTTAGCTTAATACAGAAAAATAAATTCAAAATTCTTGAAATTGAAGGGCTAAGTGTTTTAGGAAAAGAAGGGCTTAAAAAAAGCATAGCAGATGCAGTCAAACCAGAAAAAATGGAAAAAGAAATTTTCAATGCCTTTGTAAAAAGGCTTATGGAAACAAGGTTAAAAGTTGTTTGTATAAACTGTGGAAAGTTTTCTCAAACAATGCAAGTAAAAAACTTTCCTGAAAAAATATTTTGCAAAGTTTGTGGCTCAGCATTGCTTGGTGTTGCAAAACCTGAAGATAAAGAAATAGAAAAAATAATTAAAAAAAGATTGAGAGGAGAAAAGCTTAGCAAAAGCGAAAGTATAAAATTTGAAAAAATTGTTAAAACAGCAGATGTTGTAATAGCATATGGAAAAAAAGCTCTTATAGCTCTTGCAGGAAGAGGAATAGGCCCAACAACAGCTATGAGAATACTTTCAAAAATGCACAGAGATGAAGAAAGCTTTTTAAAAGATATTTACAAAGCTGAAAAGCAATATTTAAAAACAAAAAGATTTTGGAAAGAATAAAAAATTGATTCTAACTTTTTTAGATTAAGTTCTTCAAAAAAGGTTGTGGATATTTATAAACCCATGCTATCTTCTCACATCCCCGAAACCATAAACTTTTATAAACCCCTAAAACCTATATTTTTCAAGGATTTCGA
>DQVX01000027.1 GCA_015661515.1 Nanobdellota archaeon
TGGTGCAGACTTTGGTGTTAAAGGAAATGAAGTAACAGTCTATCCAATAATCAGAACAAGCAAAGGAGCAATTATTGCTTTGACAAAGGGAGAAACAGATAGCGATGGTATATTGTCAGTGGATGTGGCTAGTGATAATGATACTACCGCAGAAACTTTAGACGGTCCTACATTAGTACTTCCAACAGGAAAAGCAGAGATAACATACACTGATGACGCTTCAGGTAAGGTAGACTCTGTAACAATTGCAGGAGAGAAGTTTACTTCAAATGGCGCAAAAGCAATTAAAGTAGGAGAAGTATATTATGTATTTGAAGTAAGTGGTATAGGAGGTACTTCAGCTACAGTAAAATTACTAGGTTTAGAGGCAGATCAAGACGGAACATATGATGGAGCAGATGATATCCTCACAACCCCAGCAATAATGCTAATCGAAGAAGAAGATGCAGATGGTCAGAGAAATGCAGTAATAATACCTATCAAAGAAGAAACTGGTGCAGAACACCTTGACTTAGTAGATCCAGTCCTTATAGGCGAAAACTCTGGTTTCCAAGACACAGGAGAAGATGAAGACAAAGCCGTAGACAGATATGGAGTACAAATTACATATGACAGTGAAGATCAAGGAATCGTAAAGATAATATACCCAGACACACAGCTTGTAGCAAAAGTTGCTGTAGGTAGAGATCCAAAATTCGAGAAAACAACAACTGAAGTTACAAGAGATGTTGTAATACCAATAACAGAAAGTATAGCAAGACTTGATACAGAAATAGATGAAACAATCAAAAAGACACGTGACTTAATAGTAGTAGGAGGGCCTTGTATAAACAGAATAGCAGCAGAACTCTTAGGTAAGCCATTCCCAGCATGTGGAGAAGAAAGCGGAATACCTGAAGGCGGTGCTATAATTAGAGTATTCCCAGATAAATATGCAGAAGGTAAAACAGCAGTACTTGTAGCAGGATGGGACAAAGAAGCAACAAGACAAGCTGCAAGCTTATTGCAATCAGGAGCACTTGAAGAATATGATGCAGAAGCAGTGAAAATAGTAGACTCTTCAATAGAAGAAATCAGAGTTGAAGAAACTCCAACAGAAGAAACAGCAACTGAGTAATAGCTTTGCCCTTTCTTTTTATTTTATATTAAACTATTTCAAAGGACGTATTATTAAAACATCTTTTGTTTCTTCAAGAATTTTTTCTGAAATATCAAGAGTTAAAAACCCACTTATAAATAAAGCTATTAAAAGAAGTACTAAACCTATTATTATCACAAATATAAATTTTTTAATTATTTCCATCATAAAAACACCTAAAAAGCTATTTGAAGTATTTCTTTAATAAATTCGAAAATTTCAAGGCTTTTACCTCTTAAAATTAAAACAATAATTACAACTATTACCATTACAATTATAAAAACAAGGATTTTAAATAATAAATTTGTTGTAATCATTACACCTGCTTTCATTTTTTAACCCCTTTTATCAACTCTTCAATTCCAGAAACTATATTTATTATACCCTCAATACCTGTTTCTTTTGTGAAAAATGCAAAGTAAATAAATATGGCTAGAGCTATTACTAAAATAATTATTCCGACTATCAATGTCATGCTAACTTCTCTTGTCATTTCAACCACCAAATAGCTCATAACATGGGAAAAACTTTTGTATACCTAGTTTATCAGTAATGTAAAGACATAAATTTAATCCTACATAGTTTCCAAAAAAGTATGATACAATTACTATTACAAGGATTATAACTATGAGAGTAACAATTATTAAAGGAATTATTTTCATTTCTAAAGCTTTGCTCATAACCCTAGCCACCCTGTCATAATGTGTATTCCTTTTCCAACAACAAAAAATACAATTATGAGAATTACTAAAAAAATTAAGATAAGTATTAATGTTTCCATTGTAAATTCCATTTTTTCACCCCATTCCTAAAAACTTTGCAAGTGCAAAAGGACCTACTAAAAGTATAGCAATTATAAGAAGTATTCCTATTATAGTTATTGCTAAATAGTATATGCTAAATTCCATAAATTTATATTATAAAACCTGCTAATAAATTTTATGAAAAATACCAAAGCCATTACTATAATTTCTCATGAAACACTTGCTGATATTTTATTTTTTCTTGTTGTTTTAGTGTGTTTTTACTTGGTGCTTATAACATATTTTAATGTGGATAATCAAATTTCAGCAGCTGAAATAGCAAATGCAATTGATTATTCAATGAAGCAGGCTGTTGCAGGTGGAGAAAAAACAAAAATTTACTATTATCTTCCAGCACGTTTTTGTGAAATAGAAATAAACAAGGAAAAAATTTATGTAAAAACAGAAGAAAATCAATGGATATATGCTTTAGCATCAATATGGAATTTTATAGTTTCTAGCTTTGGTATAGAAGCAAGATATGGAGAGCATGAAACAATAAATTCTGCAGGAAAATATATAGATAAAGACTATAAAATAAAATGTGGAAAAACATACAGAAAACAGTTGATTTTCTCTTATCAAGAAAAAAAGTTAACTATCATAGAATATGGTGGTTAAATGAAAAAAGGATATATAGAGAACATATTTTCCTCAATGATTACAACTATACTAATTTTAATACTTTTGTTTTCAATTTTTAATTTTATATCCCTTTCAGCTGTTTCAAAAGCCCAAGTACAATTACCTGTAGATATGTCTTCAACTTTTTCATTTCTTGTCGAAACTTGTTTTAAAGATGTTATAGATCCTGAAAAGCTTGAAAGTTGTGTAAATAACATAAATGAAAAAATCTACATAAAAGTAAAAGATATGTTTAATGGAAAAGAATATGAAGCTTGGAATACAGGGCTTTTAGAAATCCATACTGTATATTCTTCAAAATTTATATATCCTGTAAAAAGCGGAGAAGAAATTCATCCAGCAGTTGTGAAAATAGAATTAAGAAAGTTTAATCTTCCATGGTTTTTACAGGAGTGGGCAGGTGCATAAAATGAAAAAACAAAAAGGAGCTTTGGGTATTGAAAGAATGTTTTTAATATTTATTGGTGTTATTATAGTAGGTATTGCTCTATTTTTAGTCCATATTCTTAAATTCTGTTCTTTTGGTACAAAAATTCCAGTAGAAAAACCAATTTGCGGTGGGTTTAACTTAGATGTTAAAAGAAGTTATGAAATGTTTCAAGAATTACCTTTTAAAGTTGATTTTGCTATTTATACTTTTCTTAAAACAAAAACAAGTTTACCTGTGGATACATGTATAAAATACATTGATTGTGTAATGGATACTGATGAAGCTATATGTAAAAAATTTTATGGCAATGAATTTGATAATGATACGTGCAAAACCCTAATATCTAACACCTTAAAAAGCATTTGGGAAAGAAAAATAAAGCTTACTATTACAAATGTGCATGGTAAAAGTATTACTTTTATAGCTAATGAAGATAAAACAGAAACTGTTAATCCTTTATACAGAGTACAAAGAAAAATTTTCATACCTTATCCTTCAAGAACTATAACATTAACATTTGAGGTGTGGTAAATGTATTTAAAGGAAATGGTGCCTATTGTATTGGGATTAATTCTTATTTCAAGTATATTTGGCATGGTTTATTTAGTACAAATTGCTTCTCAACGAGATGCTATAAAACTTTATCAAAAAACTTCTCTTCCCGCTATATGGAAAAAAATAAATGAAGTAGATATAGATTTTAAGCTTAATCAAACTTTGGAATATACACTTTATGAAATTATAAGTGAAGGTGGAATGATGAAACCTTCTGAGTTTATAGAAAAAATAAACGAGGAGTTTTCAAAGTATTTAAAAAGTTACCCACATACTTATAATTACGATTTTTCTTTAGATGTTACACCACAATACTTTGCTTCTGGTGATACTTCCGAAATAAAAGTAACTTTAGAAGTAAAGTTAAAAGGTGATGAAATAGAATCTGTTAAAGTTGTTGAAAAAACAGGTTTTTCTAATATAAGAGCGTTATATCTTTATGAAAAAGCATACATGTTTTATAGATATGCTCTTGAAGGAAAGCCTATACACTGTTTTAGCTGGGATGGAGATAAAAAAATAACAGTTACTGTTTATTCTTTTGGAGGCGATACAGCAACAGTTCAGCTTAAATGGAATTTAACTCAAGCATCTTTTGAGAGTGGAAGTGGTGGGGCATATGAAAAATTTGAAGACGAGCTTTACGAAGTTTTTGAATGTGTTCTTTCTAATGGAAAAAGCTGTTGGGTAAAGCTTAAGTTAAATAGTAATAAAGCAGTAATCTATAGATGGCAATCAGGAATTGGAGAACTTGTACCTGTGCTTGTGGAAAAACACAAGCCATATAGCATGTGTATAGCAACAAGGGAAAATGTTGCTGAAGAGATAAAAGAAAAAGTTGAAAATGAATGTAAAGACACAGATTGCTTGCCGAGAAAGGTAGAAGGACAAACTTCTTGTAATTATTGTCCAGATACAGAGCCTTCAGGAGGATGGGCTTTAGGAAGAGAGCTTGATTGTTTAAAAGGATGTAGTTTGGATACAGGATGTCTAGATAGAAAATTAAAAGATAATCTTAGAGAATTTATCCAAAATATTGTAGATGATGTAGCAAATCGTGAAACAAATAGCGAGGTTGAATGGGATATAACTGTAAATATAGATGTGTTGAGTTATTCTTCTACTCCTGGAGAGAATTGTCCAGAATGTTGGTTGAAAGTTTGCGAAGAAGAGTGTGATTGTAGATGTAATGAATGTCCTGAGGAAGAAGAGGATGAAGACTATGATTATGACGACTATGATTATGAAGATTATGATTATGATTATTCCTCTTCGAAAAAAATTTATACTTATACACTTTTCCCTTTTACTAGATATTATGAAAAACCTTTAATATGGGAGTTTTCTTATACAGATTCTGGAGATGCAAGTGGCGAAAGTGTAGGAAGGTGTGAAGAAAAGAATGATGAGCAATGCAGGCCTTGTATCAATCCCTGTGCCGAATGTGCGTGCGGCGGAGTAGCAATAATTATATGTGATAAAAAAGAAGTTTGTAAGTACAAATATTCCTATTCTTATGATTATACATATACACTGACAATAACTATAAAAGATAAAAAGAAAAATATTATCTTGGCGGGCTGATAAAAAATGAAAGGAGCAAATGTTGTGGCAGTAATAATAGGAA
>DQVX01000069.1 GCA_015661515.1 Nanobdellota archaeon
GAAGTTTCTCGTCAAACTCCGAGCAGAACGGTTCTAGGCTCCAAATTAATTTGGAGCCCCCCAACTTCAAACTTGGCAATTTGGAGCCCAGAATTTTGCTTTACATAAAAACTTGTTTTCTTTACATCTCAACCAAAAAATATATAAATCGTATAAAACTTTTTCTTTTTATTTTTAATTTATTTCTACATTTTCGGGATGTAAAAAAATAAAGTTTTTAAATAATGGGCGTCAAATATGTGTGAAATCAATGAAAAAGTTCTACATGATTTGTCATTTTTGCGAAAATTTTTGGGGTCGAGATGTGAAAAATTTGCAAAGTTGTGCAGGTGGCAAAAAGATTTTGTGGATTTCGAAGAAATTGTTGGCATTTTATAAAAATTAGATAATGAATACAAACGAGTTATATAAATATTTTCAATTTGCAATTAAAACTAAAATATTACATCATTTATATATTTTTCGGTCGGAATGTATAATAATTCACATTTACATGAAAAAATATATTTTGGGCTCCAAATTGCCAAGTTTGCTGATGCGGGCTCCAAGTTAATTTGGAGCCCAGGCTGAGGAAAGTTCTAAATGTCTTTTTACATGTAAAATTTGTTTTTGCTCTTTGTTTAAAATAATAAAAATAATAAGATAGTTAATTATTAACTAATAATATAGAAAAGAAAAATAAGCGGAAAGTTTTTTATATCATTATATAATAGGTCATAGCGGGAGCGGGGGAAAGGAGGGACAAACCATGACACAGGCAAAGATTACTTTAGACCAGTTGGAATCTTTCAGTTATAAAGACTATATTAGCCTATATAAATCTTGCGGTTTGAGTATAGTACCATTGTATCCTAGCACAAAGATACCAGTGGTTAGCTTTGAGAGGTATTGTAATAGACAACCTTCTGATGAGGAAATTACGAAGTGGTTAAGCACATATTTCAATCCAGAATTTTGGAAGCAAGTTTGGGAAGGTAAAAAGAGACCAGCACTGAGGGAAAAGTGGTTAAATGCGTTAGAACTATCCTTTGCTAAAGAAGGAAAGAAAGTAGATGAGTACAATTATGAAGGGGAAATCAACATTGCAGTAATTGGAGGTGTAAATGATCTAATATTAATTGACATTGAGGATGCAACAAAAATTGAGGAGCTGAAAGGTAAAAGTGAGAAAGAAATTGTAGAATACTTTAAATCGTTTGGTTTTGTTGTAGTGAAGACAGGGAAGCCAAATGGTTATCACTTATGGGCATTATGCAAAGAATGGAAATGGAACAAGAAAGGAACTAATGGTGAAATAAGAGCCAAGAAGCAATATGTGGTGGCTCCACCGTCAAAACATCCTAATGGGCAACAGTATAAGTTCCTAACGGACTTTGAGCTTAAATATATTTCAGCTGATGTAATACTCGAGAAATGCCTTAAGTGGATTGGATGTGAAGAAAAAAGGAAGACAACTGAAAAAGCTAAAGAGGAAAAGAGAGAAGAAACGCCTGAAATATCTGAGGAAGAATTAAAAAAGAAGGAAAAGCAAAGACTCAAAGAAATATGGAAAGAAATTAAACAACAAGCGAAACGTTTAGATC
>DQVX01000032.1 GCA_015661515.1 Nanobdellota archaeon
TATCTCTTTTTTTCAAACCTAAAGCAAGAACATTAGCAATATTTTCTAAAGCAAATTTTTTAGCTTCTTCCATTGTTTTTATTTTTTCTCTTGTTGTATAAGCATCTATATCAGCTATGCAGAAAAATATTTTTGCTTTGAATTTTTTGAAATGTTTAACAAGATCTATAATCATTTTATGTCCTAAGTGTAATTTCCCAGAGCTTGCAATTCCTGTTATTACTATAAATTCCTTTTTTTCTCTTATTCTTTCCATAATTTTATCAAAATCTCTGTGAGCTATTACTACTCCGCGTTCAAAAAGATAGTGGTTAAGCTCTTTTTTCCAATTTTCTGGGAATTGTTTTAATCCAAATTCAGAAAATAGCTTTTTATAATTTTTTATTTCTACATCTCCCCAAGGATCGAGAAGCATTTGTTTCTCATTACCCTGCACAATAAGGTTTTGTTTTTGTAATCTTTAAATATTTTTTATACAAGATTTAAAAAAACAGGGGATGAATATGGCAAAATTTGTTATAAGTGATCCAAAAACAAGAAGAGCTTGGCAAATTGAGAGAGATGCTGAATTTTTATATGGGAAAAAAATTGGTGATAAATTCGATGGTTCTTTAATAGGTTTACCTGGGTATGTTTTAGAAATTACTGGCGGAACTGATAAAGACGGCTTTCCTATGCGCCCTGATTTAGAAGGTACTGTAAGGAAAAAACTTTTGCTTGCTTCAGGTCCTGGATATAGACCAAAAAGAAAAGGTGTAAGAAAAAGAAAAACAGTTCGTGGTAATACAATTGCAGAAGATATTGCTCAAATAAATTGTAAAGTAGTAGCATATGGAGATAAACCTTTAGAAGAACTTTTAGGAAAGAAAGAAGAAGAGAAAAAGGAAGAATAAACCTTTAGAAATCTTTTTATTTCTTTTATTCTAACCAAATACTATGCCAAAGAAAAAGGTAAGTGAAAAAAACGAAGAAATAGACCCGCGTTTAATACCTGAGCTTAATATAATTACTCTTGGTCATGTAGATCATGGAAAAACTACATTAACAGAAGCTTTATCTGGAAAATGGACAGCATCGCATAGTGAAGAGATAAAGCGTGGTATTACATTGCGCTTAGGTTATGCTGACGTAACCGTTTATTATTGCGAAAAATGTGATTATTACTGTACATCTCCAAAATGTCCAAAATGTTTTGGTGATTGCACACCAAAAAGAACTTTTTCTATAGTTGATGCTCCAGGACATGAAACATTAATGGCAACCGTTTTAAGCGGTTCTGCTATTGCAGATGGTTGCCTTTTTGTAATTGCTGCAAATGAACGCTGTCCACAACCACAAACGCAGGAGCATTTAATGGTACTTGATATAGCAGGGATAGAAAATATTGTAATAATACAAAATAAAATAGATCTTGTTTCTAAGGAAAGAGCTATTGAAAGTTATTATGAAATAAAAGAATTTGTTAAAGGCACAATAGCAGAAAAAGCTCCTATAATTCCTGTTTCAGCGCAACAGAGAGTGAATATAGAATATGTGTTAAGAGCAATAGAAGAATACATTCCAACTCCAAAAAGAGATCTTAGTGCTGATCCTAAATTTTACATAGCAAGAAGTTTTGATGTAAATAAACCTGGGGAAGAAATAGAAAACCTTAAAGGTGGTGTATTAGGAGGTAGTGTAGTAAGAGGTAAATTAGAAGTGGAGGAAGAAATAGAAATACTACCAGGACTACAAAAAAAGGATAAATGGATTGCATTGAGAACAAAAATTACATCTTTGCAAAAAGCTGGAAAAAATATAAGAGTTGCAACAGCAGGTGGACTTGTAGGAGTAATGACAGAACTTGACCCATCTCTCACAAAATCAGATTCTCTCGCAGGGCAAATAGCTGGAATTCCAGGAAAAATGCCAGAGCCAATATATGAACTTAAATGTAAACCTAATTTACTTGAAAGAGTAGTTGGTATAAAAGAAAATAAACCTATTACTAAAAATGAGCCTTTGCTTGTTATATGTGGAGTAACAAAAACAATTGGGATTGTAGAGCATTACTCTGAAAAAGAACTTGTGTTAAAACTTAAAATCCCTGTTTGCTGTGAAAAAGGTGAAAAGATTTCTTTTGCTAGAAGAATAGGAGATAAATGGCGTTTAACAGGTTGGGGAATAGTTATTTAAGTGAGATCAATAATTGTTTCGGAATAACCTTTTTCTGTTACAAGAGAAAGCTTGTATTTCTTTCCTAAGATAAGAACAGGATTAATTGTTATATTTATCTCTCCATTTTCATCTGTGTTAGTTGTGTATTTATAAATGGCTGCACCTTCATCACACCATTCAACATTTTCTTTACAAATGTAAATATTTACATCTATATTTGGTAATTTATTTCCTTGAGAATCCATAGCGTAAGCATTTATTTCTATTTCTACTTCTCCACCTCCAAGAGCATAATTTACAAAAGTTTCATAGCTATTTCCTAAAGTTTTACTTGTAACATTAAAGGTTACGTTGAATTCATCCTTAAGTTTTGCTTCTCTCGGTATTAAAACTTTGAAAAGTATTGTTTTATTTTCATTTGGAGTAAATATAATAGTTTTTTCTAAAACATCTTGTATACAAGTATTTGTATTTGTATCAAACTCACAAAAATCTACTAAGTAAATATTTTTCCATTGATCAGTAACATCTTTAAAAGTATTTGAGCTATTGTGAATAACTTTGAAATCTATTATTACTTCATTATCGCTAAATTTATAATTGTTTTTTACATAAAGATAAACTTCTACAATTTCTCCTGGTGAAGTTTCTACTCTATTTCCTGGAAAAACATCAAGCTCTATATAAGGAGTATAATTACAACAAACTTTTATACTATGAGCATTACAATCTCCGCCATGAGCATTAGTAGTAGAGGAAAGTGAAAGTAAACATACTTGTCCTAAACCACAAGAATTTTTTAATTCACATGTATAAAAACCATAACGCGAAGTATCATTTAAACAAAGTTTATAATTATAATCACCATATTTTCCTGCATGTGCATTTGTCTGTGCTGAAAGAGAAATAAATTCACCATCACATAATTTAGGATTTATATTTACTGAAAGAGGTTTTTTGCAGCAAAGCTTATAAGGGTAATTTGTTTGTGTAGGAAGTTCAAAATGCGCATTAGTTAAAGAAGATATATGTAAAATATCATTTTCATCTCCAGCACAAGAAGTTTTCCATTCACATGATAAATGTGTATCATATAAATCTACATATTTCGAAGAATAACCAGAAATAAAAAATAGTAGTACAAAAGGTAAAATTATAAAAGGATATAGCTTTTTCATGAGTTATATTATAAAAAATAGAGTATTTAAACCTTACGTATAATTATTTTTTACATGGAAGAATCTCTAATCCTTAATAAATTTGAAGAGTTTTTTAGATACTTTTATGAAGAAGAGCTTTTGAAAGCCGTGAAAAAAGGAAAAAAATCTATAGAAGTAGATTTTTCTACTCTTGATAAATTTGATCCCGAGCTTGCAGATGAGCTTTTAAATAATCCTGAAAAAGTTCTTGCGCTTGCGCAAGAAGCAATTAAAAATATTGATATACCTAGCGATAAGGAAATAAACATAATTCCACGTTTTAAAAACCTTCCTGAATCATGTTTTATAAGAATAAGAAACATACGCTCAGAACATATAGGAAAGCTAATTTGTGTTGACGGTATTGTAAGAAGAGCAAGTGAAGTAAAACCAGAAATAGGGGTTGCTATTTTTCAATGCCCGGAATGCGGTGATTTAATAGAAGTTCAACAAAATGAAAGAACAATAAAACCCCCTGAAATATGTTCTTGCGGAAGAAAAACAGGATTTAAACTTGTTGATCGTAAACTTTTTGATGCAAGATGGATAGTAATTGAAGAGCCTTTTGAACTTACAACAGGAGATAGGCCAGGAGAGATATCTATATTCTTAAAAGACGATTTAACATCCCCTGAAATGCAGAGAAAAACAGATCCTGGAAATAGAGTAAAAGTTGTTGGTATACTTAAGGAAATAAAAAGAACTTATAGAGGTAAAATAAAAACGCAAATGGATGTTTATTTAGAAGCAGTTCATGTTGAACCGACTGAAATAGAATGGGAAGAGTTGGAAATAACTCCTGAAGATAAAAAGAAAATTCATGAATTTGCAAAAGATCCGGAAATATATGAAAAGCTAATAAAAAGCATAGCCCCATCTATTTATGGTTTAGAAGAGATAAAAGAAGCAATTCTTCTCCAATTATTTGGAGGTGTACCTCATGTTTTACCAGATGGTACAAGAATAAGAGGGGATATACACATTCTATTAGTAGGAGATCCTGGAATGGCAAAATCACAGCTTTTGAAATATGTTTCTCAATTAGTACCAAGAGCAAAGTATGTTAGTGGAAAAGGTACAACAACTGCTGGACTTACTGCTACTGTTATAAGAGATGAAGAATTCATGGGTGGCTGGGTTCTTGAAGCAGGAGCCATGGTTTTGTGTAACAAAAGTATAATATGTATAGATGAATTTGATAAAATGAGTAAAGAAGATCAAATAGCTATGCATGAAGCCCTTGAACAACAAACAATAAGTATAGCAAAAGCAAGTATTGTTGCTACTTTACCGGCACAAGTTTCTGTTTTAGCAGGAGCTAATCCTAAATTCTCAAGATTCGATCCGTATCGCCCAATAGCAGAGCAAATAGATATCCCTGAAACTTTGCTTAGTAGATTTGATTTAAAGTTTGCTATTAGAGATATTCCTGATCCTGAAAAAGATGAAAAACTTGCAGAATATGTAATAGAAACTCGCCTTAATCCGCAAACAGCAATGCCAGCAGTGCCTCTTGACTTTTTAAGGAAATATATAGCATATGCAAGAAAGTATTGTAAACCTAAAATGACAAAAGAAGCTTGTGAGAGATTAAAGCAGTTTTATGTTGAAATGCGTGCAATGTCAGGAGATGGAACTGTAGCAATTACTTTAAGGCAACACGAAGCACTAATGCGTTTAGCAGAAGCAAGTGCAAAAGTAAGATTATCGCCTGTTGTAGAAGTACAAGATGCTGAAAGAGCAATTAGAATAATGAAATATTCATTGCTACAATTAGGATATGATTATGAAACAGGAAGAATAGATATTGATAGAACTGAAGGTACTCCAAGCTCACATAGAAGCAAAATAAGAAAAATGATGGAAATAATAGAAAAATTAGAAAAAGAAATAGGTAAACAAATACCAGTAGAAGATGTTTTAGCAGTAGCACAAGATGAAGGAATAAAAAATGCTGAAGAACTTTTAAATTTACTTAAAAGAGAAGGCTTAATTTTCGAGCCCAGACAAGGAATGATCCAGAAAGTTTAGATATTTTACCTGAAAATTAATCCACACACATTAAGTAACGAAGTTTATATATTACCTGCCTGGAAATTTCTTTAATATCTCCTGTTTTTGTAACAAGATAATCAACCGTATAATGAGGATGGTAGCCGCATCCGCAAAGTTGATAGTCAAAAAGGTGTACTTTAAATCCGTTTGAAACCTCTTTTACATATGTTCCTTTTATTACAGGCGCTAAGATAACAAAATCGTTTTTAGATATGTTTATATCATACTTGGGATAAGAACCAGTTATAGCAATAGCAAAACTTAATGCTTCTTCCGGTGTTTCAATCGGAGCAAAGAATTTTTTAAATTCTTCCTTATTCCTTATTACTGCAAATGTACCGTTGTTCCAAATAATATATTTATTAAATACAGGTCTCAAACAACCCTTTCCTATTATACCCTCTTCAGAAAATGTTAAATTGGGAATAGTAATTAATCTATTAAATTCATTTTCATCGAGATTTATAATACACTGTGAAAAATATCTTTGAGATAACAGGACAAGAATTTTATCATTTATTTTAACATCAAAAGGGCTTTCGGAAAAACATTTTCCTGTAACATTTTTATAGAAGTAAGCAAATATTGTTTGATTCTCCAATAATTACATATGAAGGTGATGAATAAAAATACGGGCTTGATTTACATTTTTCAGATGTTATCGGAAAATACTCTCCGTTTCCTGAAA
>DQVX01000016.1 GCA_015661515.1 Nanobdellota archaeon
GGAAGCCTGAGCACAAAGGAGCAAATGCTATGATAACAGGGATAATTCCAAATTATCGCTACATTATACTAACTCATGCTCTCTTAAAAAACTTCGATAAAGAAGAAATAAAAGCTATAATTGCTCATGAGATTGGACATATAAAAGGAAAACACCTTTGGATAAACGCTTTTGTAACTATCTCTTGGTTCCTTTTCTGGTTTGGAATAGTTTATGGCGTTTCGAATATTGGAGTTAATATATCTTCATCTCCTCTAATCTTTTTTATAGTATTATCCTTTGCAATACTTTTCTGGAATTTAGTAATACAGTCGTGGATAATAAGGAGAAATGAATTTAAAGCAGATGAATTTGCCGCAAAAATATGTGGTAAAGAAGTTACTATTAGAGCTCTAAAGAAACTAGCTGAAATAAATTTAATTCCTGAAAAAACAGGCAAATGGTTTGATGTTCTAAGTATGCATCCTTCTATTGATGAAAGAATAAAACATTTGCAAAAGTTATTGACCTAGAAATTCATTTCTTTGCAATAATAAAGCCATGATCTTTTTCAAAAGGATCTAGCATACGCCATTCTAAAATTTTCCAGCCTGCTTGAGAAAGTTTTTCAACTTCTGCTTGACATATTTTTTTTGGTTTTTGCGTTACATCTATGCTTCTTGTTTTTATAGCAAGGAAAAGTATACCATTTTGCTTTAAAAATTCATCTGCATTGCGCATTGCTATTTCTGTAGCATCTGGTTGAGCTATATCAACGTAAAGTGCGTGTACTTCTTCAATCCAAGAATATTCTTCTGGTTTTCTAGCATCTGCAAAAATAGGAGCTATATTTTTTCTTTCTTTACATACTGGCAAAAGCTCTTTGAAACAGCGGTCAGAAAATTCAACAGCATAAATAAAACCATTGCATAATATGTCAGAAACATAGCTTACTGTATAGCCATGAGCAGCTCCTAAATATAGCATAATCCAATCACGTTTTTCAGGGAAAGGCAAATGCTCAAAACCTTTTGCAACAGCTGCTGCAAGCTTTGAGCGGAAAGGATTAAATTCTCTATATTCAACCCCTTTGATTTTTATTATTTTTTCATCAGAATACCGAAAACCTTTTACAAGATTTTCTGTATAAATTTCTCTTCCTTTTACAAAAATCCCAGGAAATTTTTCTTTTAACTGCATTAATAAAAAAAGGAAAAATAAGTTTAAAAAATTTTCATTTTGATTTAAGCTTGCGCAGGAAAAGTGTTTTAGCTTGATTTAAATAATCTTTTTTAATAACATTTGGTTTATCTAAATCGCTATGATAAAAATTCCATAGCTTTTTCATTTTTGAACTAAGTAAAAACATTTTTTCTTCCCATTTTTCTATATTTTTTAAAGGTAGTGCTTCTACGAGAAACTCTTTACTCAATATAGGTTTATCGAAGCCTATACAATCCACAACAAAAATTTTCTTGCAATTTTCAAGTATAGCTTTGTATTCTTCTTCAAATATTCTATACCCTACGCCCCAATAAATAGGTTTATCAAATGATAACTCTTCAGAACCTGAAAAAATAAAAGCATTCTCTTTAAGAAGTTCTGGTTTTTCTTTTATTATGCTTATAAGCAAAGCTACACCAGAAGCGTTATCTACAGCACCTTTTTTTACTGTATCATAATGCGAAAAAATAACAAATTTTGGATTTTCTAAATTTCCAACAATAAGATTTTTTGAAGTATATTTTTCTTTTTTAACTTTTACTCTCCCTTCTATTTGCTCTGCCTCAAGAATATGCTTCACATTCTTTTTTTCTATAGCTATGGAAGGCGCAAAATAAAATGTTGCTAAGCTTATAACTTTGCAATATGGATTGAAATTTATGTTAGGAAAATTGAAAAAACGTGCAGAAATATAAATAGAAGGAATTAATACCTTTTCATCTATTTTTCCTGAAATAAAAGCTGTTGCTTCACATGGTATATTGTTTCCATCAGCTATGAGTTTTGCTTTTCCTATTGGTATAGCATTTTTGAATTTTTGTTCATAAATATCTATACCAGAAAGTTCATCTTTAATTATTTTTACTGCTTTCTTTTCATTCTTTCCTTTTCTCGGAGATACACTTTCTAATTTTTTTATTATTTCAAGCATTTTAAAAGCACCTTGGCAACAGTTTCGGAAATGTTATATATAGGTGTGTTATTATTTATTTCTATTTCTTTTTCCACATCCTTAATTATTTTTTCTTCCATTTCTTCTATTCTTTCTCTTTCTTCAGAAATATAAAGCCATTCAGGATATTTTGCCAATTTCTTGTAATTTTCATCTTTTCCGACATCATAAAACGGAATTTTCATATCCCTTCCTTGCAATTTTTTGTATTTTTTCATCCTCATTTTCCCAAGGTGTTACCATAAGCTCAATAACTTCTTCTTTAGTTAAGGTTTCACAAAGTTTTTGTGAATAATAGCACTTGTTTTCTTTATCCCAGTCAAACGGATATTCTTTAACTATACCATTATTTTCTTTTTGTATCCAAACTCTTTCAGTAATATTTCCTGCATTAAGATATTCGGCTAAAAACTGAGAAAACATGTATGAACAATCCTTAGGATTAAGCTCATAAATCTTCCAATGATATTCTGGAAGTTTTTCACCAGAAGTTGTTATTATTTCTCTCAAAACTTCTTTTTCTTCAGGTTTTGCTATTTTCTTTCTTTTTATACCTTTTAGTATTCTTTTATTAACCAAACTTGCTTTATATGGATTAAAAGATACATATCCATCAGCCGTAAAACTTAAAGGAGTATAATTCCTTCAATGTTCTTAGTCGGCACTTGCCTTGCAAGACCTATATAAATTTCTTCATTTTCTCTTTCTTCAAATTTTAAATGTGAAGTAATTTCATCTATATCTATGCCATATTCCCGAAGATAATTCTTTCTTATTCTATCTCTTGTTTCTTCTATTTTTCTTTTTTTCTCTTTTATTTCACTAATAGAAGTTGCATAAGGAAAACTCCATGTAAGGAGGAGAGCGGTTTGGACTTAAAAGGAAAGCAGGAGCATTTGCCCCCGATCTCCTCCTAAACCTGTGAAAAATATAAACATAAGGAAAATTACAAATATCCAAATTTAAAAATTAAAAAAGAAAAAGAAATAAACTTCATTTTCTAAAGTTTTTATGTTTCTGAAAACACTCTCTACAATATACAGGTCTTCCTTCTTTTGGTTTAAATGGAACTGTACATTCCTTTCCACAATCGCTGCATATTGCTTTATGAAATGTTCTTTTTTGGAATCTCCTATTCACTTCTTTCCACCTTTTAAGCCTCGGAGAAAGAGATCAAAAACCAAACTCTTTCTCCAAGGACTTACTCTTAATTAAGGGAATTAATAGTATTTAAAGGTATGGGTCTCATTGAATTAAGAGTTTTGTCTAACACTTACACCAAAGGTCCGAAAAAGCTGTAAAGAAGTATGGAAAGTATAAAAAACGAAATTATTTTTGTTATTTTAATAGCTTGTTCTTCGCTTAACTTTTCTTCTAGAATAGCTTTAATCATATGCCCACCATCTAAAGGATAAAGAGGAAGTATATTAACTACAGCTACAGCAAAACTTAAAAGTGATAAAATTGCAAGAAATTTAAATAAAAATTCAAAGCCATTGCATTTAGTTCCAACAACAATGCCTATAAAAGGAGCTTTCTCTATTTGTGGATGTTCTCCCAAAGTTACAGTAAAATTGCCTTTATCCGTTTCTATTACTATACTATCTCCAGGTTTAAAAGTATAATTAGAAAAACTCCAATTAGTTAAAATTCCTACTAAATAAATTCTTGCTGCAACATCTTCTGGATTTTGTTTTGCTAGCACAAAATTTGAGTAAAAACCAAAATCGAAAAATAGTTCTTTCCCATTAATGCTTTTTATTATCATACCTTCTTTTATTCCGGCAAGCTCTGCAGGAGAATTTTCAACAACTTTTTTTACATATACTCCATCTACCAAGAAAAACCATAAATGAGATGCTAATAGAAATACTAAGAATGATACTACAATATTTGCAAAACTTCCTGCTGAAAAAACTCTAAGCTTTGCTATAAGTTTCTTTCTTTTTAACTGCTTTTCATCAGGCTCTACAAATGCTCCTGGAAAAATTAAAAAAAGTAATAAACCTACAGATTTTAATCTTATTTTCTCAACCCTTGCCATTATTCCATGAGCAAATTCGTGTGGAAACAGAATAAAGAAAATTGTTAATATCCATATCCAAAAAGGAAGAAATATATGAGCATAACCTATTTCAGCATTTTTTACAGGAGCTGGAAGTACAAGCTTTATTCCTGATTCTTTTATTTCATCTTTTGCAACTCTTACAGCATTTTCTATAAGGTAAAAAACTCCAAAAAACATGAAGTAAAAGCATATAATTATACTAATAATTCCTATTATTTTCCATGCACGCGGAGATTTTTTAGCAATTCTATCTATTATTTCAATAAATCTTTTAGTTTTATAAAGAACTACTAGACCTTCAACTTCTATTTTTTCTCTTTTTTTCCATATGGCAATTCCAACAAAAACTATAAAAGCTATAATTGAAAGTGTGTGAAAATCCATACACTCACCATTTTACTTTCTCTATTTTTATTACATCAAGCTCAACCACTTTTGCTGGAACTCCTAAAATCTCTGCTACACTTGGACGAGTTCTTCCATTATCTCCTGAAACCAGCTCTTTTACATAAAGTCCTGCAGAACATTTTATTATAAGCTCTACTGTTTTTGAATTTATATATTTCCATTTTATAGCTTTTACTTCTCTTTTTCTAAGCTTATCAGCCCTTCTATGAAGAACTCTTTCAGGAGTTTGCTGGTTTATAACTCCAATAAGTTTTCTTAGTTTTTTAAGCTCTTCTTTTTTTACAGGTTTTTCAAATTTTACAACCACTCTATATGTTTTATCCGGAGAAGCTTCTTTAACTTTTCTTACCATTTCTCTTTCTACAAGTTTAAGTCCTTTTACTTTAACTTTTTTAGAAGCATTTATTTGTTTTGCAATTTCTTTAAGGTTTATTTTTCTTTTTTTAGGTTCAATTATTTCTATAACAAATGCTCTCCAGGCAAGGCATCGAGCATCTATATCTTCTCGACCCATTCCGTGAAATTTTGTATCTTTACCTTTAGTTGCTTTAAGCAAAGGTTTTGCTATAATTTGCTCTACAGAAGTTTTATATTTCCCTGGTGTTCCCCATTTGCATTGCGGAATTCCTCGAACTAATTTTTGATAATAACCAAAAATAAAGAGAGAAGATATTTGAATTTCTATTTTTGGTTTGCCTTTTTCCCAGTCAAAAAGTATAACAACTTCTGGCTTTTTTAATTCAGCTGTTTTTTTCATTTTCTGAGAAATTAATTTTCCTAACTCTCTGTTAAGCTCAGCCTTTAAAGGTTCGCAATAATCCATTCCTGCCAATTTCCACATTTCTTCTTCCTTTTCCAACATTTCTTTTGAAGGTCGATTTCCTACTAAGAATGTATTAAACTCTATTTTTTCAAGTTTTTTGATAGCCTTTTCAGCTATTTTTTCAAGTTTTTCAAATATATTTCCGCAAAAATAACAATTAAGTTTTTTCTTAGAAGAGGTTTTTTTAGTTAACCTAAAATTATATTCATTGAAATTTTCTTGAGCAAAATTCTCAAGCTCTTGTGCTTCAATAAGAAATGCTGCAAAATCTCTTATAATTCTACCTCTTTCTTTATTACTCATTCCACTAAGCATTTGAGCAAAAACTCTTCCTAAACAATTATCGCAAATAGGTTTTTGGAGTAAATTTTTTATTCTTTCAATTAACTCCATGGTTTAAGAAATCAAAGAAGATTTATAAATAATTTTCTTAGTCAGATTTTTTCAAAAACTCAAGCACTTCTTTTTCTACTTGTTCCGGGGTTTTTTCATCTGTTTCTACAATAAGATCAAAAACTTCAAGATCCTTTCCAAGTTCATAACCATAAAGATTTTTGTAAAGTTTTATATTTTCTTCATCTCTTTTTTTCACAATTTCTAAAGCTTGCTCATAGCTTATACCATCTCTCTTAGCTATTCTTCTAGCTCTTTCTTCTTGAGAAGCGTTTAGCCATATTTTTATAGCATTTCCCTTAAAAATCCAAGGAAGAGCCCAAGAAGTTATTACACAATTTCCTTGTGAAGCATATTTCATAAGCTTTTCATCTAATTTTTTATCATACTCAAAATTTTTTTGTCTTTTCTTTAAAAACTCCATTCCTTCTTTTGTTTCCCACCAATTTTCTGTTGGGGAATAACCTTCTTCTTTTGCTATTTCTTTAAGTACATCTCCACCGCAAATATATTTAAGCTTCAGCTTTTCCGCTAGTTTTTTTGCTAAAGTACTTTTTCCGGCTCCGGCTAATCCACTTATTATTATTGTAACCATGAAAAATAATAGCACAAGAATTTTTTAAATGTTTAAACTCAATAAATTTTCATGGATTTTATTTATAAAAAACCGGTAATTTCGCTAAGCGGAAGTTTTTTTTCCAATACTAATTTAATAAAAGCCTATGCTAAAGTTGTCAAAAAAATAAAAAACAAACTTGAATTTATTTGCATAGTTACTGGTGGTGGAGAAATAGCAAGAAAGTATATTTCACTTGCAAAAGAACTTGGACTATCGAGAAAAAAACAAGATGAAATGGGAATAGCAATAACAAGAGTTAATGCCCTTCTTTTTGGCATGCTTTTTAATTTCACAGAGATTCCAAAAACTTATGAACAAGCAGTTGAAATTATTAATAAATATAAATTCTGTATTTGTGGAGGTATGGTACCTAAGCAATCTACAGATAAAGTTGCTGTAGATATAGCTGTAATGTGCAATGCAGATATAATGATAAATCTCACAAAAGTTGAAGGTGTATATAATAAAGATCCTAAAAAACCTGGAGCAAAACTTTTGAGATCATTGACATATAAACAATTGAGAGAAATTCTTAAAAATACTTCTCAAACTCCTGGTAATTATCCGCTTTTTGATCTAAAAGCAATAAAAATAGCAGAAAAAAATTCTTTACCTATAATTATAGCTAACGGTACAAAACCTGAAAATTTAATAAAAATACTTAAAGGAGAAAAAATAGGTACATTTATTTCTTTTTAACTTCAAAAATAGGATAAACTATGTTTGTTCTTCCTCTTCTTTCAAGTCTAACTAATCCACGCTCTGCAAGTGATTTAAGAACTTTCGACACCTTTCCTTTGGAATAATTAGATTCTTTAACTATGATTTTTTGATTTACTCCTTTAGGATAACGAAGTATTATTTCCATTATTTTCTTTTCATCTTCTTTTAATACAGGTAAGATTATATCCCTTACTCGTTTTTTCTTTCTCCAAAGTATAAACCATAATGCAAAACCAATTGCCGAAAGAAGGAATAAAAATAATGCTATTGAAAAAAGAGCAAAACTTTGTTTTTTTGGTGGAAACTCATAAAATATTTTTACTCCTTGTATTTCTCCTTCTTGTAAATTTTTTCTTTCCCAAATTACGAAAATTCTTCTACCATCAGTTGCTATTGTTCCATACAAAGGAAAAAATTTTGTTTGATTTTCTGGAAGAAGAGCGCCTTCAGGAAGCTTTACAAGAAATACACTTCGTTCAACAACATCAAAAACTCTTATATTTTTTTCGAAAGTAAATCCTTTTTTATACTTTTCAACATGTGAAATTTCCGAAAATATTGTTTTTTCTTTTTCTAAACGACATTTTATTATTTCTTTTTCAATTCTTTTACAATTTTCAGGAAGAATAAATTTACCAGGTTCTTCAATAAAAATTTTTACATTACTTACATTTTTTGAAATTATAGTATAGTTTATTATAACATCTCCTTTAGGAGAAATTTCCATATAAGCTTCTATATAATATATTTTTCCATGTACTGCACTGAAAAACAAAAATAAAAAAAATATCACAGCAAATTTATTCTCTTTTAACAACTATACCACCTATTCTCTCAGCTAATCTATGCATTATTCCTCCTAAAGTATTCAATATATCTTGTGCTTCATTAAGTTCAATTTCTATTCTTTCAGGCTCTAAAATTTCGCAAGCAGAAGGGCCGTAGATAAGCACCAAATTAATTAAATCCCTAAAATTTTTAGATAAAAATTCTACTTCACATATAACAGAAAAAAGCGTTTTTCCTTCAATTTGGATTTTCTCAACATTTGAAAATTCTTTCTTATAAACTTCTGTTCTATTATCTTTCTCAAATTTTTCTACATGTTCTTCAATAGCTTTTTTAACTATATCTTCTGCTGTACCCATAACTTCAAAAGTCATCCAAACACGAAGATAACCTTTTTTAATTTTTTTCTTAATTTCTTTTTCAGAGAGCATTACAACACCTCTCTAAAAATTAATTTCTTGTAAAGTTTATAAAAACTCTATCGGTATTTTAGCTCCACAATAAGGACAAAGAGAATTTTTAAGATTTATTTTTGTTACATAAAAGCCTTTTCTTTCTATTAAAAGCTTGCCGCATTCATGACAATATGTGTTTTCATAACTTCCAAGAACATTACCAAGATAAACGTATTTTAACCCTTCTTCTTTGGCTATTGTAATACATTTTTCCAAGAATTTTATAGGTGTTGGTGGCAAATTAAGTTTATATGAAGGAAAATACCTTAAAAAATGCACAGGGGTAAATTCCCCGAGATTTTCATATGTCCATTTACAAAAATTTCTCACATCCTTTTCACATTCCCCGTATTGGGTAACTATAAGATTTGTTATTTCTACCCATACCTTGTTTTTAGCATATTCAAGAATTGCATCAAAAATTTTTTCGCTATATGGAGCATGAGAAAGTTTTAAATAAGCTTCTTTATTTCCAGAATTTTTCAAATCTATTACCACAGCATCCATATATTTAGAAAGCTCTTTAACAGCTTCTACGCTTGTATATCCATTTGTTACCATAGTATTGTATAATTTTTCCTTTTTTGCAAGCTTTGCAATATCTAAAATAAATTCTATCCATATACTAGGTTCTGTATAGGTATATGAAATTCCATGTGCTAATCTTTTTGCTTTACTAACAATTTCTTCTGCTGTGATTTGTTCTCCTAAATAGCTCCATTCCTGAGAAATTTCAAAATTACAACAAAAATCACATGAAAGGTTGCATCCAGCACCAGCTATTGAAAACGCTATCGAAGCAGGAGCAAAGTGATAAAAAGGTTTTTTCTCTATTGGATCTATAGCAGCTGAAATTACTCTTCCGTAGCTTAGGGAATAAAGTTTTCCTTCTATGTTTTTTCTAACTCTACAAAATCCTGTTGCGTTATTTGTTATTACACAATTTCTTGGACAAAGAAAGCATTGAACTTTAGTATTTTTCTTTTTATAAAATAGCGCTTCTTTCATTTTTCTCATCTTCCCAAGCCTATATTTTTTGCTGAATTAATTAATAAAGCAAATGAAATAGAGAGAAGAAATATAGATAAAGAAAGAAAAACACTTGAAAGTATTTTGTTTCCAAAAAGATTAAAAATCGAAGCATGTATCATAAGTACAGAAGCTATTATAGAAATTTTAAATGCTGTTTTAAAGGTTTTTAATTTAAAACTCAAAAAAGCCCATGTAGAAATGAATAACAAAATTCCGCCTGAAAAAAGTTGAAGCCACATGAAAAAAATTTCTAATAGCATAAATTTAAAGAATCTTTTAATACTTAAATATCTTAACTTTATCTCCTTAACTCTTGCTATAAGCCCCGGTAGCTCAGCTGGTTAGAGCGGTCGCCTCGTAAGCGACAGGTCGAGGGTTCGAAAATAAGTATAATATTTTCTAGAATTTTCAGAAACTCCCTCCCGGGGCTCCATTTAAAAATTATTAAGAGTTTTTTGTGTAAGTACCATGCTAAGCTTTAAGTAATATTTTAAAGGCACTTTTAATCTTTTTTCAATTGTGGCTAAAGCTTGTTTTAAATCTGAAAATTTTTCGGGTTTTTGTTCAAAAGCTCTTCTTATTGTTTCGCGAACTTCCCATACACCTACTGGAAGTACATAGCTTTCATAAATTTCGCGAAAAACCACTACACATGCTTGTTTTCGCATTTTTTCAAGTTGTTCACAAATTGCTAGACGTGCAGCATAATAGCCGCCACCCTGTTCTATTGCATAACATGTTCTATCTCTCCAAATTTCGCGTTCCACAGTGATTTTAAGCTCTTTTCCAGCCCAAACACTTCCAGCTGACCAAGCTTCAAAAAGTTCAAAACTCCAAGGTTTTGGAATAAATAAAATTTCGAAATGATTGCCTAAGTGTTCATTATTCCATACTAGGTATTCATTAATCAAAGAATATCCTCGAATTTTTTGTAAAAGTTTTTTGGCTATTATATCATCTACTGCAGTAATGCTCCATCTAGTTGGTACAAGCTTTTTTTGTTTTCCTAGTATTCCAGTAGAAAATAGACGAGTAATAGAATAAACATCTTCCCCGCTTTTATAAAGCATATAAACTTGTTCACTAGCTTTAATATCATCTGAAATTATTTTTTCAGTTTTTTGTGGAATTTTGGGAGTACTTGCAATTATAAGCTTTTTTATTTCTCCACTTGGTCCCATGGGTTGTAGAAATGAAGAAAAGGAAATTTTTGGAACTAATTTTTTAAAATAAGCTTCTACATATACAGGCTTTTCGGAAAGAACAAGTTCTTTTATATTTTCATGAAATTTTTCTGGTTGTTTTACATTTATAGTTTTTTTAATTCTAAGTAAATAAGCTCTAAAATTTATTATTTCTTTATAATCTTTTCCATACCATTGTGAAGGATTATCTAGAATTTCAAGATTTTGATTTTCTAAAAGCGAAACTAAAGGACCTGCATATACATAAGGATAGCCTATTCTTCCAACAAATACAGAAGGCGGAGTAGGTGAATAAACCTGGTTTTTCAAAATTCTTTTTACACTTTTTTCAGCAAATCTTACAACATTTAAAGGGCAATAATTTCTTCCACATAAGAATTTTCCACCTTTACATCGTAAACATAAGCTTGGCATGTATTTTTTATTAAACCGCGATTCTTATAAATCTCGAGTTGAATCTATTTCCAATTAAGAACAGGTAGAAAATTGGTTTTATTAAGTTTTATTAACTCTTTTATCTTGTTTATCGCATTTCTTACTCTAAAAGTTTTTCAAAAAAAGCTTTTGCTGGTTTTTCTATATCTTTTGCGTAACCTCCTTCTAAAACCATGAAAAATTTTTTAGCAGTTTGTTTAAAAGGTTTTACAAGCAGTGCTATTTTTTCAAAATCTTTTTCTTTAAGTAATAATTGAGAAAGATTATCTTTTTCATAAGTATCAAATCCCAAGGAAATAGCAAAAATATCAGGTGAAAATTTTTCTACAATTTTTAAAGCTTTTATAAGCACTTTAATGTAAAATTCTCCTTTTGTATATGGAGGTAGTGCGAAATTTATACAATTTTTTCTACTTTCTTTTCCTGTCCCAGGAAAAAGTGGATATTGATGCAAAGATATGTAAAGCACATTTTCTTTACCAAAGAAAATATTTTCTGTTCCATTCCCATGATGCGCATCTATATCTAAAATTACTGCTTTTTCTTCTTTCTTTTGAATACTTTTTAGTGCTACTGCTATATTATTTAAATAACAAAATCCTCCTAAGAAATTTTTTCCTGCATGATGCCCTGGTGGCCGTGAAAGGGAAAAACCATTAACTTTTGCTGCTTTAACAGCGCAAGATACAGAAGAAAGAATATAATCAAAATCTAATTTTGGAGTATCTAAATCAAAATACTCTTTGTTTTTTAGTTTTTTTATGAATTCTTTTTCATGAACTTTTAACAACAAAGTTTCATTTATTTTTCTTGGTTTGATAAAGCTTGCTCCTAATTCTTCTAAAACCAATTTTATTTTTTCTACTCTTTGAGGATTCTCAGGATGAAAGGGAAAAATATAATTTAAGCATTTTTCATCAAACACAACTTTCATAAAATTAAATTACTTTCGTCTTATAAAGAATTAGTACTACCAAGACCCCTGAAATAAGAGTAGTGGCGCCAAGTACTAACAAAGCCTGTGTAAGTGTATAAACATCAGCGATATAGCCTATGACTGGAATTATAGAAGCGTAGAAAAGTTTTGTTAATAAAGACTTGGCGCTTAGTAGAGTAGCACGTATTCTGGAAGGTGTTAAAGAGTTTATGTATTCTGTTATTATTGGTTCTGAAAAACCTCGAATAAATTGTTGAATAAAAGCAAAAATAAATGCAAAGGAAAACACGAATTTGCCCATTAAAAAGTAGCTTATAGACAAAATAATCGGAAGTATAACAAGAGATCTAGTTTTTCCTATTTTTTCTTCGATGACATAAGCATATTTTGAAGAAAGAGCCGCAATAATATTGAACAAAGCAAAAATAAATCCAAAATATACTATGTCAATATTAGAAAGATTAAAGTAAGGTTGATATAACCAGAGTACAGCATTTGTAAAAGCTAGTAGTACAGCTGAATAAAGTATCAGTGCTTTTATCTGTGAGTGTTTTATGATATATTTTTTTATTGTAAAGAAAAAATCTTTGATATAATCCTTTTTTACTATTCTTTTGTAAATTCTTGGTTCTTTGAGACTGAGTGAAATTAGAAGTAAAATGAAGAAAAATGGTACGCATGCATAAAAAGTTAGGCGGAGATTTATTTTCCCTATAAACCCACCAACCACACTTGAAATAATTGCAGCTATAAAAGAATAAGATATAACACTTCCAGAAATTTTTTTATACTCCTTTTCCTCTCCTAAATTTTTTAAAGTATCATAAAGCAAGGCTAAATTCGCACCAGATAAAAAACTCGCTGATATACCCCAGAGAATCTCTGCTACTAGAAACTGGAAGAAGTTATCACCAAGACTGTAAATGATTATAGCAAAGAATAGACTCAAGCTTCCTATTACCAAAGAAGTTTTTCTTCCATATAAGTCTGCGAAATAGCCTGAAGGAAGTTCAAGAACCACTATAGTAATAGAAAAAATAGATTGAAGTATCATAACTTCTGTTAAATTCAAACCATTATCCATCCAGAAAAGTACAACGACAGGAACAGGAAAAACCAAATTCGAAAGAAAATGTATGGCTTTTAATTTCCAGATATTGCTCTTAAGAGCTTTAGCTTGGGAAGAATGCATACATTTTTAATTTCAAAAATACTTATAAACCTTTTTTTCCAAAAACTTTTCATGCTTTGCGTATTTTATCTAGAAAAATATGGGAAAAAAGCAGAAGAAATTTTGAAAAAAGACGATATTTGTTCAAGACAAAGCATTGCTTTAAGAGAGGCAAAAACTCTTGGAATAGATAAAGAAGGTTATTTTCTTTTCTTTGAAGGTAGCGAGCAAGCATGTGAAAGAGCTAAAGAACTTTTAAAAGAATTTGTTAAAGAAGTTGAAGAAGAAGTCCTGGAAAAAGTAAGAAAAGCTTATGAAGAAGAAAACGAAAAAGCCTTACAAGGTTTTGGAGGAATTTTTGGATAATTATTTTTTTCTTTCAAACCTTTTTACTATTCCACAACAATTTTTTTCGGGGCAAATACCAATTTTACACTTAGGTGCTATTAGATTCTTAAGTTCTGGAACAGCTTTGGTTACATTTTCTGAAATTTTTTCAGCAAATCTACGAACTTCATAATGTGTAGTAGAGCAAGATCTTATCCCTATAAATCCAAAGGGATCAAGTAAATTATAACCATCTAAAATTAATTTAAACTTGACTTTAAGTGCATGTGGAATAATATATAAAGCATGCTTTTTTTCAACACCACTTTTTATAAGTTTTTCATAAAATGCTATTGCATTATGAAAAGCTTCTTTATAACTTTTTCCTGCGTTTGGAGGAATGTGAAAATATTCTTCTTTTGGATTTTTAAGGTATCGTTCTATTGCTTTATATATAGGCTCTACAAATTGCTTAACAGTTCTATGCCTTTTTATTTCATTCCAACCAGCTAATGAAATAAAAGAAACTACTTTTACAAATATTTCTAATTGTGCATGTTGTGAAATTTTTTTCCAGTCAACACTTTTGTTATAAAGTTCTAAAATTTTTCTTATATCCCCTTTATAAATTACTTCTACACATTCATTTTCTAATATTTCATAATCTCCAAAAATATTTGGAAATGTATATCCTGTTTCATAAGCTTTTTCTGAGTTTTTAAAAATATAGGAAGTTTTTAGTTTTAAAATTTTTTCAAATTCGTTAGAAATTATTTTGAGCTCCTCTGGAATAGCTTTATTTCTTTTACATTCATTTATGCATGTTAAAATTGTTTGAGCAGGGAAAGAAAAAAAGCCATAAGAAGTAAAGCCTAAAGGTAAAATATTTCTTGCTTGATCATATCCGAACTTAAGTAAGTTTTTATATTCTTTTAATAACTCTTTGCAAATTTTTTCGTATTCGTTTTTATATTCCGAATTTTTAATAGCATCTGGAATTACTATATTATCCATAGAAATTTCTATTCTTCTTGAGCTAAACATTAAATAAGAACCAAAAGGAAAAGATGTAAGAAAAAAATCTATAACTCTACTTCCTTCTATCCAGAAATAGAAAATAGGAGTAGTCAATAAGCTTGCATGTCCTCGTTTTGTTGCTTCTTCATGAAATTTTTTTACAGCATTTTCGCTTAAAGATTCAAGCATTTTTGTGAAATCTCCTTTTTTTGCTGTAAGAATTCCTGAAACTGCTAAAATTTTATCAGGAATAAAATTTTTATATACTGGGCCATAATCTATAAGCTCAACTTTTATACTTTCTGTTACACTCTTCATAAAATATTTAAATACAACATTAACTAATAATTTTTATGCCGCTAATTGGAGTTGTTATAGTAAATGTAATTATTGCTTTAATATTGTTTTTAGTGGCTTTTCGAACATATAAGTCTTACAAACTAAGAATTTTTAAAAATGCTTGGTTAATCATAACAATTGGTAGTGTATTATGGCTAATTGGAACTTTATTATTATTAGTAGGAGAAGTAGGAGTAATTCATACTGCTTTATTTACAATCTTTATAATTTTATTAACAATTGCGCTTTATTTATTATCAAAAGTAGGAGAAACCTTAGGTGTTTAAATGCTAAATAAAGTTTTAGAAGTAGTAAAAATGCAAAATTTGTGGAGAAGGAAACAATGCTTAAATATGATAGCAAGTGAAAATGTTCTCTCTCCTTTAGCAGAAAAGCTTTATATTTCTGATTTTGAAGGCCGATATAATGAACATGATGAAGAATGCCACTACCAAGGCACAAAATATGCTATGGAAATAGAAAATATTGTTAATAAAATTTTTGGAGAAAAGTTTTCAACACCTTTTGTTGATTGTAGACCAATAGCAGGAGCTATAGCAAATCTTTGCGTATATCATGCTTTTCTTAAGCCTGGTGATGTTTTTATAGCCCCAGGCTTAACAGCAGGTGCTCATGTTTCTTCTACAGAATACGGAATAGCAAGTGTTAAAGGATTAAAAAGTATTTCAGCTTTTTTTGACTTCGAAAGATTTGTGCTTGATGTAGATAAAACAGCTTTACTTATAGAAAAGCTCAATCCAAAACTTATTATGCTTGGTCGCTCTGTTTTTCTTTTTCCCGAGCCTATTAAAGAACTTAGAGAAATAGCAGGAGATTCAATAATAGTTTATGATGCTGCTCATGTTTTTGGATTAATTTATGCAAACGAGTTTCAATCTCCTTTTGAAGAAGGAGCTGATATAATTACAGCATCCACTCATAAAACATTTCCAGGTCCACAGGGGGGAATAATACTTGCTAAAGCAGATTTTGATGAACAAAAATGGAAAAAAATACAAAGAGCTATATTTCCAGGAGTAATTAGCAATCATCACATTCACCGCTTACCTGCTCTTGCGGTTACAGCTTTAGAGATGAATGAATTTGGAGAAAGTTATGCCAAGCAAATAATAAAAAATGCTAAATGTTTTGCACAAGCTTTATATGAGCTTGGATTTAATGTGCTTTGCGAAGAATATGGGTTTACAAATTCACATCAAATTCTTGTTGATGTTAAAAATCTTGGTGGTGGAAAAATAGTAGCAGAAAAACTTGAAAAGGCTAATATTATTACAAATAAAATTGCTTTGCCATGGGATAAAGATAAAGATGCTACCCAAAACCCTTCTGGTATTAGAATAGGTGTACAAGAACTTACAAGATGGGGAATGACACAAAGCGAAATGAAAGAAATTGCAGAATTTTTCAAAAAAGTTTTAATAGATAACCAAGATCCAAGTAAAGTAAAACAAGAAGTCATAGAGTTTAGAAAGAATTTCCAAGAAATTAAATATGCTTTTTCTTTAGAAGGTGAAATTTATGAAGTATAAACAAAATTTCTTTCCAAATGAATGGCTAGTATGTGATTTTCATATTCATACAACTTTTAGTGATGGTAAACTACCTCTTAGGGAAGTGGTTGATTTATATGGACAACATGGAGTAGATGTTATTGCAATAACAGATCATGTTTTGGATAAATATACGCTTAAAGAAAGAAAAGAAAAAGGCCAACCTATTAATGCAATAGAAGAAGACAATTTTAAAGAGTATTTAAAGCACTTATGGAAAGAACAAAAAAGAGCATGGGAAAAATATAAAATGCTTTTAATACCTGGAATAGAAATAACTAACAATCATAAATTATACCATATTCTTGGAATAGATGTAAAAGATTATGTAGATCCTACTTTAACTGTAGAAGAAATTGTTAAAGAACTTAAAGATCAAAATGCATTAGCTATAGCTGCTCATCCAGATAAAAAGAAAACTGACGAAGAACATTTATCATGGTATCTATGGAAAAACCAAGAAAAATATAGAGATTTATTTGATGCTTGGGAGGTTGCTAATAGAGATGATCTGTTTAATTCAATTGGAGTAAAGAAATATAATTACGTTGCAAATTCTGATTTTCATGAAAAAGAACACATTTATTCTTGGAAAACATTAGTTAAATGTGAAAAAAATATTGAAGCTATAAAAGAAGCAATAATAAAAAATGAAGATGTGGCAATTTATTTAATGAGAAAGAAATACAAATGATTTTTAATTTAGGCTGATCAAATGATTACATATATAAATACAGGGCTTTCAGAAAAAGAAGCTGAAAAAAGGTTAAAAAAATATGGGTATAATGAGCTGAAAGAGAAAAAAATAACTGCTATAAAAATTTTGCTCAGACAATTTTCCAATTTTATTATTTATGTGCTTCTTGCTGCAGCAATAATTTCTTTATTGATTAAAGAACACCATAGCTTTTTTGTTATTCTAGCAATTATAGGTATTGTAATATTTCTTGGGTTTATTCAAGAATATAAAGCAGAAAAAGCTATGCAAGCTTTAAAAGAAATAATAGTGCCTATGACTACTGTTTTAAGAGATGGTGAAATTAAAAAAATACCTACAAGAAATATAGTACCGGGCGATATTTTAATTTTAGAGGCAGGTGATAAAGTTCCTGCTGATGCAAAAATTTTAGAAGCTTTTAGTTTAAAAGTAGATGAATCTATTTTAACTGGGGAAAGTATCCCAGTTGAAAAATCTAAAGGAGATTTGATTTTTTCAGGAACTACAGTTGTTCATGGAAAATGCAAAGCTTTAGTGAAAGCTACTGGAATGCAAACAAAAATAGGAAAAATAGCTCAACTAATTCAAGAAATCGAAGAAAAAACACCGCTCCAAATTAAAATTGAAGAGCTGGCAAAAAATTTAGCTACAATTGCTTTAATTGCTTGTGTTATTGTTTTTTTAATAGGTATTTTGAAAGGAGCTCCTATAGGAGAGATGCTTGTAATAGCTTTGGCTTTAGCTGTTGCATCTGTTTCAGAAGGATTACCATTAACATTAACATTAACCTTAGCTTTTGGTATGCATAAAATGGCTAAACATAATGCTATAGTAAGAAAAATGCTTGGTATAGAAGCTCTTGGAAGTGTAACAGTAATTTGCACAGATAAAACAGGAACATTAACAAAAAATGAAATGACAGTAGAGAAAATTTTTGTTAATGATAAAATTATTACTGTAACAGGCTGTGGATATGAATTAAAAGGTGAATTTTTTATAAACGGTAAAAAAATCAATGTAACAAAACAAAAAGATTTAATTATGCTTATAAAAGCATGCGTGTTGTGTAATAATGCAGTTCTTAAAGAAAATAAAACAATTGGCGATCCTACAGAAATAGCATTATTAGTTTTAGGTGAAAAGGCAAATTTATCTAAAAAAGAATTAGAAAAGGAATATAAAAGAATAGATGAAATAGTTTTTACACCTGAAAGAAAACTTATGACAACTGTACATAAAAAAGGGAATAAAATAGTAATTTTTAGTAAAGGTGCACCTGAAGTTATTTTGGAAAAATGCAAATATATTCAAAAAAATGGTAAAATATTCAAACTTACCAAAAAAGAAAAAGAAAAAATTTTAAACTTAAATAAAAACTTTGCAAGAACTGGATTAAGAGTTTTAGGAGTTGCTTATAAATTTGCTAAAAAGATAGAGAAAGAAAATTATGAAAAAAATTTAATATTTCTTGGATTAGTTGGAATGATAGATCCACCTAGAGAAGAAGTAAAACAAGCCATAGAAGCTTGTAAAAAAGCAGGAATAAAAGTTATAATAGTAACAGGAGATCATCCTGAAACTGCTAAAGCTATTGCAGAAAAAATAGGATTAAATGTCAAAAATGGAATAATTACAGGAGAGAAATTAAAAAAGCTTAGTGAAAAAGAGCTTGAAAATATGATTGAAAACATAGTTATTTTTGCGAGAATAATGCCAGAGCAAAAGTTAAAAATTGTTAAAATATTAAAAAACAAAGGTCATATTGTAGCAATGACAGGTGATGGAGTTAATGATGCTCCTGCATTAAAAAAAGCTGATGTTGGTATTGCAATGGGTATTAAAGGTACAGATGTAGCTAAGGAAAGTGCTGATATAATTTTACAAGACGATAATTTTGCAACAATTGTTGAAGCTATAAGACAGGGTAGAACAATTTATGATAATATAGAGAAATTTACTTGTTATTTAATTTCAAGAAATTTCACAGAATTAATTTTAATTTTTTTGGCTATTATTTTATTAGGATTTGAGTTTTTGCCTTTGTTAGCAATACATATTTTATTTATAAACACCTTTGATGAAATTCTACCTTCATTAAGCTTAGGTTTAGATCCACCACAAAGTCATGTGCTTCTTAAAAAACCAAGAAATCCTAAAGAAAAAATTTTAAATAAAAGAAATTTAATTTTCACTCTAAGCGTGGCAACATTTATAGCTTTGGCTTCGTTTTTTGTATTTTTATCTTCAATAGATAATATAGAAAAAGCAAGAACATTAACATTTGCTACTATTGTTAGCACAATATTATTTTTACCTTTTGGTTTTAGATCTTTAGAAGATTCTATATTAAAAATTGATATTTTCACAAATAAATTAATGATAATTGGTGTAATATGTACATTTTTAATTACATTAAGCATTATGTATATTCCATTTTTCCAAAATATTTTTGAGTTAGTACCTTTAAGCTTAAAAGATTGGAGCATTGCTCTATCTGTTGCATTTTCTTCATTAATTTTTGTAGAAGTGATAAAAGCAAAAATTTTTAAACCCTGGAGATCTTAAATATTAAATTATTGGGGTGATGGCTTATTGGAGAAAAAATCTGCAAAATCATTTATTCAGGAAATAGCAAAATTTTGTAAAGAAAAAGGTTTTGTATTCCCTTCTTGCGAAATATATGGAGGTTTTTCAGGATTTTATGATTACGGACCTTTAGGAGTAGAGTTGAAAAAGAATATAAAAGATGAATGGTGGAACACTTTTGTAAGACAAAGAGATGATGTTGTTGGAATAGATGCTTGCACAATAACACATGCAATGGTATGGAAAGCTTCTGGACATGTAGAAAGTTTTACAGATCCGCTTATAGAATGTAAAAAATGTCACAAACGTTTTAGAGCAGATCATTTTATAGAAGATTCTTTAGGAATAAGTGTTGATGGTATAACAATTGAGCAGATAAATGAAATAATAGAAAAACATTCATTAAAATGTCCTTATTGTAAAGGTGAGCTTACTTCTGCAAAAGCATTTAATTTAATGTTCAAAACTTTTGTAGGAGCTGTAGAAGATGAATCAAGCATAGCTTATTTACGACCTGAAACAGCTCAGCTTATGTTTACAAATTTCAAGCTTGTAATGAAAGCTTCAAGGTTAAAACTTCCATTTGGAATAGCACAAATTGGAAGAGCGTATAGAAATGAAATTTCTCCACGTGATTTTCTTTTCAGAATGCGAGAATTTGAGCAAATGGAAATAGAATATTTTGTACATCCTGATAAGCTTAACGATTGTCCTTACCTTAACGAAGAACTTTTGAATTTTGAGCTTAATGTATATTCTGCTGAAATGCAAAAAAAGGGTGAAAAACATAAAAAAATGAAGTTAAAAGAAGCTTTAGAAAAAGGTATAATAAAAACAGCGTGGCATGGTTATTGGCTCGTACTTATGTATAAATGGTTTGTAGATCTTGGAGTAAATCCAGAAAAACTAAGAATAAGACAGCATTTACCAGAAGAGCTTAGCCATTATGCTTTAGACACGTGGGATATAGAATATGAATTTCCATTTGGGTGGAAAGAAATACATGGCATGGCTAATCGCACAACATATGATCTTGAAAGACATATGAAATTTAGTGGAAAAGATTTAACGTATTTTGATGAAGAAACAAAAAAGAAAATTGTTCCTTATGTTGTTGCAGAGCCATCGCAAGGTGTGGATAGAGCATTTTTAGTTTTTATAATAGATGCTTATACAAAAGAAAAAGATCGCATAGTGCTCAAACTTCATCCAAGACTAGCACCTTATAAAGTTGCTGTATTTCCTTTAGTAAAAAGAGATGGTTTAGATAAAAAAGCAAAAGAAATTCATGAAATGCTTAAAAAAGATTTTACAAGTTTTTATGATGAAAAAGGAAGTATAGGAAGAAGATATGCGAGACAAGATGAAATAGGAACACCGTTTTGTATAACAATAGATTATCAAACTCTTGAAGATGATACTGTAACAATTAGAGATCGAGACACAAAAGAACAGATAAGAGTTAAAGTTTCTGAGCTTAAAAAGATATTATATGAGCTTATCTATAATGGAGTAAAATTCGAAGAAATAAAAAAGAAACTTTAAAAAATCCGTAAACTAATGTAAATATGGTGATATTATGATATGGGTAATAGGTCATAAAAATCCTGATACTGATAGCATAGTTTCAGCTATTGTTTATGCTAAAAAAATAAATGCAAAACCAGCAAGAGCAGGAAAGCTCAATCCTGAAACAGAATTTGTCTTACAAAAATTTGGAATTGAAGCACCTGAACTTAAAGAAAAAATAGAAAAAAATGAAAAAGTTGTTATTGTAGATACAAATAACAAAGAAGAGCTTATACCAATAGAAGGCGAAATAATTGAAATAATAGATCATCATCGTCTTTTTGGAAATCTTAGCACAGCAAATCCAATAGAAGTTTGTATTAAACCAGTTGGTTCAACTTCTACAATTATAGCAGAAAGATTTATTAATAATCTTACTAAAGAAGAAGCTGGATTGTTGCTAAGTGGAATTCTTTCAGATACAGTAATTTTTAAATCACCTACAACTACTGAAAAAGACAAAGAAATAGCAAAAAAACTTGCTGAAATAGCTGGTATAGAGAACATAGAAAGTTTTGGAATAGAACTTAAATCAAAAGCCTCGCAGCTAAGTGATAATCCAAAAGAAAATGTTTTAAGAGATTTTAAAATAACAGAAATAAATAACACAAAATTTGGTATAGGGCAAGTAGAAATAATAGGTTATGAAAAAGTAATGGAAAGAAAACAAGAATATCTTGAAGCAATGGAAGAGATAAGAAAAGAAAAGAATCTTGATTTTGTACTCTTTATGGTAACAGATATAATTGATGAAGGAACTAAACTTCTTATTGTAGGAGAAAATCCAGAAAAAATAGCAAAAGCTTTTGAAAAAGAGCTTAAAGATGGCTATATATATCTTCCGAAAGTGATGTCAAGAAAAAAACAAATAATGCCAGTGCTTTACGAAAAATTCAAATAAGCATAATGTTACCAAATGTTACTTTCCTATTATATTTACATTTTTCATTAAAATAGGGGGGAAACAAAGATTTTCGTGCCATTCTTGATTTTTACATATTTCTATTCTATTTTTTATTATATCAAAAAAATCATCATATACAATCCCACCGCTTACAGGAATTAATTCTTGATCTGTTTTTATAAACCCAAAAGCTATGTTAAAGCTCATAATACCTTGAGTTGGGTTAGAGAGTTTTGAACCTATAATTTTATATACAAAAATACAATTATTCAATTCTTCAATATCAATATCACCTTCTTTTAAAATAATATTATTTGCTTTTACTTCAGGAAGCGAATTATATTTTCTATATGAATTTCCTGTAGTTTCGACTTCTTCTATATGTGCTGTATAATAATTATGAAGAAAAGATTTTAGTACACCTTTTTCTATTAGTATTGTTTCTCTCGTTTTCAAGCCATCGCCATCAAAAGCTCTCGATCCAACTCTATGTGGTATTATACCAGAATCTATAAGTGTAAGATTTTCTTTAGCAATAGCTATTTCTGTTTCTTCAAATGCACTTTTACCTTTTTGTACAGCATCTGCATATAATTGTTCTACAAGCATTTTCATAAACACACTCCCTGCTATTTCTGGTAAAAGCACTATATCCCATTTCCCACTTTTTACAGGTTTAGGGTTTTTAAAATTTTTCAAAAGTTGTGTTCTTTTTGAAAAAGTTTCAACATCTTTCAAAAATTTTTCAAAAGTTCTTGAAGAAAATGTTTTTCTAAAACTTTTTTCTCCACATTTTAGTCTCGCTTCAGCTGAAAGCGTAGTAATTTTTTCATTAATTTCTTGGTTAAATGAAAAAAGAAATATCTCTGAGCAAATAGTTTTTATATTTCCTTTTGGTATTTCCATCTTTGTTATATCAATAATAGAATTTTTGATATCTTTTATTTTTTCCAAATTCATTTCTTCTATTTTTTTATCATATAAGCATTTCACATTACTTTTCTCATATTTTTCAGGCAACCCAGGAAAAAAATGATCTGGTTTAGAAAGCTTAGCTATTTTATATGCAATTCTAATTCCATGTTTAAGCATATTTTCACCTATTCCTGTAAAAGAAAATTTTCCTTGTTTTTTTCCTATTATTACTCTAATACCAACTCCTGTAAAATCTGTTGTATTTACTATTTCTCTATTTTCTCTCCAAGAAAGCTCATTTATTTTGTCATGTTCTACCCAGATTTCAATATTTTCTACTCCTAACTTTTTTGCAAATTTAAGAGCTTTTTCAATTTTTTCATAAAACACCTATCATCACCTTATTAACTCTGACATGCGGACCCCCGAAACCCACTTTAACTCTTTGGCCTTCTTTTTTACATCCTAAAAAAATATTAAAATGTAGAGAAAAATCATTTGCTATAGCATCTATAGAGCTAAGAGCTTCTGTCACAAATCCACTTATTGGTATTTGAGCAAGCTGTTTTTTTATTTCTCCATTTTCTATCAGATAACATACTCCAGAAGTGAATGTAAAATAGCCTGTAGAAACATTAGTTTCTCCTCCTTTTGCTCCTATCCCTGAAACATATATTGCTTTTTTTGTATCTTCTATAAGCTCTTCTAATTTATAATCTCCTGGAGACATGAAAAAATTTGTTTGTCTAACTAATGGAAGCATAAATGCATTTTCAGCTCTTGCATTTCCTGTAGAAGTTGTTGAAAATTTTGCAGCTGTTTCTCTATTATGAAGAAATGATTTAAGTACACCATTTTTTACAATTTCTGTTTTTCCTTTTTTTACACCTTCATCATCATATGGAACAAAAACTCCATTTTCTTCTACACCACTATCATATATATTTACACTCTCAGAAGCTATTTTTTCGCCTAGCATATTTTTTAACAATGAACTTCCAGAAAAAACTAAATCAGCTTCGCATGCATGCCCTAGAGATTCGTGAAGTAATAAACCTATAGATTTAGGATCTAGAATTACAGGAATTTTTTCTTTTGGTGGAAAGGAAGAATGGAGCATTTTCTCGGTAAGAAAAGATATTTTACGAACAAATTCACTCCAGTTTTCACTATAAACAAATTCATAGCCTCCTACATTGCTTTTTGTTTCAGAAAGTTTTTGTATTCTTCCATTTTCTTTTGCTACGGATGTTTGTTTTATTCCTGTGCTTATAAATTTAGTAATAATATCAGCACCGTCTGTTGAAGTGAAATATCTTATTTCTTCCATTTCTCCTAACCATGTTTCAGATACTTTAATTTTTGCTGAAGTTATAGAAATTTTATTAAGTTCTTCACATATCAAAATTTTTTCTTCAAGAGGAAATTTACATGGATGAAGTTTGAAGTTTGAGCAAACTTCAGCTTTTTCAGGCTTTCTTTCTGCTAATTCAAAATTAGTACTACATGCTTTTAAAGAAGAAAAGGCATTAGAAATAAGCTTATCTAAGGATTTTTTATTAAATCCTGTGATACTTGCAAATCCTATTTTTCCATTTTGCATTACTCTTAGCGCTACTGAATATTTTTCTTTTGCTTGTATTTCTTTTAGTTTTCTATTTTCTGTTTTAATAACAAGAAATCTAAACATATGAACTCTTACATCTGCATAGCTTACAAAGTTTTCAATTTTTTTAATTACATAATTTCCTATTTCTTTTACTATTTCTTTCATAGCTTTACTTTACCTCATTTCTCCTTTTTTCCATTGCTCAAGTCTACCTTTTTCTAAAGCAATTCTACTTAAAAATGTGTGATCTTCTTCAGGAATAGAAACCAAACCTTTTATAGGATCTAAAGCATGTTGCAATATTATTTGCCTTTGTCTTATTACTTCTGGTTCATCTATTTTAAATCCATAAAATTCTGGAGGAAGTTCTTCAGGAGGAGTATCTTTTTCTAAGAATTCTTTAATTTTTCTTAAAACTATAATTGTTTGTTGTATAGGTGCTGAACCACGTTCATATATTATCCAACCATCTTTAAACCCTTTTTGTCTAAGAATGTATAGCAATTTATATACATATTCTTGAGCTTCAGAACCTAAAGGAATTGGATAATGGGAAGGATTTAAAGGAGAAGGATAAGTTATATGTACAACTTTTAAATATTTTCCAGCGTCTTCAGGAAGATTTTTTATAGCCTCTTCGGGATCTATACCACAGCTAAGTACATGCTCTATATCAAGTGCCCATGCAGCATAAGGTGTGCCTAAGTTCTTTGCAAGATAATAAAGCTCTTTTGGATGAGCTATTCTCATCATCCCCTCTTGTCCTTGAGCTGCCATTTGAGTTTCGAAAACTATGTACATTTTATATTTTTCCAAAATAGGTTTAGGATCTTCATGGATTCGAGGATTAAAATGTCCCCATATATATTTTGTAGCAACAGCTCCTACCCAAAGCTCAGGATGTTTTATAATTTCTTCATCACTTAACTGCCTTCCTACTATACCCATCCATATAGGGTCTTTTTTCTCATTAAGATACTTTGCAACAACATAATAAGCAAATCTTTCTGGACCATAATGAAGATCATAAGAATCAATTACCTTAAGACATTCGTTTTTGTAATATTCGATGGCTTTTTCTATAGCTTCTTTTTGGAGTTCTAATTTTTTTATTTCCATTTTTAAATTAGTTTTTTCATTTTCATTCTTTTCTTTTTCAAGTTGTTGTTTAAACTCAAGTATTGTTTTTTCTAAAATTTTTTTCTCTTCTTTTTTTCTATCTAATTGGGAAATATGATAAGATCTTTCAAATCCCCAAAGAAACTCTTTTATTTTTTCTTCGCTTTCAAAAACAAATTTTTCTAAAAACTTTTCGCTTTCTATAAGCTCTTTTATAGGTCTTCCCCAAAAATCAACAAGTTTGCTTGGCTGAAATTCACGGAAAAGCATTTGGAATGGTGTATTTTCAGAAGCATGGAAAAGCACATATTTAGCTCCAAGCTCACCTGCATTTTTCAAGTGTTCTATTAAGCGTTGGTGTGTCATATCGTAAATATCTTTTATTGCAGAATCAAGCATTATAACTTCTCGGCTTGTTGTAGCAAGCGTTTCTCCATGAAAACCAAAACTTATACCAAAGCGTTTTAGTTCTTCTATACCTTTTCTTAAAAAAGGGTCTTTAAACTCTGTAACAGTATCTATATCTATTTGTGTAAATGTTACACCATAAGTTAATGCTTGATATCCTTTTCTTACAATTCCAAAAAATTCTTCTTTTTGTCCGCCTGCTCTCCATAAACCAGAGCTTATTCCTAATACATAACCCATTTCTCTCACCTTATTTCACTCCAAATTTATCTAATAAAAAGCTTCGAATATCTTCGAAATCACTTCTTACTTTCGGAAACATATGTTTTTCAATTTGCTCTTTAAATTGGGTTATATAAGGACCTCGCTTTAGTGGATTAGCAATTTTTATTTCAGGAAATATTCCTTCTTTTTTCTCTTCTTCTTTTTCTTGTTCTTCTTCTGACGCTTCTTTTTTTGTTCCTATTATTTCTTCAATATATTTTTCAAATTCTATTTCTCTACATTTTAATTCAAGCATTTTAAGTAGTAAAATATTTTGTGATATAAGATACATTTTGATATCAAAAGTTATATCTTCTATTTCTCCTCCAGGTAATTTAAGTCCAGCACGGGCAACATCAATTTCTAAAAACTCATAATACATAAAGTTTGGATTCCAACCGTTCCTTCCATTTAACCAATCTTTAACAATTTCATCTGCAAGCTTATCTGCGTATCTTGCATCATTTATAGGAACTATTTTTGCTTTTACTACCTCAAGTTCTTTTGCTTCATCTTTTGGAAGTTTTTTTCTCAAAAAAGGATAAATATCTGCTAATGGTGAAATTTTTAGTTTTTTACCATATAGAATTATATCCCTAACTACAGGATCGTAAGGATATACAAGCTCTTTAAGAGGCGCTCTCTCTATAAATCCTAATTCAAACACTCTTAAATTCAACCAAGCCCAAAGCTTAATACAATTAACAAAAGTTGCTTGACCAGAAGATTCAAAAGTTGAAAATGGCATTGCTATTCTTTCCGATGGTATTTCTGATCTTAATTTAAGCATTTTATATCGAGCGATATAAGGTTTAAGCCAATTTCTGTATTCTTCTACAAGTTTTTTTCTTGAATTAACAAGAGCTTGTAATCTTTCATATCTTTCTATAACTTCTCTTCCAAAAAGCTCTTTCCATTCTTTGTAAAGCTTGTTTTTTGTCGCAAGAATAACAGCTTCTGCTTTAGATACTTCAAGCTTTTTCGCAATTTCATCAGGATTTTCTTCATCTCCTAATTTCATAAAGTCATAAATTATAGTCGGCCATCGTGAAACAATTGATCTTAGAGAAACTCCTTCGCCTGTATGAACATCTACTTGATCTACAAAAATAGCTCTTAATCTATGTTCATCATTTCTTTTCAAAGCATCTACTATTTCTTTATATTTTCTTAAATCATGAAGTAACATTTCATATTCTCCAACTATTTGAGCTGCTGTAGCAATTCCAACTCTTATTTTTTCTTCAAGTGTACTTTTTTGAGCTTGAGTTAATTGATAATATTGTGCATGTGTTGGAGAAACTTCAATCCATTCATCCACTTTTTTAACCACCCAATCATCTTTAGGTAACCAGAATATGAATGAATAAAAAATCCCGGTTGCAGAACCAATAGAGCCTGTGAAGTTTAAAGTAGAAGCGGTACCTATGCTACCTTTTCCTGGTACCCAACAATGAAACCATTCAAGCCATTTACTTTTTGGCTCGCTTTTTATTTGTGAGAGATCAAATATAGGCTTTTCAACAACCATATATAAATTTAATATTCTTCAGAATAATAAAATTTACATGCTTGAACTTTCAAAAGGTGCAGAAGCTATAATTTACAAAAGTGGAAATAAAATAATAAAAGAAAGAATTAAAAAATCTTACAGAATACATGAATTAGATGTAAAGCTTAGAAAATATAGAACAAAAATAGAAGCAAAACTTCTAAATGAAGCAAGAAGAGTGGGAGTTAATACACCAAGAATATTAGAAATTAAAGATTTTTCTATAGTGATGGAATTTATCAATGGAAAAAAAGTAAAAGATATTTTAAATAAAATCAGTCCTGAAGAAAGAGAAGCTATTTCATTTGAAATAGGTAAAAACATTGGTAAATTACATGCTTATGGAATAGTTCATGGAGATCTTACAACTTCTAATATGATTCTTTCGAAAGGAAAAGTTTTTTTCATAGATTTTGGTTTAGGATTTTTTTCTAAAAGAATTGAAGATCTTGCTACAGATCTTTCGGTATTAAAAGAATCTTTAAAAGCCACACATTATAAATATTTAAATGAGATATGGAATAAAATAATTGAAGGGTATAAAATTTCGAATCCTCAATGGAAAGAAGTTTTAGCTCATTTAAAAAAGGTGGAAACACGTGGAAGATATATTAAAAGAAATTAAAAAATTATTTGCAATTAAAGGAAAAACTCTAGAAGAAACTCTTGAAAATATAAGTTTCCTTATAATAGTTTTTTCGGCTATTTTAGTTTCCATAGGTATAGCTCTGGGAAGTTTTTATAAAGGTGTTATTCTTTTAGCAAGTTTAGGTTCATTTACTTTGCTTATAGGAATAATAATTTTTGTAATTGCTGAGGTTATGAGAGAATAGTTTTTACTCTTTTTGTTTCATAATATAAAAGCTTTTCTTTGAAATCTTTTCCGAAAGGAGTATAATTTCCTATGGTTTTATCTTTTCTTATTACTCTATGACAAGGAATAATGATAAGCATAGGATTATAAGTAAGAGCTTTTATTACTTGATAAATATTTAATTTTGTTATATTTGCAAGTTCTGAATAAGTTATTGTTTTTCCAGGCTGTAATTTAAGAAGTGTAGCATATACTTGGTTATATTTATAGCGAGAAACATCAACTAAAACTTTTTCTCCTTTTAAAACCTTTTCTATTATTTTTTCAAGTTTTTTATCAAGTTCTCTGTTTTCGACTATTTTTGCTTTCAAAGAGTGAAATTTTCTTATTTTTTCTGCTCTTGAAATCGCTTTTTCGCGTGTATAATGTAAAGAATATGCTATAGGTTTTTTCTTTTTATAAACGAGCCATACACATTCAAGTTTATTCCCTAATATTCTTATCATTTTTTATACACACACTTCAGTTTTATTTTGAGAAGTTTATAATTAAGAATTAAATGTATGCATCCTAGAACACTCATTAAAATTCCTGCATAGAAATGCACTGTTTTTAATGTTGTTTTATCCATGGCAAAATAATCCCAACTACTTATTTTTGCAATTTTGCCTGAAGGTGATATCCACAGCCCTATACCTGTAAATATGAGCATAAAAAATATTACTACAAGTAATAATGAAATAAAAGCTCTTACTTTTTCTATTTCCATTTATTACACCGATATTTTGCTTACATCATAGAAACTTTTATAATCTATCATTTTCTCAAGCTTTTTAATATCTCTTTTGTAGAAATCTTCTTTAAGTTTTCTTTTCTTTTTTCTTTCCCATTCTTTTATACTCATTGAATATTTCTTCTGTATTTTATCCCTATACCATTGAGGAATCACATTAAATGCACAGAAAGGTACTATTTTTCCATCAGGTTGTGCATAATGTATTGTGCATCTTTGTACTCTAGCTATATCATAGTTATAAAGATCCATAAAGTGCATTAGCCCTATAAATAGAGCTTTATGATGAATATCTCCCAAGGAGCGGTAATCATGTTTTATTATTGCTTTGAAAAGCATTTTGGCAAAATCTAATCCTTTTGGTTGAGATTTTTTATCAATAAAGCTTCTTAGTTTCCAAAGCACTTTAAGTGCTACAAGAATTTTTGATTTTCCTTTTTCTATTTCTTCTGTTTTTTCTTCAAGATATTCAAGCAAACCTTCGACATCAAGAAATCTTGGAAGAGGTATTATTTTACCATCTTTACCTTTAAATAAATATGTTGCCATGCCACATGCAAAATGTGAAGATAAGTAATATTGTGGTTTTCCTGTAAAAACTTCTATGAAGCGAGAAAGAGCATGTGGTGTCGGAACAGGATAAAAATCTTCTGGCTCTACTATACCAGTTTCGGCTAATTTTTCTATTACTTCTGGAATAGTTATTCTATATTTCTTAACCTCTGCTTTAGTCAATTTCCCTACCAATGAAACAGGTTGATAATTAATTCCTCTTACTATATCCATGTATTTTATTCCAAATTTAAGTATATTTCCAACTTCATGATCATTGAAAGTTTTTACAACAGTCGGAACAAGCACTATTCCCAAACCTGCTTTTCTGCAGTTTTCTATTACAAGAGGTATTTCCCAATAATTTTTGAAATTTGTTTTTGGGCTAAGACCATCAAAACTAAGATAAACAGTATTAACACCAGCTTTTCTAACTTTTATTGCAAACTCAGGATCTAATGCAAGTCTTATACCATTTGTATTTAATTGTACATGGTCAAATCCTTCTTCTTTGGCTATCTCAATTATTCTAATTATATCATCTCTAAGCGTTGGTTCTCCACCTGTAAATTGCACAGCTTTTGCTGGAATAGGTTTCATTGCTCTTAATTTTCTAAGCATTTTTCTTATTGTTTTTAGATCTGGCTCATAAACATAGCCCATGGCTTTTGCATAGAAAAAGCAATAAAAACATTGCAAATCACAGCGATTTGTAACAACAATATTTGCTAAAGCTGTATGCGACTTGTGTCTTGTACATATTCCACAATTTTTTGGGCAAGGATATTTTGGTTTTATACCATTTTTCACTCCTTTGCCATCACGAGCAAATTTCATTGCCCTTAAATACATTTCATAGCTTGCATAGTAAAGATCTTCAAATTTTCCATGCTTAGGACAAGTTTTTCGAATATATACTTTTCCTTTTCTTTCAAAAATTACAGCTGGAAGGATTCTTAGACATTCAGGACAAAGGCTTTGAGTTTCAGCTATTTTTTTCATGTGAATCAACTTTTAATACTTTTTAAATATTTAAAAAGTTTAAAAAATTATATAAAGCTTGTGGTCGGAAAAACTTTAGAAGAAATAGAACGTGAGATATATTCACTTTTTGCAGAAGTAGCAAGAGCTCTTGGATATAGTGAGATTCACGGAAAAATTATTGCAGCCCTTTTAGTTAAAGGCGGAGAAGCTTCTCTTCAAGAGCTTGCTAAAAGTACAAAATACTCTCCTTCAATGATTTCACTTTCCTTAGATTTGCTTGAATTTTTTGAAGTGATTAAAAAAGTTAAGCATACTGGCGATAGAAAGTTATATGTAAAGCTTCAAGGAAGTTTATTGGATAGTTTGAAAAGAGCTTTTATCATAAAATTACAGAAAAATGTAGAAAATTCTCTTGCAAAATTCGAGGAATATAAAAGAGAGCTCAGAAAAAGTAAAGAAAAAGATGCAAAAAAGGTAATGAAAACCTTAGAAATATTAGAAAATGAACTTAAAAGATTAAAGAAGTTTTTAAATATTGCAATGAACATAAAATTTTAATTATGCTTGGAATATGCGCTGTTTGCGGTAAGCCTGCAAAGCTTAGATGTAAAGTTTGCGGTGCAGTTGTATGTGAGAACTGTATTTTAAGTTATGGATGTAAGCTTTGTAAAGGAATAATTAATTATTGATAAAATTTATCCAAACCACCAATACCCTGCCCAGGGCCATGGCATTTGAAATGCTATATCTGCTGTTCTCGCTGTTGAGCTTCGGACACAAAAATTAAATGCAGAATTTTCTTGGAAAGACATAAATTTACCTTCTTGGAGCGAAACCCATATACATTGTCTGCAGCAATCCACTTCATTTTTACATTCTCCAGTCTCATCATACCATTTTGAACAAATATTATCGCATATTTTTGTTGGATCTTCGCAATCTCCTATCCAAAACTGAGCATAAGCAAAACAAGGAGAAGCTAAGTAAAAATTATGCATTCCCGTTTCTTTAAAACCGCGATAAAAAAACTCTAATTTTCTATTCGCATTCATTACTTTTATTCCGCATATTTTTGAGTTCTTCAAAGCATCCATGAGCTCTTTTTTCTTATAAGTTTTAGGAGCCATACCTGGACCTTTTATGCATATAGCATTCCTACATTTTTCAGCTTCTCCTTTCACAGTTTCATATTTTGCTTCAAGTGTGTGAGCAATAAAAATAGGTGCGAATGTTACAGAAACTCCGTATAAACAATTTTTGACTGTTCTTTCTTTCAACTCTTCATTTTCTAAAATTTCTTTTACTTTTCCAAGAGGTTTAGCTTCAATTTTTCCTGTATTTGGGTTATAATCTATTTCATATACTATCCAGTCTTTCATGTTTTTTGATGTGATATCCATTAAATCAACTTCTTGAATACTGTATCCTGTTGGAGATGAGGGGTCTTTCTTAAGTAAAAGCGTTTTTATTTTTGTTCTTCCGTTTTCTGTAACTTTTTTTAGTAAAAGAGACCATGCAGCGGTTTGGGTAATTTCTTTAGCAATTTCAGTTCCATCATTAAAGTAATAATATTGAGCATCTTCATCGGTTATATATCCAGCATTTTTCAAAGTTTCTATAATTACTTCAGGAGAAGCTATTCCCAAAGCAGCACCGCTAAAAGAGCATATCCATGCTTGGTTATTCTCAATAAGAATTTTTAGTTTTTGGAAAAATATTGGTGCTCTTTTTTTAAGTTCTGTCGAAGCTTTTTTAATATTAGTTTTCGAAGGAAGAATAAAAGCCAAATTCTTAACATTAAAGTACTTTTTTGCTTTTTCTGTATAGTCTTTTAAACTTTGTTTGAATTTGTCAATCCTTTTAGCAGCTTCTTTATCCCCACCTTTTTCTAATCCTTTCGCAATCTCATCTAAGGCAGAAAGCATATCGTCTCCAGTTTCAGCTCTAATCACATATAATTTACCATCCTTTACCATAGGTTCTTTAACTTTTTTCCCACCAATTTTAATTGAGCCTCCAGTAAAATGTATTACTGCTTTTCCAAGTTTTGTTGTACCCCTTCCAAGTAGTTTAGCTGCTTCTGTTGCAAGTTTTATTCCAGTTCCGTATTTGAATATAAGCTTTCCAGCTATTTTCCCACCTTTTATTATACCTTTACTGATTGGCCCACCAAGAAATATAAGTGCAACATCTAAGTAAAACCACCCGCTCCACGCATCACTTTCGACGTTTTCATATCTATCCCAGTAAATTATATATTTAGGGTCTCCTAAAGCAGGGAGAGCTTCTTTTGAAATCATATTAAGTTCTTGTGGAAGAATAATCGGAACTCCACATGGCTTTTTTTCTAAATAAGGAACTTCACATATTACAACATCTCCGTTACTCTTTCCTCCATATCTGTACGAATAATTATATTCTTCATAATTTTTTGCCACTTCAATAAAAGCGTCAACTAATCTTTTCTGTGTATTTAAAGCTTCCATTTTCATAAGAAAATCTTTTCCAAAAAGCAAATATGCAAGACCAAAAACAACTAAAGCAAAAACTATTATTCTAACTAAAAATTCTAAATTAAGAGATAGAGCTTTTCTTATCATAATAATAAAATCTTAATTTCTTAATTATTAATAAGTTTTATATTTTTCAGTTCTAAAATTTTTCTTCATGGATTTAGAAAAAAAAGTTAGTGAAGTAGCAAAAAAATATGCTTTACTAAATGCTTTAGAATTTGGAAAAGCTAATGAAAAAGCTGTTATAGGAAAAGTATTTGCAGAACTTAAAGAAGCCAAAAATAAAGCTAAAGATATTTTGAAAATAGTTAAAGAAATTGTTAATGAAGTAAATTCTCTTTCTCATGAAGAGATAAAAAAGCTTTGCAGTCAACTTGAATTGTTAAAAGAAAGGGAAAAAAGAAAACAACAAAAAACACTTCCAGAACTTCCTGTTAAAACTAAGCCTGTATTTCGTATAGCACCAAATCCTAATGGACCTTTGCACATAGGACATGCAAGAATGGTTGTGCTTAATGATGAATATGCAAAAAAATATAATGGAAAACTTATTCTTCGTTTCGATGACACAGATCCCAAGAATCCTGCAAAGCGAGCTATAAAAGAAGCTTATCAAATGATACGAGAAGATCTAAAATGGCTAAATGTAACTTGGCATGAAGAAATTATAGCTTCACAACGCTTAGAAATTTACTATAAATGGTTTGAGAAATGCATAGAAAAAGGAATAGCATATATATGCACATGCGATGCAGAGGAATGGAGAAAAAAAGTAAGAGAGCAAAGAATTCCTTGTGAATGTAGAAAGAGAAGTATAAATGAAAACTTAGAATTATGGAAAAAAATGCTTTGTTATGAATTTAAAGAAAATGAAGCTGTTGGGAGAATAAAAACTTCTTTACAAGAAACCGATCCTGCAGTTATAGATTGGGTTGCATTTCGTATAGTTGATAATCCTCAACATCCTCTTTATCCTCAAAACCCTCCAAAAGTTTGGCCTACATTAGATTTTGCTTCAGCAATAGATGATAAATTATGTGGAGTAACTCATATATTAAGAGGAAAAGATTTAGCTATTTGTGAAAAAAGGCAACGAATATTGTATAAAGCTTTTGGTTGGGAATATCCAAAAGTTTTTGTTTTTGGAAAAATTTTTTCAGAAGAATATGTATTTTCTACAAGTAAAATTCGTGAGCAAATAGAGAAAAAAGTTTTTTCTGGTTTCGATGATCCAAGATTACCAACACTTAGAGCTTTTAAAAAACGAGGAATTACTCCACAAGCTATAAGAAATTATATAATTTCTTTGGGCTTAAATGAAGCTGAAACAAAATTTGACCCAAAAATACTTTATGCAGAAAATAGAAAAATAATAGATCCTATAGCAAAAAGGTTTTTCTTTGTTGAAAATCCAGTAGAAATAGAGCTTAGTGAAATACCGCTTGAAAAAGTTAAAGCTCCTTTATATCCTGATAAAAGCCAATATAGAGAAATAGAAATAAGTGAAAAAATTTTTGTAGAAAAACAAGATTTCGAAAAATTAAAAGGTAAAGAAGTAAGACTAATGCATTTTTGCAATGTAATATTAGATAAGAAAGCTGAAGTTACAGGAATAGAGAATAAAGATATTCCCAAAATCCACTGGGTTAGTGAAAAAAGTTATGTTGAAGCAAGATTAATTTATCCTGAAAAAAGCGTTAAAGGATATGCAGAAAAGAATATTGAAAATGTAGAAAAAAATGAAATTGTTCAATTTGAGCGTGTTGGTTTTGCAAGATGCGAAGAAAAGTTATTGTTCTTTTTTGCTCATAAGTAGATAAGGTAAGATGTGTGAGCTGATTTCTCAGCTATGTGAATACATTACCGAGAAAGAGCCAATTTCTTTACCTTTAGATAGAAAAATCTGCGAGGAGATTTACACCGATAATCTTTCTTTAAGAGAAATAAAAAGAATACGGAGAAAACTCCCAGAAATATGTAAAAACTTCTTTTACTAAATTCTCATTAATTTTCTAAAAAAAGATGAGAATATAAAATTAGAGATTTGTGAATTTAAGAAAAAAATAATAAACGAGCAAAATTGAAAGAATTTATAAATATTGAAAATGTAGCTGCAAAAGGTTTGGAAAAACTTCTACAATATGAAGAAGCTGTAGAAATAGCCCAAAAACAAAATTTTTCTGCTGAAAAAGCAAAAGAACTTTTCCTTTACTGGCTTTAAAATTTTTCTTAAAAATTGTAAAAATTGGTGTTGCCCATTGCCGTGCTCGGGTCCCAGAACATTTAGTGATAATTCAAATGAAAAATTTTACTGAAGTTCTTGTTGAAGAATGTATGAAAGCTAAAAAATTGGAATATCTTAATGCTTTAATTGATATGCTCTTTATCAATCTTGTAATGATACTTTTTGGGTATAAATATACTCAGCTTAAATGTATTAAAAAATCTGGAATATCTTTTTAATTTTTTATATCCTATGGCTTAAAGCAGATTCTTCATGAGGAAAAACAACAATACCTTTTTCTGTTATTTTATAAGGGTGTATTCTTTGAGAATGGTTTGTATAACGCATTTTCCATATTGTAAGGGCTCTTGCAAAATATGTATTAACCCGCATATAATAATAAACTATTACTCCATCTGCTAAAAATTCTTCTACTCCGAATCTTGAAAGCTCTGATTGATTTGGAAGTATTTCTGAAGTTAAAATTGTTGTGCATCCAAGCTTGTAAATATTTGATACAAGAAGATATATACTTCTTCTAACTTCTGTAGGATCACGAATATACATTCCTAATGCAGAAATAGAATCTATTACAAGCCTTTTTGCATTTATTTTTCTTACAGAACTTACAATTATATCTATTACTTCTTCAACATGAAACGGATCATAACGAAGCATAATAATTTTTCCTTGTTTTTCGGCTGTTTCAAAATCCCAACCAAATTGTTTAGCATTACTTTTTACTTGTTCTACAGGCTCTTCAAAAGTTATATATACACCATTTTCTCCATGTTGTACTCCATACCACAAAAACTGTAAAGAGCTTAATGTTTTACCAGTTCCACATGTTCCACTAAGAAGAATTACAGATCCTTTTGGGAAACCACCTTCAATTAATTCATCTAACCCTGGTATACCCGAGGACACACGCTCCATGCTCACACCTTATAATTTTGAGTTTTAAATTTTTATACCAGCCTTTTTTATAACATCTTCAGGATTTTTATAATACTCTGAAATTATTTTAGAAACTTCATCATATTTTTTAATACCCTTTCTACTCATCCAAAGAAGAATTTGTTTTCTTATTTCCATTTCTTTTTCAAGCTCTGAAGGAGTTAAACCTATTTGTCTTGAAATCTTATGTAAAATCCATAAATATGCATTTTTTTCAAATTCATCAGAAGCAGGAAGCCAAGAAAAAGCTCTATTTATTCTTGCAGCCCCTGTTTTAGGATCAACACTTTGTAGCTCATCAATTTCTTTAACTCTTCTTGCCGCTTTTCCTTTTTCTGCAGCATGAACCATGAAAATTAAAAGATCTAAAGTTTCTATAAGAGTTGGAGATAATTCTATTGGCGGAGTTTCTAAACGATAAATTACGTCTTCAACTTTACCAGCATGCATAGTACCAAAACAACTATGTCCAGAAGCCATGCCTTGAAACATTACATATGCTTCTTTTCCTCTAATTTCTCCGACTATAACATAATCTGGATTTTGTCTAAAACTTGCTTTAAGTAAATCAAACATCGTAACTTCTCCATATTTTCCACCTTCTTTTGTTAATATCCCAAAACCTGTTCTTGTAACTGCAGGAATCCAATTTTCATGAGGTAAATAAAGTTCTCTTGTATCTTCTATACTAACTATTTTTGCTTCAGGAGGAATAAAAAGAGAGAGAGCATTTAAAAGTGTTGTTTTTCCGGTAGCAACACCACCGCATATAAGAAGAGAGCATTTATGTTCTATAGCTAACCATAAATAGGCAAGCATTTCTGCTGAAAGTGTATTTAGCTCCATTAGCTCTACAGGAGAAAATGGGTTTTTTCTAAATTTTCTTATTGAAAAAGTAGGTCCTCGAGTTGTTACATCTTCTGCTAATGTAGCTTGAACTCTTGAACCATCTGGGAGAGTTCCATCGAGTAAAGGCTCTGCATAAGATATATATCTTCCACATCTTTCAGCAAGCTTTATTACAAAATCTTTAAGTCTTTCTTTATCTCTGAAAATTATATTTGTTCTCATAGATCCAAAACGTTTATGAACAACATAAATAGGAATATTAACTCCGTCACAACCTATGTCTTCTATATAAGGATCATGGAAAAGCGGTTCTATTTCATTTAATCCTACAAAATCTCTGAAAATATAATAAAGTATTTTCAAATATGTTTGTTTTTTAAGTTTTAAATTAAGTTCTTTAATTACCTTTTTTACAAGATTTTCAATATAATGCGCTACTTCTCCACTACCTTTTATTTTAGAAAGACCTACATCAATTATTTCTAGCATTGCATTTTGAATTTTTTCTAAAAGCTTTTTTTCCTCTTCACTAAGCTTTGGTTCAACCACATTATAAACAAGAGTTTTAAGATTATCATCCCATTTTATTCTTGCATACGCATATGGAGGCAATAAAGGATATCTTATATCTACTTCTTTTAAGTTTTTATAGGTGGGAAGAAAAATAAATTTGGGTTTAAAAATTTCGAATTCGGGGTACTCTTCTTTTTCAATCCCTTTAAGAGCTAAATAAAGTGCTCCTCTAAGCTTTTTTATTGATTCTAACATAAGCTTTACCTTTCTAGATGCTTTTTCCTTACCGTTTTTCCTTTTTGAACAATACCATGGAACCTTGCACAAGATGGACAAACATATATTTTTTGCTTGAATAAGTGTACCATTCTTTTATCAACAGATTGAAGGATTAAAGGATCTGTTATTCTAAATCCTCTATATGTCACTATGGTTTTATATCTCGGGACTTTTTTTCCACAAAAACCACAAAGTACAGTGCTTTCTCTACCTCTTCTTTTTGTATGTTCATATTTTCTTGTATAAGGAGCTACACTTATAGGCATACTACCACCTCCTTTTAATTATTTAAACAAAGATAAATAAAAAATTTAAATATAACAGCGTGATAGAAAATTATGGAAATTTATTGTGAAAAATTTGTAAAATATTACCTATCAGCAATAAGAGCAATAATAGCAAAACTTCTTTTAGAAAAATATGATTTAACACAAAATGAAGTAGCCAAAAAAATGAAAACTACACAACCTGCTATTTCCCATTATATCCGCGAAGTTCGAGGAAAAAAAGTAAAAGAAATAGAAAATAATGAAGTTGTAATTAAAAAAATAAACGAATTTGTAGAAATGCTTTATAATAAAGAGTTAAGCGAAGAAGAGTTCCAAAAATTTTTTTGTGAAATATGCAAACTAATTTTAGGTGATAAAACTTGCTAAGATTAGGACCTGCAGGCATACCATTAAGCTGTAAAAAATGTGATACCATAAAAGGTGTTGAAAAAGTAGCAGAGCTTGGATTAAATGCAATGGAAGTAGAATTTGTTCGGGGAGTTAATCTAAGTAAAGAAAAAGCAAAAGAATTAGGAAAAGTAGCGCAGGAATTAGATGTAGCTCTTTCAGTTCATGCTCCTTATTATATAAACCTTGCATCTGAAGATGAGCAAAAAGTTAAAGCTTCTATGCAAAGAATTATAGATTCCTTAGAAAGAGCTGCTTTAATGAAAGCAAAAGTTGTTGTAGTGCATGCTGGGTATTATGGAAAGGATAAAGAAAGAGCTGAAAAAATGATTTTTAATGCTTGTAAAAAAATCTCGGAATATATTTCAAAAAAGAAATGGAAAGTTTTTTTGGGTTTAGAAACTACAGGAAGACAATCGCAATGGGGCACTTTAGATGAAATAATAGCTTTATGTAAAAAGATAAAACATTGTATACCTGTTATAGATTTTGCGCACATATATGCAAGAAATGGCGGAAAAATAGATTACTCTGAGATATTTGATAAAATTTCGGAATTAAAGCTTGAAGAAATACATTCTCATTTTTCTGGAATAAAATTTGTAAAAACTTTAACAGGTGGTGATGAAAGACAACATTTACCAATTCGTGAATCAAAAGGCCCTGATTTTAAAAAACTTGCTAAAGGAATTTTAAAAAGGAAAATAAATATAACAATAATTTCCGAAAGCCCTATTCTTGAGGAAGACGCTCTTTATATGAAAGAGATTTTTGAAAAGCTTGGTTATAAATTTACAAAAACTAATAAAAATGATAGCCGTTAATTATTTAAATTCTTTTATTTATAATTTCTTTACGTGATTTTTATGAGCGAAATATATTTGCAAGCAGGAGCGCACATAGGTTTAAAGAGTAGAACAAAGGATATGAAAAAATTTATATTTCGTATACGCCAAGATGGGTTAAGCATAATAGATGTAAGTAAAATAGATGAAAGAGTAAAAGTTGCTGCTAAATTCCTTGCAAGATTTAATAAAATAATGGCTGTTTCAAGAAAACCAAATGGACATAAAGCTGTAAAGATGTTTGCAGAAATTGTTTCTGGAAAAGCTATTATAGGTAGATTCCTTCCTGGAACTCTTACAAATCCTAATTTTGAAGAATATTACGAGCCTGATGTTGTTATAGTTACAGATCCTATAGCAGATAAACAAGCAGTAAAAGAGGCTGTAAAAATGCATATTCCTGTAGTAGCTCTTTGCAGCACTTCTAATACACTTAGAAATATAGATTTAGCAATACCTTGTAATAATAAAGGTAGAAAATCTATTGCAACAATTTATTACATGCTTGCAAAAGAAGTTTTAAAAGCAAGAGGAGAAATAAAAAGCGATGAAGAGTTTAAGTATAGTGTTGAAGATTTTGAAATGAAAATAAAATCATAACTTTAATCCAAATTTTCTTAAAAACTTTATCATACCTCTACCTCTTATCATTTTTGCTATCTTTTTTGCTTGCTCATAATGTCTTAAAAGTTCTCTGACATCTTCTTCTTTTGTTCCAGAACCTTTGGCTATTCTTTTTATTCTTGAAGAATTTATTATTTCAGGGTTAGCTCTTTCTTCTTTTGTCATTGAATCTATTATAACACACCATTTCTTTATTTTCTCTTCTTCTTTACTTAAGTCAATACCTTTAGGCAGAGCCATACCTAATCCAGGAATTGCTTCTAAAATACTTGAAAGAGAACCCATTTTTCTTAAAGTAAGTAATTGTTCTTTAAAATCATTCAAATCAAATTTTCCGGTTTCTAATTTTTCTTGAAGTGTTTTTGCTTTTTCTTTAGAAATAACTTCTTTAGCTTTTTCTAAAAGGGCTTCGATATCACCCATTCCTATTAGTCTTGAAATAAACCTTTTTGGGTCAAAAACATCAAAAGCATCAAGCTTTTCCCCAAAACCAATAAACTTTACAGGTGCTCCAGAAGTTGCACACGCAGTTAGTGCACCACCACCTTTTGCTGTACCATCAAGCTTTGTAATAACTACTCCAGTTATACCTACAAGTTTGTGGAATTCTTCTGCTTGTTTTTTTGCAACTTGCCCTAAGTCTGCAGGAATTATTAAAAGAACTTCATCAGGGTTTATAGCTTGTTTTAATCTTTTAAGCTCTTCAGCTAATTCTTCATCTAACGCATCTCTTCCTGCAGAATCAAAAATTAATACATCAGCTTTCTTAAGTTTTTCTATACCTTGCTTAGCTATTTCTACAGCATCTTTTAGTTCTCGGGAAATGAAATATGGAACAGAAATTTGTTTTGCTATTTGCTCAAGTTGATCCATAGCAGCTGGTCTATGGATATCACAACCTACTAATCCTGGTCTTAAACCGCGTTTTCTATACCAAAGTGCAAGTTTTCCTGCTGTAGTAGTTTTTCCTGAACCAAAAAGACCTATAAGAAGAATTTTACATGGTTTTAACAAAATTTCTTGTTTTTCTCCCACAAGCTTAACTAATTCATCATAAATTACTTTTATTGCATGTTCTCTTTGTGTAAATCCAGGTAAAGGCTTTTCTTTAAGTATTCTTTCTTTAATTCTTTCTGATAATTTAAAAACAAGCTCTATATTAACATCTGCTTCTATTAAAATTTTTTGAAGATCTTTTATAATTTCATTCACAACTTTTTCATCTATATGCCCTGTACTAAGAAGTTTTTTCATTAACTCTCTTAAACCTGAAGCTAATTTTTTAAGCATGAAAGGAGTTTAAACAAAAATATTTAAATATTTTGATAAAAAACTTTACTCATATAGCGGGGTAGGGCAGCCAGGAGTGCCCGCCGGGCTCATAATATATTATTTAATGAGACACCCGGAGGTCGGTGGTTCAAATCCACCCCCCGCTACCATTTAAACAACTACTATTTCAATAGGTTTTTCAAAAATTGTTTCTACAACTTGTTTTACTAAGTTTTCATCTATTCTTTTAACGTAGCTTTCAGGAATTCTTATTTTATATTTTATTTCACCATCTCTTTTATACAAAATATTAATACCTTCTATACTTGCAGGAAAAACTAAATTATTTAGAAATTCTTTAAGATCTTCACTAAATTCAATTACTTTTACAGGTTGTTTAAATTCTTTTGAAAGAAGTTTTGCTATTGTGCCGTTTCTGCCTATTATTTTAGAAGCATCTCCTTTACGCGCTATTATTATTATGTTTTCATTTGTTTTTACTACTTTATAAATTTGTGCATCTTTAAGTACTTTGAATTTTTCTTTTAAAGATTCTAAAAATTTTGCAACTTCTATGTCTATTTTTTCAAGCTTACCTTTTCTAAGTTTTTCTTCACAAACAGGACAAAATACTTCTGATTTTAAACATATTTCACATATTTCTTTATGAATCGACGGCATGAACTTTATTAAATATTAAAAGTTTATAAAAATTTAACCTAATAAAATCAAATAAGGTGCCGAGGTAGCTCAGCCTGGTTAGAGCGCCAGACTCATAAGCTTTGCTTATGAGTGATGAGTTTGCCGAGTAATGAGGCAACGATGAATAGCAGGCTGAGAACTGAGATATCTGGAGGTCGCGGGTTCAAAAACTACAGCCCTTAAACAAAGCTTGAAACTCCCGCCCTCGGCACCATTTTATTTTATTCCTTGCGCCGGTAGTCTAGTGGTAGGACCCCGGCTTCCCAAGCCGGTGACCCGGGTTCGAAAGAAAACAAAAATATAAAATAGAGATTGAAGTAATTTTTCCTTTATCTTTTTGGCCGAATCTCCCGGCCGGCGCACCATTTAATAGAAATTACCAATGATACCTTGTTTCACGTTTTTCTATTTTTTTCTTTCTTTTTTTCCAACCTTCTATAATTTTTTCAACAATATCTATAATTTCATATTTTGCATTATTCCAGAATTCTTTAATTTTTGCTAACCATTCGGCTTTCTTTTTATCATTCATTTCTATACTTATCAAAAACTCTTCATTTAAAAGTACTTGGAGTTCTCGATAAAGTTTAGAAACAATTTTTTTATCTTCTTCTGAAAGAAACGAGCGTTCAACAAAAGTTTTATAAGATTCACCTAAAAGCAAAGCTTCAAAATAATCTACAACTTTTTTAAGTTTGTTATTAACAGCTTTTATAACATCTTCCACACTATTACCTTCTACTTCAAAATTTTTCTTTATCCACGCAAATTCAGGAGCTTTAGGATATCTTTTTCTAAAAGTTTCATATTTCATGAAATTATTAATTAAATCAAAACCTTATAAACTTCATGCATTTTTATTCAAAAATTTACAAGGAATGGATGGAAAAAACACAACAAGAAAAAATAAGAAAAATACTAAAAATCTCTAAGCCATATGGTAAAATTCTTGATGTAGGCTCTGGCTTTGGCGTGCTTGAAAAGTTTATAAAAGCAATAGCAGTTGATATAAATGAAGAGTATTTAAAAATTGTTCCAAGCAAACACAAAATAAAAGCTTCAGGTGATGCATTACCTTTTAAAAGCAATAGCTTTGATTTTGTTTTTTGTATAGATACAATTCATTTGTTGAAAAGTCTAAAAGAAATTAAAAGAGTTTTGAAAAGACATGGAAAGCTTGTAGTATCGATTTTTTGTTTTGCACAAAATATTGAAGAAAAAGCTGAATGGCTTGAAAATATTGTAAAAAATAGTGAAATGAAAATAAAACATAAATTTTTAGTAAAAACAGAAAAAGAATGGGATTTTGTAATAATTGCAGAAAAGGTTTAGTTCAAAATTTCTTCAATAGATTTTAAAACAAGCTTAGGCTCATTTATTCCACGTGCTTTAAGATATTCTATTGTGCTATCTTTTCCTGTTGTAACAAGCACAGTAGTATAGCCAAGCATATTTCCAAGTGCTATATCAGAATCGCATTCATCACCAAATAAAACAGTTTTTTTAGGATCGAGATTAATGGATTCAAAAACCTCGACCATATACTTTGAAGGAGCACCAAGAAGTTTAGATTTTTTTCCTGTAGTAAGCTCTATAACTTTTGCAATAGCTCCTGTTCCAGGAAGAATTTTATTGCCATTAATAAATATATTGCTTTTTGATGTTTTAAAAAATGATGCGCCTTTCATTATAAATTCTACTGCCATAGAAAGCTTTTCGTAATTTACAGTTCTGTCCATTCCTACAAGCACAACTTCAGGATTAGAGCTTGTAACCTTTATTCCCGCTTTCCTCAAATCTGTTATAAGTCCTTCCCCTATGCAGAAAACTTTTTTATTTTTCAAAATTTTTGTTGCTGGAATAGAAGGGTTAATTATATGGTTTGGTTTAACATCTATTCCAAAATTTTGAAGTTTTTTTGCATATCCATCTCGCGTAAGCAATGTATTATCTGTTACAAAATATACTTCTTTTCCCAAGCGTTTCAAAATTTGATAAACTTTTTCAAAACCTTTTATAAGCTCTGTCCATTTCCAAACAGTGCCGTCTAAATCAAAAATAAAATTTTCAAAATTCATAAAAAATTTTTTAAGCATAATTTTAGTTTCAACTCAAAGAATTATATAATTTATTTTTCAAAATTATGATTATGATTAGTGATTTATCTTTGCTTCACGGAATTGCAGAAAAAATAAAAAAACTTGAAACAAATAGAGAAAAGTTGGGGATATTTCTTAAAGAGATAAAATACGATGTTGACATTTCTGGTGGTGATGTTCTTGAAAAGAAAATTTCTTATCCTATTAAAGAATTTAAGGGAAGAATAAAAATATGTGCTACTGATGGTGGAAGTATTCAAAATTCTTATCATGGTTTAGATATAATACTTGTAAGAGCTGTAAGTGTAATAGCAGAATATTCTCAAGGAAAACTTGAAAACATAGCATATTTTCCAAATGCTTTTCCTCAACCAGATATAGAAATAGTTTTTGATCCTTTTACAGATGAAGAATTTCTTTTAAAATCATCTCTTATAAGACAAAAAAAGGAAATACTTACTACTATAGAAGCTGTTAAAAGATTTAACCCTGATATAGTGCTTCTTGACGGCTCTATAGTTCCACATCCTTCTTCAAAACCACAAAAAAATTCTGTGCTTTATCAAAACTATTTAGAAGTAATAGAAAACCTTGAGAAACTTTACTCTATTCCTTTTTTAGCTGGTTGTTCAGAAGATTCAAGAGGAAGAAAATTTTGTGAAATTATTTCTGAAAAAATACTTTCTTGTATAGAAAGCCCTTTAGTACCAGAACTTAAAAAAATATTAAAAGGTACAAGAGATACGAATTTGTTATATCATGTTTTAGATGTAGGAGAAAGAACGTGTGTGTTTCGATATGGAGATTCACCTGTAATAAAAGATATTGGAGAAAAAGGAAAAAACATTTATACATTCTACATGAAACCTGCTGAATTTGATAGACCTTTAAGAATAGATTTTTATGCAGAAAAAGATGTGATTAAAACAGCAGAAAAATTAGCTTCAATAATTCATATGCTCTGTTGTCATTCTTCATATGCTTTTCCAGCACCTTTAGTAGAAGCGGATTTAAGAGCAAAGCTTAAAGAAATAGATATAGAAGTTGTACATAAACATTTAGTAGATATTACAGGTTTATTACCTTCACTAATGAAACTTAGAAGGGAAACTAGACCTTTTAGATGAAACTTTTCATATATCAAAAATTTTATAAATTATTTCTATTACTGCTTTTTTTCCGCACTGAATTATTTCTTCCGCAAATTTATTTTTCTTAGTATCATCGATTTCGTTTAATTTTTCATCTAAAACTCTGATAACATCTTTAGTTCTATCGCTTTTTACACCAATTTTTCCTAAAATTTCTCTGTTTTCCTTTCTACTGAGAGAAAATATTACTGAAGAAACAATAACCTCTTCAGGTGTGTAACCTTTAGCAAATTTTTCCAATTTTTTCAATTGTTCTATAACTTCCTTTACAATTTTTCCATCCATATAATTAACCAAAAGAGATATATCATACACATCCTTTATAGCTTTTGCTCCTCTAAATCTTGAAATAAAGTTCCTATTTCCTCCAAAGGATAGTTTTTAGTATCTTTATTTTCAACAATTTATAATACGTTTTTTATTTAACTCAAGTTTTTCACATGTTTTTACCAATTTATAAACATTGGAAATAAACTTTAAGTAATTTTTTGTTTTATTTTTTATCATGCTTCCAGTAAAAGATCTTGAAGCAAAAAAGCACATGCAAATTAGCGAACTTTTAAAACAATTTTCTGTTTGTGGAGGTTTTACAGCAAAAAAGCTTGCAGATGGCTTAGAAATTATGAAAAAAATGCTTTCAGAAAAAGATTGTACAATTTTTCTTTCTTTTCCTGCTTGCATAGTTGCAACAGGTATAAGAGGTGTGCTTAAAGAAATTATTCGAAGAAAATTTGTAGATGTTGTTATAACAACATGTGGTACCTTAGATCATGATCTTGCAAGGATTTGGAAAGATTATTACCACGGTTCTTTTGCTTTGGATGATGTAAAATTAGCTGAACAAGATATTCATCGCATAGGCAATGTAATTGTACCGAAAGAAAATTATGGTGAAATTCTTGAGAAAAAACTTCAGCCTATGTTGAAAGAAATTTATGAAGAAAATAAAAATTTAGCAACTTATGAATTAGTTTGGGAAATAGGGAAAAGAATAGCAAAAGAAGAAAATGCGAAAGAATCTATAATTTATTGGGCATGGAAAAATAAAATTCCTATAATAATTCCAGGTATAACCGATGGTGCTGTTGGTGCTCAACTTTGGATTTTTTGGGAAAGCAAAAGAGATTTCGTAATAAATATAATGAAAGATGAACATTTGCTTAGCGATATGATATTTACTTCTAAAAAAACAGGAGCTCTAATTATAGGTGGTGGTATAAGTAAGCATCATACTATATGGTGGAATCAATTTAAAGGTGGGCTAGATTATGCTGTATATATTACAACAGCAGTAGAATGGGATGGCTCTTTATCTGGAGCACCTCCAAGAGAAGCTATTTCTTGGAAAAAACTTAAAGTAGAAGCAAAATATGTACAAATAGAAGGAGATGCAACAATTCTTTTGCCTTTACTTTTTTATGCACTTATCGATGAAATACCAGAGCGCTTGAGGGAAAAAACAAGCTAAAAATCCTGCGACAAATACAAAAAGTTTGTTAGAAAATATAATTATAATAGACATTATACTGACTGATAAAATAAAATTTAATATTCTCTTTTTTACTGTTGTTTGCTCTTTTAAATTTAAAAAATGCACAAAAACATGTGCTAAACCAAATCCTAAAAAAGCAGAACCTATTAAAGGAAGTTTAAAAATTAAATAAGGTGAAAGAAAAACAATTATTAAAGTTCCTATAGCAAGGGTTTTATTTTTCTTTTCTTCTTTGAGATTTTTTATTTTGTTATCAAGGAAATAAAAAATAAGAGCCAATGCTAATCCAAGCAATATTCCTACAATAATATCTTGTATATAATGAACTCCTAAAATTACTCGAGAAACAGCTACAAGCAATATTATAACTGCTGAAATAATATAAAATAATTTATTTTTGAGGTTTAATGCTAAATAGCTCCAAAAACTACTTGCACCAGCTGAATGGCCGCTAGGAAAACTATAGCCTTCTGCTTCTATTTTCCACAGCTCTTTTGGTGGTCGAGTAATTTTGAAAAAATCTTTTAGTACTTGCACAATTACTCCTGTGAGTACACTTAAAAGAAGAATTTTCCATCCTATTTTTCTGCTTATTATAAAATAAACAAACGCTACTAAAAAAATATATGTTTCACTATTCCCTAAGGTTGTTATTAATATCCAAAAATCCATGGAAAACTTTTTAAATTAAAAGTATTTATTTATTTAAAGATTAAGAAATATTAGAAAAAGCATGGGCCCGTAGCTCAGCCTGGTAGAGCACCGGGCTTTTAGCGTTGAGCTAAAAGCTCGCTAAGCCGTAAGGCGATGGCGAAAGCGGAAGATACCCGGGAGTCGCGGGTTCAAAATTAAAAGTGGAAAAATTATTAAATGAAACTCCCGTCGGGCCCACCAATTATGTTAGCAGAAAAGGAGGTGAAAAAAATGTGCAGATATAAGTCGATATATAATGGAAAATGCGAAAATACCTATTCACCGTATTATGGTAAAAAATGTAACGACTTTTTAGAAGCTGTATGTATTTATAGATGTAAAATTGATAGTGGAAAAATTATTAAATGAAACTCCTGTCGGGTGTAGCGATTATGTTATTGGAAATAATAACCGTAATAGCTTTAATACTTACTGCAAGTTTAATATGGTTTATCAGGGCAGATAAAAAACTAAACAAAAAACTCAAAAAATTAATTGAAAAATTCGGGTGCTGTTCGTGAGTAAAAGAGAAAAAAAGTTCTATAATTACAATATAAGGAATATACTTACAAATCTTCTGCAGGCAGAAGAGCACGCAAAAGCAATGAACACAATAAACTTTATAGAAGGTGAAGGAAGCTGTTATTTAAAACACCTTCTTTTTGTTCGCGGTGAATTAAGTGAGTTAATTTCTCATTCTACTGCTCTTGAAAAATCTTCAAAAACATATGAAAGACTTTTAAAAAAGATTGAAAATTTTTTAGATAAAGTAGAAAGTGGTGCTAAGTTTACAAAAAGAGAACTTATATTGTTTGTAAGAGAGATAAGAAAAGAAATTGAAAAAGAACATAAACCTTATGCTACTTTTAACTGTGCATGCTTACATGCAATACCTTATTTAAAAATTTTGCTTATATTTCTTGCAGGAACAGGTTTTGGTTTAACGCTTTATTTTATTTTTAAGTTTATAGGACTGTAAAAAAGGTGAGGAATTTCTTAAAAAATACGGGTTTGGAAAATTCATAGCTCTTATGACTGCTACAGGCTTAATAATTTTCAGCTAAAAGGCGAAGCTGAAATATACTATAGAAAATTTGAAAGTAAATGTAACATGCAACTGGACAGAAAATCATACTGTATTAAATATTAGTGTAACTTTGTTAAGGAGTATATCAACATCACCTTTACCGCTGCTAATTCAAGTGAGCTAGAGAATGTAAGTGAAGTGCTAGTGGATATAAATTACACCAATATATCCGATGCCCCACCATTGGTGTTTATGTACAAGAAGCAAAATTGGTATGATGTAACTAATTATTCAAAAGTCAATGCAGCTGGCAAAATAATAACTCTCAATTTAACAGCAATAGCTAATGGATTATGTATCAGCACCAGATTTAACAAGTGATGTAAATGTACCTTCTAAAGTAAAAGTAGGTAGAAAATGTTTGATTAAAGTAACAGTTAAGAATGTTGATAATGAAGATGCTGACCAATTTACAGTAGCATTATATATAGACGGTAAATATATAGATAGCAAATCAATTAACCAATTAATAGCTGGTGAAAGCGGGCTTGTAACATTTGAATTGGTTCATATGATAAACTCACTGAGTTAGATGAAGCAAACAATATTAAAAATGCTAAAATAAAAGTTTTTAGGCCAAGTAAAAAAATATTACTACTGATATCAATCCTGAAATGTCAGTAAATCTCTCTAAGACATCGGCAAATAAGTCTATTAGTGAAGAGCCTCCAATTATACCATCTGAGCCTAAATTTGAACAAGATTCTACTCAAGATTCCAGAAACAAAACCGTTGGATAAAACAGTTTAGCAGGAATTATAATAGTAATTGATATTTTGAAAGCACTTCACTAACAAATTTTACCCTTTCTTCTAAATCTTTTTCTTTTATTTCAATGTAGTTTATATTTCTTTCTCTAAAAAACTTTTCAAACATTTTATCTATTTCCCTTTGAGCTTTTCTATCAAAAACATCAATCTGCCTAAAGCTATTAACTTCTATTACAGGTCTAACAAAAAATATTAAGGAATATCTTTCTTTACCAACAGTCTCTACTATCGCTTCTATTATGCTATATTCCTCTTCTGTTATCAACCCTTTCTCTTTAAGCCATGCACTATAAACAAGCATATCCCAAACACATCTATCCGCGATTATAATTTTTGTATTGTTATTTTTCAACACTCTGTTCTCTTCTCTTATTTGCTCAAAAACCATTAAAAGCTCTTTATGGAAATACCCCATTTCTGGATAAAGCTTATGTATTTTTTCAGCAACTTCGTTCACTACAGGCAATCTAAACCTTTTCTTTAGCTCATTCACTAATGTTGTTTTTCCTACTTGATGCGACCCAGAAAATGCTACTATCATATGTCATACCTCAGTATTTTTTTATTAAATATACATTTTCTTATTTTCTTTTATTTTTTCTTCAATTTGTTTTTTGAGAGTTTTTCCTGTTCTAATCATTCCCGGTGCTCCTGTTCCATCTAAAAGAAAAATTACTTCATCTTTAACAAGCTCAGCTTCTTTAAGCAAAAATTTATCATAAGCAATAAGCTCTAAAATTTCTTTCATTTTCTCTTGAGCATATTTTTTTGTAGCTTCGTTTGAATTTTCTGAGAGTTCTTTGTAAAAGTTATATAACTTTTTATGCGTTTCTATTCTTTCTTTAATTATTTTCTTGAATTCCTCGTATTCTATTATTTTATAATATTCGTAATGTTCCATCATCATTATCAAAATTTAAATTTTATTATACTAATTTTTTATTAGAGCTTAAAAAATTTTATAGGTTGTAACACATGAGTTTGCAAAAGGCTAAGAAAATACTACTAATGTTCTTTTCTAAGTTCTTGACAGGTAAATTTAGCTATAAAAAAATATTTGGGGGTGGTGACCCATGAAAAGAAAAATGACTGTAAGCGAAATAATAACAGTGTTATATTATTTATCCTATTATTTAAATTCTTTAACGGGTAAATTCTCTTCTAACGCATTTTCACAAAATCTAGAAACTGGTAACAAGATACATAAAAAATTAGGATATTCTCAAGATAAATATATTTTTCAAAGATTTGTTGAAGTTGATGGAGAATATTGGCAAATTATAGGAAAACCAGATGAAGTTAATGAAGAAGAAGGATACATCGGTGAACTTAAAACTTATAGAAATAAAAAGAAAAAGGAAAAGATTAAGGAAATTGCAGAAACACAAGCTAATATTTACTGCTTTTTAAGCGGTTTTCCAAAATTTAAAGTATATCTTTATGATGCTTTAGAAGATAAAAAAACTTATGAAAAAGAATATGAAGCGAATTATAAAAAAGCTGAAGAAGATATTAAAAAAGCGGTTAGAAGAAAGAAAAAAGCACATAAACTGCTAAAAAAATTAAAATAAATTAATAAATTACTGTACAACCTTTTGTTTTACAGGTATTAATAAGATAATCTATTGCATATTTATTGCCTAATATAACACCAGTAGGCAATTCACAAAATTTATAATCTCCATTTATCATTATTTTTTCTCCATTCATATTTTCACAAATCTTTTGTTCTTTTTCCTTTCCAAGAAAATATCCATTTTTTTCCTGACCTTTAGCAGGATAACCTTGAATTACAATAAGAGTTTTATTCTCTATAATTCCAAAAAGAAGTGGAACACCACCATCCCAAGAAAAATTAAAGTTTTTATAAAGATAACTTAGATATTTTTTAGGCTGTGTAGTTTTTACAATTTTAATTTCGTTTTCATAATTTTTAAGATATTCTATCATAGCGTGACAATGAGGACATGCTGGAGAATATATTAAATATACCACATTTTCTTTATTTTCATGAATTTGGTTTGTATTTTGGTTTTTTTCTTCTTGCATTATGCATGCAGAAAACAGAACAAGTGCAAAAATAAAAAGAAAATAAACTTTTCTCATGCATCACACCGTTAAGAAAACTCCTAACAATAATAATCCTGCAATAAGATGAAGCTTTTTTATGTGTCTTTCTTTCCAATCTAAAATTTTCTTTGGAGAAGTACCAAAAGCTACTATTAATGTTATTGCAATCATTGGTAAAATGAAAATAAAGTTATAATAAAGAAGAATTGCGAGTTTTTCTAAAGAGCTTTGAGCTAGAAGCATTAATGCACTTAAATAAGGTCCTGAAGAGCATGGGAGTAAAAGTATAGAGCAAAGTGCAGCAACAGGAATTGCTGTATACGGATTTTCTACTGAAGCTAAAAGTTTTTTTGCGTAAGGCCTAAACTTTAAGGGCATTTCTAAGGAGCGAAAACCAGGTTTGTAAGATAAAACAGCATAAAATTCCATTATTATCATAATTCCTAAAAGTACTTTCAAAACAATTCTGAGAATATTTTCTATTCCTAAAGTATACAATACTTGAAGTATACCTAAACCATAAAGAAGATACATAAAGTAAATTGTTCCAAAGAAAAATACTCCTCCTAAGAGTGCATTTTTTCTACCTTTAGTTATTAAAAGAGCTGAAAGTAAAAGAGCTTGAACAGTTAATGTACATGGATTTACAGCATCAACTAAAGCCAAACTTGTTATATGAATTATATCTGCCATAAATAAATAATGAGAAAAAAATCTTATATAAACTTAATCTTGAATTTTGAAGTATGGGACTTAAAAGAGAGTTAGGACTTTTTGAAATAACTCTTTATGGAATTGGAATGATAGTGGGTGCAGGAATTTATGCTTTAATAGGAAAAGTTGCTGGTTTAGCTGGAAATGGTGTGTGGCTTTCCTTTCTTATATCTTCTTTTCTTGCTATATTTACAGGGCTAAGCTATGCAGAGCTTTCAAGTATTTTTACTAAGGATTCTGCAGAATTTGATTATGTTAGACATGCTACTAAAAGTAAATATCTCAGCTATATTGTTGCATGGTTTATGTTAGCAAGCATGATTATTTCTGCAACTGTTGTTGCTTTAGGATTTGGAGGGTATCTTTCAGCTATTTTAGGCATAGCCAACGCTGTAGTTTTTGCAGCTTTATCTATTTTTATTTTTACTTTGATAAATTTTGTTGGAATAAAGATTTCTGCTAAAATAAATAATGTCGCAACAATTTTAGAGGTGTTAGGACTAGCTCTTATAATCTTTGGAGTAATAGCTATAGTAGGATTAAATCCTAACTATACTAAAGTTAAAATAGATTATTTTGACTTTTCACTTTCTGGTGTAATTTCAGGTGCTATTTTAGCATTTTTTGCATATATAGGATTTGGAAGTATAGCAAAAATGGGAGAAGAAGTAAAAAATCCTGAAAAAACACTACCTAAAGCTATATTACTTTCTATTTTTATCACAACACTTCTTTACATAGGCGTTGCAATAGCTTCTATAACAATAGCTTCTCCTCAAGAATTATATACTTCATCTGAACCAGCAGCTCTTATAGCTGAAAAAATACACCCTAATTTAAAACTAATTCTTTCTATCATAGCTCTTTTTTCAACAGGAAATACAATTCTCCTTATTTTAATTTCTTCTTCACGCATGCTTTATGGATTAGCTTCTCAAAAAGTTTTCCCTCCAATATTTTCTAAGATAAATAAATTTACACATACTCCGCATTATGCAGTCTTAATAACAGGAATTATAGCTACAGCTCTTTTAATATATAGTGATATAAAAATTGTTGCAGAAGTGACAAATTTATGGATTTTTATATGCTATTTCTTTGTAAATCTTTCTGTAATATTGCTTAGATATAAAAACCTTGAAAAAGAAAGAAGTTTTAAAATACCACTTAATATAGGAAAATTTCCTTTACTTGCCTTTTTTGGTGTAGTAACTTCGTTATGGATGATTTTTGAAACTATAAAAGAAAGATTCTTTTTAGAAGATCCTGCTATATATCTTACTTTACTTGTTTTATGCATTGCAACTATATTTTATTTGTTTGAGCGGTTTAAAAATTTATAAAATAATGGTTTTGAAAATATTAATAATAAGGTGAGTGCCATGAAACTTAGTTCTGGATATATAATAGTTGGTGCATATGCCGATAAAGTACGACGCATATTATTTGCTCAATTAAAAGATTATATCAAAAACAAAGAAATTAGCTCGCAAGATATTGCTAAAGCCTCTGGAGATTTAAATAAGTTATTATATGAAATATTTGTAAACAAACTTAAACTTGATAAGGGCGATGTAGTTAGAATAATGGTAGAGTATGAATTGGTTAATAATAAAATAAATTGGAAACTTGACACATTAAATATAGAAGTGTTTAAAAGAATGCCAGAAGAAGAAATTAAACCCGTTATAACAGATGCTATTAGTAGAATTGAAGAACTTGAAGAAGTTGAACAAACTAAATTTAACATTGAAAAAGCCGGTAAAACTGAGCTTGGAGATATTGTATATTTTGTAAAAGTAGAAGGTGAATTTGTCGGAGCTTTAATATTAACACCATTAAATGGCGAAGGTTTAGTTAGAGGGGCTATAATAAAGCCTAATCCTATTGCTATTGATAAAACAAAAATAAAAATAACTGAAAACATTGAAAGAACGCTTAGTGAATTAGTAGAACAAAAAGGGAGAGAAATTGACGAAGCAACAGCTGAAAAGATTGTAAATGAAATTAAAGATATGCTAGTTGAATAATTTTAAAAGTTTAGTTATACTAAACTTATTATAGTGCGCCGGTAGTCTAGGGGTAGGACACTGCCCTGCCACGGCAGAGGCCCGGGTTCGAAATATAACTAATATTAATATCACAGCTCTTTACTATACCTTGTTCGAATTTCCCGGCCGGCGCACCATTTTATGAAAAGAAAAACAAGAAAAATTCTTGAAAAAAAGTGGAAAAGAATTGCTAAAGAAAGAATAGCAATTCTTGAAAAAATGAAAAAAATAAAACCAGAATTTGCTCAGCGTTATGATGAACTTATTTATCTTATAAAGAAAAAATGTAGACTTCTCCCTAAAAGATAAATTATATATACTTCTCTTCTCTTTAAACTAAATATGTCAGGAGAAATATCTCTTCCTCCTGAAGCACAACAAGTTATTGCACAACTTCAAACATTTCAACAGCAATTACAAGCTAGTATTCTTCAAAGAGATTCCTTAAATTTACAAAAATTAGAAATTGAAAAAGCCTTAGAAGCTTTAGAAAAAGTTAAAGAAAATGAAAGCGTATATAAAATTACAGGACCTGTACTTATTAAAACTAAAAAATCTGAAGTTGAAAAAGAGTTGAAAGAAAAATTAGAAGAAATAGAAGTAAAAATAAAATCTCTTGAAAAGCTTATTAAAAAACTTGAAGAAAAAATTAAAGAAAAACAAGAAAAAATTAAAGCATTTTTTGAAGGTTCTATTTCTTTTGGAGGTGCGCAATAAAGATTTTTTATTTTTACAGTTGAAGAAGAAAGAAGAAAGGCTTGTATATTTCAAAAAATGTGTGAGTAACAAAACAAAGAAAACCTATTATAATTGCATGAGAAAAAGAAATATCTCTAAAAACAAGTTTTATTAAAACTATCCAAAATAATGCAGGAATTATTATAAACGGGTTCCATATATTTATCCCTAACCTTAAGAAAAAACCTATTATCAAAGGAATTATATAGTTTTGGAAATTTGCTATAGAAGCAACAATAAGTATTTTTGGTATATTTACATATTCATGAAATATTTTAAGCCATATATAAATTATTGCAGAAGTAAAAATTATTGGCAATATAATATTATTTATAACTTCCATTTTTATTCACCTAATTCAAGTTCCGCATCGCTTATAATTATCCAGCCATCTCCATATGTTTCAAACTTTATTTTATTCTCTCCAATTGAAAGATCATCTTTTGTAAGTTTTATTTCATATTTTTCCCCTTCTTTTATTATACCATGAATAAGTATTCTTTTTTCTTTTCCATCACTTTTCACAACTTTTAAAGCAATAGATATGACATCTCCATAAATTTTTTGAATAGTAAAGGAAAGAGTAGCATTTTTCTTTAAAAGCATGTTGTATTCATCTTCTGAAATATTAAAAGTAAAAACAGGGCTTTCTTTTTCTCTATAAAAAAGTACCGCATTAACTTTTTCTATATAAAATGAAGTATTTTTTTCTGTGTAAAATTCGAGAAGATTTACACCTTTCTTTATTTCTATTTTTTCAGGTTCTAAATCTATCATAGGAGCTTTTTCTCTACCACGATATATTTCTTTTCCATTAAATTTTACTATTAAATTTCCTTCTCCTTCTATTTTTTCAACTGTCCATAATAGTCTCAAAAGTCTTAATGTCTTTATTTCATCTCCTATATTGAATGGTAGTTCTTTTTTCTTGAGATCAAAAAAGTAAAGTGTAACATTGAATGAAAGAATATATGTAGTCGGGGCCCATAATCTCCAACCAGAAGAAGTTGCAAAAATCATTATTTCATTTCTTTCTTTAAGTTTTGAAACATTAAGATCTATTACAACTTTTCCACGTCTTGTAAGATTTTCATAAATAAGTTCATTGTTCAAAAATACTAATAAATTTCCATAAAGATTTGTATCATGTACTTCAATTTCTATCTTTGCTTTTTCTACCATTTCAGGCCAGAATATATAAAATGTATTCTCATAAGCCTTTCTACCTCCAAAACCATTTTTTACTGTTATATTGCTTTCTGAAAGAGCAATTTTTTCATCTGCAGTAAAGCTAATAATAACATTTTCAGCAATTGTTATGTGTTTTATTTTTTCATTTATTCCAACTTCAAATATTTTTATTACACTTTTATTTTCTGTTTCTGGAGGAGAAGGATAAGAAATATAAGTTACTTGATTTTCTTGAGGAGAAATAAAAAATCCTTCTTGAAAAGTAATTACAAAAAGTCCTGCAAGAAGTAATATAGCTACTGCCATTACTCTCTCAAAATCTGACATAAAGATATTAAGTTTTCTAAATAATAAAAAGTTTGTGAAAATGTGGTATAACGTAAAGGAAAAGGCTGTGAAGCTTAGAATAGAGGCTCCAGAAGAAATATTTTTTATAAAGCATTTTATCACCCCACATAGCTATGTTACTGCAGAAACTATAAGATCAAAAGAAATTATAAGAGATGGTAGAAAAATTAAAGTAGGAAAAGAAAAAATAAAGCTAACTATTGAAGTTGAAAAAATAGAAATAAAGGAAAATGGACTTAAAATTCTTGGAAAAATTGTTGAAAGTTCAAAAGAAACAAAAGGTTATCATTCTTTAGTTCTTTCTGTTGGTTCAGAAGCAATAATAAAAAAAGACTGGAAAAATTGGGAAATAGAAAAGCTTAGAAAATTAATTAGGCCTTGTGAAAAAGTGCTTGTTTGCGTAATGGATGAAAAAGAAGCTGAAATATTTATTATAGGAGATGTTATAGAAGAAAAAGGAAAAATTTATTCTGGTTTTTTCAAAGCTCATGATTCTTCGCTTAAAACAAGATTTTTTTCCGAAATTTCGAAAGCCATAAAAGACTGGGAGGGGAAAATAATATTAGCTGGACCAGGTTTTGCAAAAGAAGAATTTTTCAAATATCTAAAAGAAAATTTATCAGAAATAAAATCAAGAAAAGTTTTTGTGGATTCTATTTCGCATACAGGAATGGCTGGGGTAAATGAGCTTTTAAAAAGAGGTACTTTAAAAAGAATTTTAAAGGAAACAAGAATTTCTGAAGAAGCAAAAGAAATAGAAAAGTTTTTTGAAGAAATAGCAAAAGAGGGATTAGCAGTTTATGGAGCCCAAGAAGTTAAAAAAGCTATAGAGTTAGGTGCTTTAGAAAAACTTTTGATAAGCACAAAGTTGATAGAAAAGTATAAAGAGCTTTTAGATCAAGCAGAGAAAATAGGAGCAAAAATCATGCTAATAAGCGATTCTCATCCTGAAGGAGAAAGATTTTATCATTTCTGCGGAATAGGAGGGTTTTTGAGGTTTAGAATGTGATGTGAAATAACTGCTGGAAAATAAAAGGTGATAAATATTATTATATCTTCGATTTTTTCGTATTTTTGTTCATCCTCTATAAAATAGCTTATGAATCATGTTAATCATAAAAAATAAAAAAGGCTTAATTGTATTTTATAGCCGTACATTGTTTTTGTATTCATCGTAGAACTTTATGTTTATTGGTGTAATTCCAAGTCTTGCAATTTCTATTTCATTGCCTAAATCTCTTACATAGTAATGTATTTTTGAAACAAAACGGGAAACTTTTGTGCCTGTTATTCTTTTGTCATATTCACCATTTGGCTTTATGCTTACATAGTATAAGTCCTGTAATGAATTAAAACTTGGTTCTCTGCCGAAAATATATTCCTTTCCTTTTTTTAAAGATGATCTGAAATGTCCGGAATACATTACTTTTGGATAAAAACTTGCCAAAATTCTGTCGTCCACGCTTTTAATTACAAAAGGCTCTTCTTTGCTGACATACGCTGTTTTCCACTCTTCTTTATATTTCTTGACATAGTCTAGATCTGTTGGTAGCGGTATTCCCATTTTCTCTACTTTTTCTTTTAGTTCCTCAAACCTATCAAATCCCAACTCTATTTTCACTTTCATAACTATATAGTAGTAAATTCTCATATAAATACTTTTCGGTAGGATTTAGAAATTTTTTAATTTCTAACGTATCGAATTTAGTAATATGAGGAAGAGAAATAGAAAAATAAAAGCACTGGGTCAGCATTTTATTATAGATGAATCTATATTTGAAAGGGAATGTAAGTACGCTTTGTTAAATAAAAAAGATGTTGTTTTAGAAATAGGAGCTGGAGATGGTAGATTAACAAAAGTTATTTCTAAATATGCTGGAAAAGTTATAGCAATAGAAAAGGATAAAGATCTTGTTGAGCTTGCGAGATATAATACAGGAAAAAATGTAAAAGTAATTCATGCAGATGCTCTTGAAATTAAATTTCCAGAATTCAGTAAAATAGTTTCAAACATACCATATTCAATTTCTTCAAAGATACTTGAAAAAATTTTTAAGTATAAATGGGAAGTTGCTGTGCTTACATTTCAAAAAGAATTTGCGCTTAGATTTTTTGCAAAACCAGGTGAAAGAAATTATTCAAGATTAACAGTAATGGTTAATTATTATTCTATTCCAGAGCTTTTAGAAATAATTCCAAAAAGTAAATTCTATCCTAAACCACAAGTGGATTCGGTAATAGTTAGACTAAAAAGAAAAAAAGTGCCAGAACTTCCACAAGATTTTTGGGATATGCTTAGAATACTTTTTACTCATAAGAAAAAGCTCGTAAAAAACTCTTTTGAAGATGCAAAAGTCAAAATTTCTCTTCCTAAACATCTTGCCTATAAGCGTGTTTTTCAATGCACAATAGAAGATTTTCTTGAAATATATAAATATTATAAAGCTATTCTTCCTCCTCCATGAGATAAGAAGCTGCTGAAATCCAAAACATACCACCTATTAATATAAGAACAAAAGCTATTACATAAGAAATTATAACTCCAGTAGAAGTAGCACCTAAAACATATGGATCTACAGCACCTGCTATTAAACTTCCTAAAAATACAAAAATACTACCAATAATCCAAAAGCCTATAGTTTTACTATAGTTTGTTGGCATTTAATTAAATTGTTTAAGAAAACTTTATAAACTTTTTTAAATAACTATTCCTAACAATTAGTTCAATATTAACTATGCTTACTTGGTGATACTATGGCAAGAATGTATGCTAGAAAAAAAGGAAAATCTGGTAGTAAAAAACCTTTAACAAAAGCTACATGGGTAGAATACACTCCAGAAGAAGTTGAACAATTAGTTGTTAAATTAGCTAAAGAAGGTTATTCTTCTGCGATGATAGGGCTAATACTTCGTGATCAATATGGTATTCCTTCTGTGCGGGATATAACTGGGAAAAAAATAACTAAAATTCTTGCTGAACATGGATTAGCTCCTAAAATCCCTGAAGATTTATTTAACTTATTGAAAAAAGCTGTGAACTTAAGAAAACACCTTGAAGTTCATCGCAAAGATAAGCATTCTCGCAGAGGTTTAGAGCTTTTAGAATCTAAAATTAGAAGGCTTGCTGAATATTATATAAGAAAAGGTAAGCTTCCAAAAGATTGGAAATATGATCCTGAGAAAGCAAAGATTTGGGTACAAACAGGTGGTTAAATGGCGAAAAAAAGGCAAAAAAGTGCACAAAGAAAATGGAAAGGAAAGGAATGGTATACAATTTATGTTCCAAAATGGCTTGGAGATATTGTAGTAGGTGAAACTCCTGCAGGAAGTAAAGAAGCTGTTATAGGAAGAACAGTAGAAGTGAGCCTTTTTGAGCTTACAAACGATCCTATAAGATATTATCTTACTTTAATATTCAAAATAAATCAAGTAAATGGAACAAATGCTTATACAATTTATCATGGCCATTATTGTACAAGAGACTTTATTGCAAGAATTGTACAAAAAAGAACAACAAGAATAGATACAAACGAAGTTTTTCAATTTAAAGATGGAAAATTAAGAATAAAAACTATTACTATTACTAATGGAAGAGCTTGTTATAGAGTACAAAAAACAATAAGAAAACTTATAAACAGCTTTCTTGAAAATTATTCCAAAGATAAAAAAATAGAAGATTTTGTAAAAGATATGATTGCAGGAAAACTTCAAGAAAAAATTCTAAAAGAAATAAAAACTGTTTACCCAATAAAAGTTTTTGAATTTAATAAAACTCATGTTATTGAATATTCTTCCTGAAGATTTTTTATAAGTTCTATAATTTTTGTGCCTGTATATAGCTCTTGCACAGTAGCACCAGCAGCAACTTTATGACCACCACCATTAAGCATTTCTGCTATTTTCTTTACATTAACTCCTGTTTGTGTTCTTAACTCTATTTTAGTGCTAACACCTTTTTCAGAAACTCTATAACAAATAACAGCTATTATATCAAAAGGTGCTTCTTCATGTTCAGAGAGTTTTTCAGTAATAGCATATACAGGAAGGAATTTAGTAGATTCATATATAGCTATTTTCATTCCATTTATACTTTCTATTTTTATTTTTTGCACTACTTCATTAAGCGAGTTTTCTATAAATTCATTAAATTCTTGAATTAATTTTGCATAATTTTCATTTGTTTGCATTTCTTCTATTCCCTTAAATGCTATTTCTTTTGAAATTTCTCTTAATTTAGAATTAAGTTCCTTTTTTCCATTAAATTTCCATTTTATTGCGCCTATAAGATTTCTAAGAAATTCTGCTTCCGAAGATTTTATTGAGTTTGTATCTATTTCATTAGCTATTTCTATAATTCCATCCTTTATACCAAAATACTCTGCCACAACTTGTGTTGCAGAAGGATAAGGTTTAATAATTATCTCCATGTTTTCAAATTTATCTTCAGGTTCCCATGAATGGTGATCTATCCATACTACTTTTTTCCATGCAGATGCTATTCTTACTGTTTCTCTTGTTCCTGCAAGATCGAAAATATAGAGCTCATCTAAAGCTCTTTTTATCATGCTTCTGCATAAAGTATCTTTTAAAGCAGCCGGAGAAGTAAAAATTACTGGGATTTTTGAATTTTGTTTAGCTTTATAAAAAACTGCTACAGAACAAACACCATCTGCATCTCCATGAGAAAGTATTAACATAATTTCTTTTAGAATGATGAAGTTTAAATATTTGAAAAACTAAAACAATCACATGGTGTATTTTTCAGAAGTTAGAATAAAAACACAACCTAAGAATTTTTATGTTTTAACACATAAAATCCAAGAAATTGTTGAAGAAAGCGGTGTTAAAGATGGTTTATGTATTTTATTCCTTCCAAGTACAACTTCATTTATTCTTCTTCAGGAAAATTGCGACTTACTTAAAGAAGATTTTAAAAAACTTTTTGAAAAATTAGCTAGCGAAAATAAAATTTATGAGCATCCAGACAATGCACATTCTCATTTGCTTACAGGAATTTTCGGAGGAGAAAGAATAATTCCGATAAAAGATGGGCGATTAGATTTAGGAACATGGCAAGATATTATTTTTTATGAAGCTGATGTAAAACCGAGAGAAAGAATAATTAAAGTCATAATCATCGAATTAGAACTATAAAATTATTTTCATACCATCCTTAGCTACTGTTGCTTTTGAAAAATATTTTTTTGCTTTTTTTACGAGCTCAGAATGGTTTTTATATCTTTTACTTATATGCGTGAGAATAAGCTTTTTTACTTTATATTTTTTTGCAAGCTCACAAACTTCTTTAAAAGAAGAATGTGCTCTACCTTCTACTGGCTCAACAAAAGTAGCATCATGTATAAGCACAGAATTAGAAGCTTTTTCAAATAATTTTTCAACAGGTAAAGTATCTCCAGAATAAACTATTCTCCTCCCCTCTATTTTTCTTGCTACTTCACTAATTTCAATAATTTTTCCATCAATTTTAATTTTTCCTTTTTCTTTTAGTAATTGAATTTTGTCTTCCGGTATTCCAAGTTTTTTAATTTTAGAAGGAATTATTTTCCAATGATCTTTTTCTTGAAATATATATCCAACTGCAGGAACTGAATGAACAACAGGCAAAGAAAAAATTTCATACTTTTTTTCTTTAACAATTTTTTGTTCTTCTTCTATGGAAACATCAATAGGTTTTATTTTAAATCCAAAACTCCAATAGCTAAGTTCTAAAATTGTTTCTACAAACCTTTCTGCTTCAGGAGCATATATTTCAAGCATTTTTTTCCTTCCAAGCATGTGTAAGGTTTCTATTAATGGTATTAGCCCAGCAAAATGATCTGCATGCCAATGAGTTATAAATACTCTTTTTATTTTCATTGGTGATATACCTGCTTTTTGCAAACCTAATTGGGCGCATTCTCCACAGTCAAAAAGCATATAATCGCCTTCATATTTAATAAGAATTGCAGGATGCTTCCTTTCTAAAGTAGGTATTGCAGAACCGCTTCCTAAAATAATTATTTCTATTGGTACAGGCATAATAAATATATGAAAAAAGGATTTAAAGAAATTTTATTACTCATCACAGCTTCTTTGAGAGACTATTATTCCTAATGGATTAATTAAAACTGCTGTATCTCCCTTATTGTTCCAAGTAATTCCTGTTACACTACTATCAAATTTTATACTTTCTCCTGGTTTCAATATGATATCTTCAAATTCATAAGACTTTGTATTAGTACCTTCCATATCCTTTAGTACATATCCTCTAAGGTTAACAGGTACAATGCCTGTGTTTGTTATTTCTACATATTCTTTTTCTTTACTTCCACTACAATTAAGATATGTAATTTCAACTTTTCTAACACCTGTGATTTCTTCTGTGGAAATTTTAAGCAATTCTACTTCTTGATAAAGTATTTGTTCACTTTCTCTTAGTATTTCAATTAAAGCATTCTTAGGCAAATATCCAGAAATTTGAGTTGAATTTTTCCCGTCTTGAGAAATAAATGTTATACTTCCATAAGGTGTTTTCAAATAACTTTCTATTCTGAAAGGAGTTGTATTTATCTTAAGATATTTTTCAGGTTCCCAAAGCTCATAAACTTTTTCTGAAGAAGAATACATAACCTTAACTTTTCTTCCTATTCTAAAAACTTCTCCTTCAAATTTTTCTGGAGAAATAGAAAATGTAAATTTACCATAAGGAGTTAAATATGTATAAACAACTTTTTCTCCAAGATGTTCTTTTTTAATTGAATAATAATCGCTATAATTATTTTCTACAAAACTTGAATTCAAAGAAAAAGCTAAACCTGAAATATCTCTATTATCTAAAGTTATATTTCCTGAAATTAAAGGAATCATTATTAAGCTAGATATAACAAAAGCTATTTGTGTTATATTTCCAAGATTCATGAATAGAGTTGTTTAAAAGTTTTATTTAAATTTTACGGTTTGATTATAATTATGGAACTAATAATTTTAGGATCAGGTGGAATAGAAGGAACTCCAAAACCATGTTGTAATTGCGAAAGATGCCGAATTGCGAGGGAGAAAAAGGGAAAATTTTTTAGAACAGGACCTTCTCTATTTATTAAACCAGCTAATGTCCTAATTGACACACCAGAAGAGATTAGAATTCAACTTATTAACAATAATATAGAAAAAGTAGAAGCAATTTTTTACACACACTGGCATCCGGATCACACCATGGGTTTAAGAATTATTGAGCAGATAAATTTAGATTGTAGAACTGGAAAACCAAAATACAAACCGATTGATGTTTATTTTCCTGAAGATCAATTAAATTTACTTGATAAATTCTTAATTAGAAAAAGA
>DQVX01000057.1 GCA_015661515.1 Nanobdellota archaeon
AAAAAATAGATTTAATAGTATATTTAGCTCAACCAAATTTTGCAAGAATAGGTGAAATACTCAATAAAAGCTGTTGTGTAGCATATAAAGATGAACTATATATAAAACCAAATTATTGTGAAAAATGCAAACTCAAAAAATAAAAATTTAAAAGAAAAAGCCTTATTCTGCAGGCACAACTTCTAAGCAAACCCCTGCTGCAACTGTCATACCCATGTCTCTTATTGCGAATCTTGCTAATTCTGGGAATTCTTTTACACTTTCTATTACTAATGGTTTTGTTGGTACACACTTTACTATTGCGGCATCTCCTGTTTTAATGAAATCAGGATTTTCTTGAATTACTTCTCCTGTTTTTGGATTTATCTTTTTCTGAATTTCAACTATTTTACATGCTACTTGTGCTGTGTGACAGTGGAATACAGGTGTATATCCTTTTGTAATAACGCTTGGATGATTAAGCACAATTATTTGTGCAGTAAATTCTTTTGCTACAGTTGCTGGTTTATCAGGATGGCAGGCAACATCTCCTCTTCTTATATCGTTCTTTCCAACTCCTCTTACGTTAAATCCTATATTATCTCCAGGTTTTGCTTCCTGAATAGGTTCATGGTGCATTTCTATACTTCTAACTTCTCCTTCTACATTTGATGGAAGGAATAATACTTTATCTCCTACTCTAAGTACACCTGTTTCTACTCTTCCTACTGGTACAGTTCCTACTCCTGTAATACTATATACATCCTGAATAGGTATTCTTAATGGCTTGTCTATAGGCTTTGGAGGTTCTTTGAATGTATCTAAAGCTTCAATAAGTGTTGGTCCATCGTACCAAGGCATTTTATCACTTCTTTTAACTACATTGTCTCCATGGTATGCTGATACTGGTATAAATAATATCTTACTTGTATCATATCCTACTGTTTTTAGAAGATTTTCTACTTGCTTTTTTACTTCTTCAAATTTTGCTTTATCATAATTTACTGCATCCATTTTGTTTATAGCTACTACAAGCTGATCTACACCTAAAATCTTTACTAAGAATACGTGTTCTTTTGTTTGTTCTTGGATTCCGTCTTTTGCAGAAACTACTAGAATAGCTGCATCTGCTTGACTTGCACCTGTTATCATGTTTTTAACGAAGTCTCTATGTCCAGGTGCATCGATTACTGTGAAATAGTATTTCTGTGTTTCAAATCTTGTATGCATTATGTCTATTGTTACTCCTCTTTCTCTTTCTTCTTTTAATCTATCCATGATAAATGCGAATTCGAATGTCTCTTTCTTGTATTCCTTAGCTATTTCTTTTAGCTTTCTTAGATCTTCTTCTTTTATTGCTCCGCTGTCATAGAGCAATCTTCCTACAAGTGTGCTTTTCCCATGGTCTACGTGTCCAATTGTAACTAAATTAAGGTGTGGTTTGTTTGCAGGCATTATATAACACCTCCTCAACCATTTTTTAGTTGTTTAGTTGTAGATTTTTAAAGTTTATAAATCTTAAAAAAGTTCGATAATAAGCGAGATTAGAGTAGTGTTACAGATTCGATTTCCACTTCTCCAACACCTTTAACGCTTTTTATTTTATTTTCAATTTTTTCTGAACCTTCACTGTCATCAACTATTACAAGAATTTTTATAGCTTTTAAACCAAATGCAATTGGTTCAATTTTTAAATCTTTTACTTCTACAGTTTTTTTGATTTCTTCACTTAATTTTTCTATATCAATTTCAGCAGAACATGGCATTATTTTTATATTCATTGCTACTTTTCCCATTTACGGCCCCTCAAAGCCACATTTTTCGCATTTATATGGATTTGCTAATCTTCTACATTGCGAACATCTAACTATAATTACTTCACCGCAGTTTGGACAAGGAAACTTTACCCAATCTTTTTCTGCTATTACATTAACCTTGCATGTTGTACATTTCAATTCCATAAGGCTCACCACAAGTTAATTAGGATGTAATATTTATAAATTATCCTCCTTTTTCAGATGTCATCCACCATATTGCTCCTATTATTATTAATAGGAATAATAAAGTATTCCAATCTATATTTAATATTCTTCCTTCCCAGCCAAGTAATCTTAAACCACCTGCTGAAATGAATATAGCAACAGCTATTATTACAAGTATAATCAAAAAGATTTTACTGAGATTAGGATGTTCTCTTACTGATTTTCCTTCTTCAAATTTTATTCCTGCTATTTCTATAAATATTACAAAAATTAAAATACCTATTATAACTAGAAGCATGTTTCCAGCAATCTGGGATAATACTGCAAGTATTTGAGTTGGTTGTGACATTAGCACAAGAAAACCAGAAACTATTGCTATTATATTTCTTGCTGTTTTCGAAGATGGTATATTTACTTGTGAAAGCACTCCATACACAACTGCATAAGTAAGTAACCATAAAAGTATTTCCGGAAGTGTTATATTTACTATATCAAGTGTTGGCATCTATTTCCCACCTCCTCCACCTCCTGTTTCTTTAGCCATTATCCATATTACAAATGATGCAAATATTAAAAATAACACGAACATTAATATATTTTGTGAAATAAAAATATTTATATTATTAAAAATATTTCTTGCACCGCTTGATAAAAATACTAAAAAAACTACTACTGCGAGTATTATTAAAATTATGTTTGAATGTGCTTGAAGCGTGTCTGCAGCTTTTATACCCATAAGCTCTAAAAATATTACAATAAGTAAAAGCACAAAACCTATTACTATAAGCGAGACTACTATATTTTGAATTATAGTAGGAATTATTGTTCCAGCTGAAGCAAGCATTATTAAAAAACCTGAAGCAATTGCTATAACTCCTCTTGCTGAATAGGATTCAGGCATTTTAATTTTTGTAAGAATCCCATAAATTATTGCTATAGAAAGCATCCAAACTAAAATTAAATCAAAACCCATTTCTTTTAATCTAATAAGCATTTGTTCTATAGGGCTCATCTTTTTTTCACCTTTTTTGTTGTTTTTTCAGAAAGTTCTAAAAGTTTTTTGAATTCTAATCTTTCTATAGCTCTTCTTAAAAGCCATAGCTCTCGGAATAAAAGAATACCTATAAGCATTATTACCCATGGAAATACTAAACTTGCAAAATACTCTGCTTTAGCAAGAAAAGTCAAATAAGGAAGAAGTTCTGCTATTTTTTCTACTCTTTCAGAAACTTCTACTGGAATATTTGTTCCAAGTACTGTTAAAGCTGAAAGAGAAAGTACTATTATTACTATGCTTAAAAGTATTAAAATTAAATCTTCAACAAATTCTTCTGCTATAAAAAGGAACTTTTTTATTTTATCTACAGGCATATATATCACTATGCTATTTGTAATTTTTAAATTTATATTTTTAGCCACTTGATTTATAAGCAAAATAAAATATACCAATTATAAATATAATTCCTAAGATTAAGGCAAGGTTCTCTAAGTTTCCTATGATTGGAATTTCATAAATTCCAAAAGCTTTAGCTTGTGAAATACCTATAGTTAAAAGAATAAGTAGTAAAATTCCGTAAATAAACATATTAAGCTCATGATCTCCTTGTGGAGATTTTTTTCCTAAACCAATAATTTCCATTATAAACGCTATGAAAAACATTACAATAAAAAACCATGTTATACTTGGAAAATACGTATAAAGTGTGCTTACAAAAGGTTCGTAAGTAGAAGCAAAATAAGCAAGTACAATAGCTATTATCATTTGTACAGGTGTATTATTTCCAAAAATTCTTGCATATCTCAAAGCTCCAAAAATTATAGCTAAAGTAAACAAAAAAGGAATAAGAAAATGCTCAGTAATTTGAAAGCTTGCATAGTAAGGCATAAAAATATTTTATGAGTAAAGGTTTATAAAAAGTTTTGATAAATTTTTTCCCATATTTTAGAAATTTTAACAGGATGGAAATCTCTTTCAATAATATATTTTTTATTTTCTATAGAACTTTTTATTTTTTCATAATTTTCATATACATATTTTAATTTTTCAAAAATATCATCTTTATTTTTTGGTTCAACGCCTATTGCAAATCCTGTATCTACCCAAAGTTCTTTTGTGGCACCAATATTAGAAGTTATAACTGGTGTTCCTAATCCTAAAGCTTCTCCAACTGCAAGAGAAAAAGTTTCATTTGTTGTATCTGAAGGTATACAAACTACATTAACGGCTTTATAATATCCAGACAAGTCTTCTGAAGGTACATATCCACATATACACAGTTTATCTTCATAACCAGTTTTTTTGAATTTATTTTCTAATTTTTTCTTTTCATTATCACTAAATATAAAACCTATATGAATTAGTTTAACATCTTTATATCCTTCATTTAAAAGTTCAATAACAGCGTCTGCTGTTTCAAAGAATCCTTTGTCTTCTTGCAATCTTCCAGGAATTAAAATTAAAAATTCTTCTTTTCCTAAATTATTTCTTATTTTTTCTGATTTTCGTAAAATATCAGAATCATTTTTAATTTCTATCGGATTAGGTACAGGTATAACAAGTTTTTCTATATTTAAAGTTTCGAGTTTTTCTTCTAATTTTTCTGCAGAATAAGGTGAAGGTGTAGTGAGTAAATCAACATTTTTAAAATGTTCAAAATAGTTTCCGTTAATTTCATCAAATCCATGAATTGTATGGATCCAAGGAATATTATAACTTTCTTTTATTTCTTTGTTGATTTCAGTTAATTTTTCTCCACGAGTATGACTATGAATAATGTTTGGTTTGATTTCTTTTATTTCATTTTTCGCTTCTTCAAAATTATTCATTTCTTTATATTTATATTTTCCATTATATGTTTTTCTTTTTAAAGAAATAATTTCTCTTCCTGTATAATAAAGGTTTAACCCACCTATTAAATATATCTCTCCTTCTAAATATTTCCATAAATTTTCTGGTACTACATCAGCACCGCAACAAATACCATAAGAAGAAAATTTTTCTAATAATACTTTCATATTTTATTAACCACCTTTTTTATATGATTTGTGAATTTTCAATACTTTTTCTAAGTATTCATTATATTTTTCTATAGGACTAAGGCTTTTTTCTTCTGAAGAATAAGCTTTCCTTTTTGTTTTGTTGTTTTCATATGTATATGGAGAATAAGGTGTTAAATCTACACAATAAGCTTCTCTTTTTTCATCTTTTAAATATGGAGGTTCATAATAAGGAACTTGACGTGTTATTTTTGGGTAAATAGTGTCTATTCCTAGTTCTTTTTTCCGTTTTTCCATATTTTTTATTTCCTCCTCTATTAATTTTCCTGAAATGCCATCGTAAACACCTTTGAAAAATGCCATAATTCCAAGTAGAGGATATGTAAAATCTGTAGCTTTTATTGGAGGCCATCCTTCTTCTCCACCTAAATATGCTGGATTGGAAAGATTGGAATCTATACCTTTTCTAACAACTTGACCTTCATAACCAGAAGTATAAAGTAATTCTGCTACTTCAGGTAAGACCCATTCACCTATTTGGTCTACAATTTCTTCGATTTTTGTTAATACTTTATAACGCCACCAAGGCTCGGAAGGAGGCAACATTATGGTTTCTCTTTCCCTTGCCATTTTTATCACCTCACAGTAATTATTATTAGAAAAACTTATATATAAAGTTTTCGGTTATTACTATTGATAAGTAAAAAATTAGAGATGTCGTAATTTTCTTATTATTTCTTCTCTCCAGCGGATTAATTTATTAAGTTCTTCTTCCCATACTTTTGCTTGCTCGTTTGTTATTTTTTTATTTTCAACTAAATTACTTATAGCATTACTAGCTTTTTTCACTTGATCGCTTATATCTCCTGTATAAGTTTCTTTTATTTTTACATTTGCTCCTGCTTGTGCAAAAAGATAGTTTAATGCCCTATTAACACTTTTTAATTCTTCTATATATAGTTCATGAAGTTTAGCTTTTCGAAGCGGTTCAGCTCCTGCTCTATAGAGTAAAGCTACAATAGCCGGTGTTTTTTCATAAGGAAAGATACGTAAAATTAAATGGCCTATAAAAAAGAGTGGTAACAAAATTACAAACCAACTTATAGCTATTGGTACAACAAAACTACCATAGAAACCTGAATAAATAACATAAATATAAGATACAATTAATATTAAATTTTTTAGTCTGGGATGACCCCTTACAATATTATTTGCGAAAAAAAGAAGGAGTATAAATAATACAACATGCGGTATCAAAATCAAATAAAGCAGCTTATCTTGGATTGTAGGATATCTTGCTAAAAGTTCTGGAGAGATTTTGAGTAACTCATGAAATATTAATGTAACTAAATCCACTGTCATAAGTATCGTAAAAAATTATATTTTCAAAAACATATAAAAATTATGTTAATATTTATTCACAAGCTTTATGAAGTTCTGGAATAAGATCACTTGTAGCAATGTAAATAAATCTCCCTGCGGCTATTGGTAAAAGTATAGTTAGGAAAGAAGTTATTTCAGTCATAACTATACCAGCTCTTGCTCCAATAAAGCAGGCTAATTGCGAGAAAAAGTTTAGCAGTAATGCATGTTTTCTTTCCATACCAAAATAAACAAGTATAGCAAAATCTCCTAATTCTTGGGGAGAATAAGTTTTCCTACAGGATGAGATTTACATTCTATATCATGGCAATGATGCCAGTAAAACAATTTTTCCAAAAGAAAAAATCCAGTGAATCAAGGAAAAATAAAGAAAAAGCGCCTATAAGCGCAATAATTTCATTTATAGCACATGCAATTAAAATAAGTAATATTACATCCATTTTTTAATCACTTTTTATTTTGGTTTTACAAATCCCCATTTTTTCAATGCTTCAGCAAGCTCTTTATGTGTTTTAGCATATTCTCTCAAATCAATACCCTGCTTATAAGCTTCTATTGCTTGAATAACAGATTTAGCTCCTGCTTTTGTTCCTGAAGGATGACCGTGAATACCGCCTCCTACCTGTATGCCTATATCAACTGTTCCATAAATTCTAAATAGTTCAGGAAGCAACCCTGCATGTAAACCACCACTTGCAACAGGAAGCATAGGTTTAATTTTTCCCCATTCTTGCTCAATTCTAAGTCCTGGAATCTCAGATACACTTTTTTCTGTTATAGCTTCTTTTATAGCTAATACTTCTTCTTTGCTTGATTCTAACTTACCTACAACAGTTCCGATATGAAGATTATCAACTCCTGCTAATCTAGAAAGCTTTGCAATAAATAGCATTGAAATTCCATGTTTTTTATTTCTTGTAAATGCTGCATGCATAGCTCTATGGCCATGAATAGCCATATCAAGATCTTTTGCTAATTCACATGCTGTTTGAACAGCAGTAAAACCGCTTACTACAATATCAAGCATGAAATATTTAAATCCATGATCATAAACAAGCTTTATTCTTCTTTCAAGTTCTTTAAGATTTGGAGCAGTGACATTAATATAAGCATCTTTAATATCTCCAGTTTCATTTTCTGCCTTTTCTCGCATTTTTGCAAGTAAGGTTACGCGCTTTTCAAATTTGTTAAATTTTTGATTTACCAAATTTTCATCATCTTTAACACAATCAACTCCTCCTGTCCATGCTTCATATGCTACTTTTGCATGTTGTTCAGAACTCATACCTATTTTTGGTTTTGGTACAGTGCTTACAATAGGACCTTGTTTCTTTTTAAAAATCTTTTTTATAGCAGTTCTTCCATAATTAGGGCCTGAAAAATCACGAAGATAAGCTTTAGAAAAACTAACATCTATAAGGCGAAGATTTTTTACTGCTTTCATTCCGAAAATATTTCCAGCTATTCCTGAAAGTAAAGAAGCTATACTTCCTTTTTCCCATAGTTCTAAAGGATAAGCTATTTTTACATATCTATCTTTTTTCCAAAAAGCTCTTGCACGCATAGAATAGATTTTTTTAGTTAGTGTGCTAAGCGTTGTCCATGTGCCAATAGAACTTTCACTTGCAATTCTTCCTATTGCATCTTCATCGCTTACACCTTTTGCCGGCTCGAAATAAAAATACGCTATTAAATCGGTTTTCTTTGGTGTATAGCTAAAATCTACAAAATCGCGATACCATTCAAATGACATAAGGGTAATTTTTTTCAAAATTATTTATATTATTTTCCCTAATCTATCTCTCATGCCACGCAAACCTTATGAATTTCCAGAAGAAGGAGAACTTGTTATAGGAAAAGTGAAAGAAATAAATCCACATTCTGCTGTAATAGAGCTTTTAGAATATCCAGGTAAAGAAGGAATGGTTCATATTTCTGAAGTTGCAAGAAAATGGGTAAGAGATATAAGAAATTTTGTTAAACCTTCTCAAATCGTTGTCGCATTAGTTTTACAAGTAGATGAAAAAAAGAATTTCATAGCTCTTAGTCTTAAAAGAGTAAATCAAAGAGATAAAGAAAAAAAGCTTAAGGAATATCGAAGAGAAGAAAAAGCTGAAAAAATGCTTGAGCTTGTAGCAAAGGAGCTTAAAATAACGCTTGATGAAGCTTATGAAAAAATAGGTTTTTTCCTTTATGAAGAATTTGGCGAAATGTATAAAGGATTTCTTACTGCAAGAGAAAAACCAGAACTTTTGATTAAAAAAGGTTTGGATAAAAAATATGCTGAAATCGTGAAAAAAATAGCTGAAAAAGCAATAGAAATAAGAGAAAGAGAATTCAAAGCAGAAATAGAGTTAAAGTGTTTTGAAGGTGATGGAATAAATAGAATAAAAAAAGTTCTCAATGCTATAAAGAAAAAATTTGGCGTAGAAATAAAGTATATAGCTTCTCCAAAATACATGCTTGTCCTTAAGCACAAAGATCCTAAGAAAGCAGAGAAAATTTTAGAGCAAATAGAAAAGTTTGGAGAAAAAGAAGCTAAAAAGTTAAAATGCGAGTTTTCTATGAAAAGGGTGAAATAAATGGTTTTTACTGCTTTTCATGTTTTAATTTCTTTTATTGTTTTCAGGTTTTGCTGTTTTGAGTTTTTGTCATTTTTTGCAGGCGTTGTTGCTCCTGATATAGAAGCTGTGTATTTCATGAAAGAAGCTTATAGCGTATGTAAGCCAAATGACTATAAATGCTTAGCAGAATATCCTTCGCATTGGTTTTTGCATTCTTTCTTAGGAATAACATTTTTAGCTTTTTTGATAGCTATATTTGTGTATTCAATAAGAAAGTATTTTAATATGAAAAAATTTGAGCTGAAAAATTTATTTATTTCTGCTTGGATTGGAGGGGTTACGCATTTGATTGTTGATAGCACCGTACATAAAGGAGAAGATGCTCTAATGCTTTTCTTTCCTTATCCTGAGAAATATTCATTTGTTTTTCCTTATAGCCATATCTTCTGGTATGCTGTTTCACTAATTGGTTTAGTTTTATTAATTATTAGCTTAAAAGATTTCAAAAAGTGGTTGTCATGAAGCTAAGAAAATGTGTGAAATGCAAGAGATATACTTTAAAGGAACTTTGCCCTCTTTGCGGAGCAAATACAATAAGTGCTCATCCGCCTAAATTTTCACCTGAAGATAAATACGGAAAATGGAGAAGAAAAGTTAAGTTTGGAAGTGAAAATTCTCAAACCTGAAAATATTTATAAGTCCTAAAATAACTATACTAAATATGGAGTATTATCCCAGAAAAGTAGAGCAAAAAATGGAAAAATGGTTAAAGAGAAGAGAAGTGATTATAATAAAAGGTCCTAGACAAGCTGGAAAAACAACTTTGCTTTTACATTTTAAAGAAAGGCTTGGTGGTAATTATATAACTTTAGAAGATCCTGATATGTTAGAAGAGTTTGATAAAAGGCCTAAACAATTTGCAAAAAGATTTAAAGGAAATCTTTTTTTAGACGAAGTTCAGTATTCAAAAAATGCTGGAAAAATAATAAAACTTATTTATGATTTATCTCCAGAAATAAAGTTATTTGTAAGCGGTTCTGGTTCTTTTGATATTAAAATACCTGTAACAAATTATCTTGTTGGAAGAGCGATAATATTTGAGCTTTATCCTTTAAGTTTTGAAGAATTTATTATGTGGAAAGCTAAAGATTTATATTCGATATATTCAGATTGGAAAAAAGAAGTTGAAAATTTTATAAACGGTGAAAAAGCAAGAATAGAAATAGCTTTTGAAAACGAATTCAAACTTTTATTAGAAGAATATTTAATTTACGGCGGTTTTCCGGCAATAGTAAAAGAAGAAGATCCTGAAACTAAAATAGAGCTTTTGAAAGCTTTACAACAGACTTACCTCGAAAAAGATGTTTTCTTTTTCTTTGATATAAGACATTTAGAAAAATTTAGAGATGTTTTAAAATTTCTTAGTTTCAATGTTTGCAATTTGTTGGAGTTATCAACTTTAGCAAAAAATTTAGCAATTGATATTAAAACATTGAATAATTATCTTTCTGTTCTCGAAAATACATATATAATTAAATTAATAAGACCATTTTTTAAAAATATCTCAACAGAAATAAGGAAGAGAAGGAAGATTTGCTTTATTGATACAGGTTTAAGAAATTCTATTCTTTCTAATTTTACACCTTTATCTTCAAGAACAGATAAAGGACAATTACTTGAAAATCATATTTTTATCCAGCTGAAAAATCTTGGTGAAGTAAAGTATTGGAGAACAAAAGGGAAAGCAGAAGTTGATTTTGTTTTAATTAAAAACAATGAAGTTATACCAGTCGAAGTAAAAACTTTGGGAAAAATTGGGCGTGGTTTTTACAGTTTTTTGAATACTTACAAACCAAAAAGAGCAATTGTTTTTACAGAAAAGGATTTCGGAACTAAAAAAATAAACAAAACAGAAATTCTATTCCTTCCGCATTGGTTGATATAAAAAGAAGCTCTCAAAAATCCCCTTGGAATATTCGGTAAAAGTTTCTCATATTTTATGAACACCTTTTTAAAATTTATAAACTTCTGGAATAAAAATCAAAATCGTGAAGGAGACAATAATAAAAGTGCTCAAAAAACCGAAACTAAAGAATCCTGTACTTCTTGTAGGCCTACCAGGAATAGGAAATGTTGGAAGGCTTGCAGTAGGTTATTTAGTTTCACATCTTAAAGCAAAAAAATTTGCAGAGCTTTATTCACCGCATTTTTTCAACTTTGTTGTAATTCATGAAAATAAAATACATATGCTTAGAAACGAATTCTATTATTGGAAAAATAAAAAAGGAAACGATTTAATCATGCTTATAGGAGATGCTCAAAGCTCTAATGCTCCAGGTCACTATGAAATAGCAGGAAAAATTGTCGAATTTGTTGCTAAGTTAGGGTGTAAAGAAATTATAACCATAGGTGGATTTGGTACAGGAAGAATTGAAGAAGAACCAGAAATTTATGGTGTCCCTACTGATGAAAGCATAAAGAGAAAATATCAAAAATACGGAATAAATTTCTCTGTTTCTGGAAGAATAGGCACAATAATAGGAGCTGCAGGTATAATTCCTGGAATAGCAAAGCTTTATAACATACCTTCAATGGCTCTTTTAGGAGAAACTCCAGGATTTCCAATAGTAACAGATCCTAATGCAGCTGAAGCTGTGCTTAAAATATTAGAAAAAATGCTTAAAATAAAAGTAGATCTTAGCCAGCTTCATGAAAAAGTTGAAGAAATGCATGAGTTTGTTAAAAGAATAGATGAACTTCAAAGAGAAGCACTTGAAGAAATGAAGAAAAAGAAAAAGCAGGAAGAGTTGAAATACATAGGATAGTAAAACCAATTATCCAACTTTATTTTTATATTTTTCATAAAGTTTATAAAGTGTGTTTTTACTAACTCCTGTATCTATGTTTTCAAAATCAAATACAAAACTTTTATCCTTTTCCTTAGAGTATTTTTCAATATCTATTTTTAGTTTTTGAGCTGTTTTAACCCATACAGAATAATTTAAGCCATAGGTATAAACATACGAAAGCAATTGTGAAATATCTTTATTTCCTATGCTTAGAAGCATTTGAATAAACGCTTTCTTGGGATTTGTAAAATGAGCTTTAACATTTTTCAGCAGTTTTTTCATTAATTTGTTTTTCTTTTCTAATGTTTTTACATCTTCAAAAGGTGCAAATTGAAAAGGTGTATGAGCTTTAGGAACAAAAACACTAAAAGTTACAGAAACAAAAAATTCTTTTCTGAGCAAAGAAATAAGCTTGGCAATTTCTTCTAAATCTTCTTTTGTTTCTCCCGGCAAACCAAGCATAAAATAAAGTTTTAAATGCTCAACTCCACAATCTTTTAATACTTTACATGCTGTAAGAATTTCTTCATTTTCAAATCGTTTCCCCATAGCATTTCTTATTCTTTCAGAACTTTCTGGAGCTATTGTAAAACTTTTTGGTTTTAATTTTTCAATAATATCTTTAAATTTTTCTATTTCATTTATTCTTGAAGAAGGAAAAGATATTTCCACATTTCTATTTGCAATAAAATTTATAATTTCTCTTATTTCAGGATGCGAAAAAATATCTGAACCAATAAGAAAAATTTTAGAAAATTTCATGCTTTGAACTTTTTCGACCAATTTTTTAAAATTTACAAAGCCCAAAGGAGTATTCCAAGAAAGCAAACAAAAATAGCATCTATTTCTACACCCGCTTTGTATTTCTACTAAAAGCTTTTCATTATTCAAACCAAAATATATATCATCTCTTTTTCTCGAGATTTTTACTTTTTCCTTTTCTTCTGGTATAAAAATTGACTCATGCACAAAAAGCTTTTTTTCATTTTCCACAAGTTCTTTTACGCTGTTACTATCAAAACTTCCTATGAAAAAAGCATCAATAAAATAGTAAAGCGGATATGGATTTACTGCTACTGGACCGCCTAAATATATTTTTTGTTTTCTTTTTTTACGAAAAATTTCAATATTAGCTTTGCTTAACATTTGAAGAATGTAAGGATAATTATTTTCGAAATGACAGCTAATTAAAATTTTTTCGCAGTTATAAAGTTCTGATAAATCAGAATCAAGAAAAAAGGTTTTTGCTCTATTAAAAATTCTTAAAAGCCAATGAATGCTAATAGCTTCTAATCCTACTTTTTTCTCTCTGGGGTAAATTATTCCAATTTTCATAATTGCTATACGAAAAGATAAATTTTTAAAAACAAATTACTGAACTATATTACATTAGGGCCGGTGGTCTAGTGGTATGACGTCCCCCTGACGCGGGGAAGGTCGGCGGTTCGATATAGAGCACTTTCCTTGCTCCTATAACCCTTTTCGTGATAGAAATTCCGCCCCGGCCCACCATTTTGATTTTTATTTTTTAGACACAAATTCATTATCTTTAATATAAAACCTCATAGGTTCTTGTAAATCTTTTTTAACACCTATCCTAAAAGCTCTTGCTATTTCAAACTTCTCTTCTTTTTCAGAATCGGCTATTATTAATGGGCTGTTCTTTTTATAAACAGGAATATTATCAAGCGTTTTATCGATTTTCAAAGCTTGTGTTAATTTTCCTGGCCCATTGGTTAAAGTTTTTTCTTCATTTTTATTCCTAAAAATTTTCATTATATTTATTCCTTCTAAAGGTTCTAAAGCTCTTATTAAAACAGCTCCAGCATAGTGTTTTTCATGTGCTATAATATTCAAAAGCCAATTATTGTGAACCATATAAACAAAAGTTTTTCCGGGATCGCGAAGCATTTTTTCAAGCCATTTATTGCTTTTTGCAGCTCGCGAAGCAGGATCATGTTGATCAAAATAAGCTTCTGTTTCTACAATTCTCCCTGAAAGCATATAATTTCCATATTTTCTAATAAGTATTTTACCGAGAAGCTTTTTTGCTACTATGTCCGGAGCATTTACGTAAAAACTTTTTCTAATAATTTTCATAATTTAGTTTTTCTTTCAAAACGAAATAAATTTAAGATTTCGTTTTAAAATAAATTTTAATAAAGCCGCGGTGGCTTAGCCCGGTAGAGCGGTGGCCTCGAGAGCCACTGCCCCTTTTGGGGCGCGCAGGTTCAAATCAAATTTTGTTTATATTTAAGAAATTCCTGCCCGCGGCGCCATTTAGCAAAACTCAATTTTTAATAATTTATTTATATCAACTATCATTATGCGTATTGTATTTTTTACAGATACTTATGAGCCGCAAATTAATGGAGTTGTTACAGCTATAAAGCTTTTTAAGAAAGAGCTTGAAAGCTCGGGACATGAAGTATATATAGTATGTCCAAGAACACCTGGTTATAAAACTTCTGAAAATGTATTTGCACTCCGTTCTTTTACTTTTAAACCTTATCCAGAATATCGCGGAGCTTTACCATCGTTAAAGCTTATTAAATGGATTAAAAATATAAAGCCTGATATAATTCATGTTCATACACCTGTTTCAATAGGGTTATTAGGTATAACTATAGCAAAAATATTTTCTAAGCCCTTAATAGCAACTTACCATACGCTTATGGAAGAGTATTTTAAAATTTATTTTCTTCCTAAGCGTTTAAAGAAAAAGTATTTTCAATTACTTTCAGAAAAATTTATGAAAAAATATACAAAATTCTTTTTCAATAAAGCTCAAATTATTACTACCCCTTCTTTAGCTATAAAAGAACATATTAAGAATTGTGGAGTTAGAAAACCTATAGTTGTACTTCCTACAGGTGTAGATACAGATTTTTTTAAACCTAAAACAAAACCAAAGAAAAATCTTGTTCTTTGGGTTGGGAGACTTGGAAAAGAAAAGAGTTTAGATATTCTTTTAAAAGCGTTTTCAATAGTTCAACAAGAGCTATCTAAAGCAAAGCTTATTATTGTTGGCGATGGTCCTGAAAGGAAAAATTTAGAAGATTTAGCAAAAAAACTTTCTTTAAATACAGAATTTAAAGGATATGTTAAAAGAGAAGAGCTTCCACAATACTATTCTCGTGCTTGGGTATTTGTTTCTCCTTCTACAACAGAAACGCAAGGATTAACAGTAATAGAAGCATTTGCTTGCTCATGTCCGGTTGTTGTAGCTAATGCACTTGGTTTTAAAGATTTTGTAAGACATGGAAAAAATGGATTTTTTGCTAAACCAAAAAACAAAAAAGATTTTGCTGAGAAAATGCTTAAAATTCTTCAAGATTTAAAATTAAGGAAAAAGCTTTCTAAAAATGCTAGAAAAACGGCAGAAGAATTTTCTATAACAAATCAAACAAAGAAATTAATTAGTATTTATGAAAAGTGCTTAACTGAAAATTTTAAATAATTGTTTCGATTTAGTTTATTATAACATGCTTTAAAGCCCCGGTAGCTCAGCTGGTCAGAGCGGTCGCCTTGTAAGCGACAGGTCGGGGGTTCGAAAGTTCACAACAAAAAGCTTTATATCAAATTTAGACACGAAACTCCCTCCCGGGGCTCCAATATTTTTTAAATACAACTTATTTTTTAATGGCTACAGCACCTATATAACCACCAAAATACTTGAAAAATGTTTTGTATATTAGAATATCTAAAGGAGAATTTGTAATGTTTGTACCAAATGTATATTTTATATGAAAGTTATATCTTTTCAGTAAATTCTTAATTTCTTTCAAAGTGTAAAACTTAGTACCCACTCTTATTATTTTTCCGTCTACAATTCTTGTAATATATCCCCTTTTCTTTTTTATAGCTTTTACAGTATTTTTCCACCCTTTTCTTAATAAAGATTTAATTATCCATTTTATATAGTAAAGATTAGCTAATGTAAATATAAATACACCTCCCTTAACAAGAATTCTTCTTATTTCTTTCAAAGCTTTATGTATTTCTGTATGATTCAAAGCTCCAAAAAAGGAAATAACACAAGTAAAAGAATTGCTTTTAAAAGGTAAATATTGAACATCTCCTACAATTATAAATTTTCCAGTTTTATTTTTAGCTATTTTTGCCATTTCTATAGAGATATCCAATCCTAATATAGAATAATCTTTTAAGTATAGCAGATGTTTTCCAGTTCCACAACCAACATCTAATATTAAATCCTCTTTTTTAACTTCATTTCTAAGTACTTTGAATTCCACAACTCGCATGTATTTTAAGTGTTTATATATATTGTCATGCTCTTTTGCTATTGTGTTATAATACTCTATTACTTTTTTCATAAATATCACTAAATATAAAGAATATTTAAGGGTAAAAGAAATTCTTAGATTAGCTGGCTATAAAATTAAAATTGATGAAAATACTCCACAGCTTTTAGGAATAGGAAAATTACATATGGTAGATGAAGAAAAAGGAGTAGGATAAAGAAATTCGACGAAAAATTTATGAGAGAGCTTATGAGATGATTTAAAAAATATATTAAAGTTGAATTATGGTGAATATTCATAATAAATAACCAATTCTCCTTTATTATTATAAAGTTTGAAAATATCACCATTATTATCCCAAACAGCTTTACAACCTTCTTTACAAAAATGAATTCCTTCTTTTTCAAATTCACAATCAAAATAAATAGCAAGAGTTCTTTTTATTTCAACTTCTGGAAGTACAAACTTATTTCCTTCAGCATCTTCTATGCTCCATTTTGTAAGATTACATGGAAAAGAACAGTAATTTTTAAGGATTACAAACTCACCGCCTTTACAATCATCTCCTTCTGGATTCCAACGAAAATAAGCTATTCCTATACATTCTTCACATGTATCTATTTGCTTAACACATCCACGAGGAGGTATATTTAGTAAATCTCTATAAATAAGCTTATTTCCATAATCTCTATAAATAGCAAAACCTTTTTCTACAATTTCTTTATTTACGAATGTATTGTTTATCCAAACATAAGCAAGCAATCTTCCATGTTTATCTTTTTTCCTTTTATCGTATTCTAACTTTACTGTTTTATTTTCTATTAATTTTTTAAGAAAGTTTTTAGCTTCTTCATAGCATGGCTGTGCTTTTTCAGGTGCATCGATACCGAGAAGTCTTATTATATGTCCATTTCCAATAAATGTATCACCATCAATTACTTTTTCTACAAAAACTTCAGAAGGATAGCTACTAGCTATACATCCCGCTAAAAACATAAAAAATAAAGCTATAAAAAATTTTCTCTCCATTTTTATCAGCTTTTTTTACTTTTCTCAAGAGCTTCTGTAATAAGTCGCATACTTTCTGTCAGTTCTGGTAAAAATTCTTTGAAAACTTTTTCTATACTTCCTATTTTTGCTTCTATACTTGCAACATGTTCGCTATGCTCTTCTAGTTTTGTCAAAAAGTTTTCTTCACTTTTTCTCATAGCATCTTTAATTGAATCTAATTCTTTTCTTATATCAATAATTTGTTTTTGAAGCTCATCATCTCTTTTTCTTAATCTTTCTATAATTTCTTCAAATTTAGTCCATTTATCAGCTATTATTCCTTCTATAATTTCTTCTAAAGTTATTTCCGGAGTAGGTGTTTGTAAAGGCGAGCTTTCTATTTCTTTTAATTCTTGGCTTATTTCTTGTGTCTCTTCTTTAGGAGATGGAAAAAAAGGAGTTTTTTCAAAGGTAAAAATAGGTTGCGATTCTTCTTTTTGTTCAGGATAAGGGACTGTATGAAACTCAGGGATCTCAGGCTGTTGAGATGGAGGAGAAGGGAAAGGTTTTGGAGAAAAAGGTTGTTCAGGAGGTTTTGGAATAGGTATTTTTTCTTGGGGAGCTGGAGATTGTGGTGTTGAAATTTGCGAAGGGGTATTTTGGGTTATTGTTGATTTTAATGCCAAAGAAAGAGCTCTTTCTATTTCATATGGAGAATATCCTTGTTTTCTTAATACAGCAACTATTTCTTGATCACTCATACCTTTAGAAGCAAGGTTTCTTACCATATCAATCGGGATTCCTTTTTCTATTTTTTTCTTAGGTTTTTTTCCAAAGAGGAACATAATACAGCACCTAATAGAAATTCTATATTAAATTATATTAATATTTTTAAAGAAAAATAAAAAAAGAGGGGTGGCGCAGTATTAAAGCTATTTTATAATTTCTATTCCTAAATCTTCTGCATTTTCTTCCTTAATAGAAGGCCCAAGGATGTAAGGTGATTTTACACCAGTAATTATTATTATTACTTGTACTTTTCCTGTAAATTCTGGTAGTTCTCTTACACCCCATATTACTTGGGCTTCAGGTGATAAGCGACTTGCTATTAATTCTCCTGCTTCATTAATTTCTGCTAATGTACAATCAGGCCCACAAGTTATATGTATTAATGCTCCTGAAGCTCCTGAATAATCTACTTCAAGCAATGGATGATTTAATGCTTTAAGTACAGCATCTTTAACTCTATTTTGAGAATCACTTTCTCCAATGCATATAGCACTTACTCCACCAGAACTCATTATTGCTTTTACGTCTGCAAAGTCTAAGTTTACGAATGAAGGTACATTTATTGTTTCTGTAATACCTTTTATCATCATTGAAATAAGCTCATCTGCTAATGCAAATGCTTGTCTAAATGGTAATTCTCCTGCATACTCTAAAAGTTTTTGATTTTCTATTACAATAACAGTATCTGTTACTTGTCTTAACTTAGAAAGTCCATCTTCTGCTTTTTGTAATCTTGTTCCTTCCATGCGGAAAGGCATAGTAACAGCTCCTATAACTATTGCTCCAAGAGATTTTGCTATTTCTGCTACAACTGGAGCTCCTCCTGTTCCTGTCCCGCCTCCTAAACCACAAGTTACAAATACAAGATCTGCTCCTTCTAAAACTTGCTTTATTTCTTGTTTACTTTCTAAAGCAGCTTTTTCTCCTATTTGTGGATATCCACCTGCTCCTAAACCTCGAGTAGTTTCCTTTCCAAGTAAAATCTTTTTATGAGCTTTTGATATTGCTAAATGTTTCGCGTCTGTATTCATAGCTATTATTTCAGCTCCTTCAACACCCATTTCATATAATCTTGTTACAGTGTTACATCCTGCACCTCCTATTCCTACAACTACAATTTTTGCTTTGTGCATTTCTATATTAAGTTCTTCTGCAACTTTTCTTTCCCAATCTTCTGTGTTTTGGTGAAATACACTTACATGTTGTTCATTTGTTTGGTTTGTCATTTCTCCAAATGTTCTTTGAAATGCAGATTTTATTAACGAATCCATCCTATCGCCTCCATTGTATATTTTTTCCAAGCGAAATTTTTTTATACAGGAAGCTACCAATTTATAATTGTCAAGCTCAAGAAATAGCTACAAAAAACTACTAATGTAATGTGCTTACGTGCCCGGTGTGCCCTAAAGTAAATTTGTAAATTAAACGCCCTTGATATACGTGCCCGGAATGTGTGCCCTAAGTGTGCCCTGATATTTTTATTTTTCTTTATCTAATATTTAAACTTATCTATACTCCGCAATACAATTTTTCAAAAATCAAATAAAGTTTTTTTCCTTATTCCAAAATCTTTCATTATTTTCAAAGATTTTTTCATTTTTTTCTCTTTTCTCAATGCAGTATAATAATAAGCTTCATCTCTTGATTTACGTAATAAAATAAAAATTATTTTACCGAATTTTACTCTTCCTATTCTTCCTCTTCGTTGAATTAATCTTATTTCACTTGGAACAGCATCATAAAAAATACCTATATCTACTGCAGGTATATGCAAACCTTCTTCACTTACAGGAGATCCTATAAGGCAATTATATTCACCGTTTTCAAATGCTTCTATAATTTTTATTTGCTCTTTTTGACTCAAACCTTTTTCTCCTGCTTGTCCTATTAAATAACAAGGCTTACAATTAGGAACTTTTTTAAGTTCTTCATAAATTTCTTCAATGTTATCTCTATAATGCGAAAAAACTATTATTTTTGCATTTGGATTTTGTTTGAGAATATTTTCAACTATTTCTCTAAGTTTTTTTATTTTAGGATGAATTTCTTTCATACCTAAAAGGTCAAAATAAATTTCTTTAAATTCTTCAATTTGAAATATTCTTTTTCCTTGAGGAGTTTCTTTAAGTCTGTTTAAATAATTTTTTAATGCTGTAATGCTTTGAGTTTCTAAAAGTTCTATTGCATGCCATACTTTTAAAGCATCAGCTATAACTTTCATTATATTAAACAAAGATTTATCGCCTGAAGAAATTTTTTTTCCAATAGCATGCTGAAGCTCTATTAATTCTTTTTTAGTTTTAAATTTAAATCCTTGTTCTTTAAGAATTTCTGCATAATGTTTTAAAATTTTATTAAGCCTTTCACGTAAATTTTCAAGAACAGTATCAAAATCTACACGAACAACTTCTATTTCTACTTGCTTTATATAAGGTTTTACATCTTCATCTTCTTCTGTTTTTATTTCTATAGCTTTTATGAAAAGGTTATTGCAAATTTCTTTTATTTTTTCTTCATCACTTCCAGGGCTTGCTGTTAATGCAAGTATTAATGGGTTTTTCGAAAAAACCATATATTTTTTTGCTATAAAAACATAAGGATAATTCCCAACAGCTCTATGAGCTTCGTCTATTACTAATAAAGAAAAGTTTTCTAAAGAAATTCTATTTTCTTTAATATCATTTTGTATTGTCTGAGGAGTGGAAAATATGAATTTAGCATTATATTTTTCTACACGTTTTTCTGGTTTTATTGTTCCGGTAACAAGTTGAAATTCATTTTCAGGAAAATTGAGAATTGAAGCAAATGTTTTTTTATGTTGAGCTGCTAACGGCCGAGAAGGAGCAAGTATCATAATTTGGCTTTCAGGATATTTTTCAATCCTTTTTACAGCAAGAAGCAGAGCTATTATAGTTTTTCCTATTCCTGTTGGAAGTACAACTAAGGTATTTTTCTTTTCAGCTACCTTAAGAATATTTTCTTGATAAGCTCTTTTTTCTACTGTATTTTCTTTTATAAGCGGATGTGTAATATACATAATTATTAATTATTAGCAAGAAAATTTAAACAATATTTTTATAAATTTTTTACATCTCATTAAGAATTAGGTGAAAAAATGAAACCAGGGAAAGTTGGAAAATATATAAGAAGAAAAATAAAAGAAGAAGGTGCTTTACTTTTTGCATTAATTGATCCTGATAAACAACCTATGGAAAAAGGCGCAAAAGTAGCTGAAATAGCATATGAATGTGGCGTAGATTTAATATTAGTGGGCGGTTCTATAGGCGCACAGGGCATAATTTTAGATAAAACAACAAAAATGATAAGAGATAAAGTTGATATACCAATAGTTTTATTTCCTGGAAATATAGGTACTATAACACCATATGCAGATGCTATAGAATTTATGTTTCTAATAAACTCTTCAGACGTTTATTGGTTATCAACAGCTCAAATTCAAAGCGCCCCTGTAATAAAGAAAATAGGTCTTGAAGTAATTCCTTGTGCATATATAATTTTAGAACCTGGTCAAGCAGCTGGCTGGGTTTCACATGCTAATTTAATTCCTAGAGATAGACCAGATTTAGCAGCAGCTACAGCTCTCGCTGGCGAGTACATGGGTGCACATATGATAATAATGGATTCCGGTTCAGGAGCACCAGAACCTGTAACCCCTGAATTTATTGCAACTGTAAAGAAAAATATTTCTATTCCACTTGTTTATGGTGGAGGTTGTAGAAAGCCAGAACAAGTTAAGGCATTAGTTGAAGCTGGGGCTGATGCAATTCAAATAGGTACTGCTTTTGAAATAGAAAAAGATGAAGAAAAAGCAAGAGAATTAATAAAAAGTATGGTAAAAGCTGTCAAAGAAGGTGGAAATAACAAGAAAGAAAACGAAAATAATAACAAAGAAATTGAAAAGCCTTTAATAAAACTTCCAAGGTTTTTTAGATTTCAGTTTAGAAAAAGAAAATGGGAATTTTAAAACTTTTCAACAAAGCTTATGATTCTATTTACCGCCTCTTTAAGTTGTCCCATAGAAACCGAATAAGATATTCT
>DQVX01000058.1 GCA_015661515.1 Nanobdellota archaeon
AAAAAGAGATATTTATCTTCAAAGCAAAAAAGAGCCGAGATATTTTGAGCTTGCTTTTGAAATATCAAAAAAATTTACTTTTGCTGAACTCTCTGCCATATATGGAGAGCTAACACCTGGAAAATTAGCTGCTAATTATTTGCAATATGCAGATATTCTTCATCCACAGCTTCCTGAATATTGCGGAGCTATACCAAGCGTTACTCCTGTGGCTCTTGATCAAGATCCACATATACGTGCTGTAAGAGATGTTAGTAGAAAGCTTCCTTATAAATTTACTTTACCAACATCTATTTACATAGTCCATCAATCAGGACTTAAAGAAGGTAGCAAAATGTCTTCTTCAAAACCTGAAACAGCTATATTTCTTACAGATTCTCCAGAAGAAGCCAAAAGAAAAATTTTTAGAGCATTTACAGGAGGTAAAGGCACAATAGAAGAGCAAAAAAAATTAGGAGGAAATCCAAGTATATGCAAAGTTTACGAAATTTATAAGTATCATCACCCAAATTCAAAATTTGTTAAAGAAATATATATGAAATGTACTTCAGGAGATCTTATATGTGGCGAGTGCAAAAAAATGTGTGCAGAATTTATTGCAAAACTTTTAAAATTGCATAGAAAAAAATTTGAAAAAAATCTTAAAAAAGCAGAAAAAATAGTTTGGGGTGAATAAATGTACAGGCTTACAGAAGAAGGCAAAAAATATCTTTTACAAGGCTTGCCTGAAAAAAATTTAATAAAACTCCTTTCCAAAGAAGGGCCTCTTAGAATAAATGAAATAATTCTTGACTCAAAAGAAATAGCTATTGCATGGGCAAAGAAAAATAATTGGATAAAAATAGAAAATGGAATAGTAATGCTTACTTTTGAAGGAATTAAGGCTGTTGAGGAAGAATATCCTTTAGAAAAAGCACTTCAGGAAATAGATACAAAAGGTGAGACAGAAGAAAAATTTTTAAAAATACTTGAAAGCAGAAAGCTAATAGAAAAAGTTAAAAAGCTTCCTGAAATAGAAGAAATAGCTCAATTAACTCCAGAAATTATAATTTCTGGAATATGGAAATCTAAAAAGTTTAAGAAATACAATGTTTTAGCACCAGCACCAGAGTATTTCTTAGGAAAAAAACATCCTTATGTTCAATTTATAGAAGAAGTGAGAGAAAAGCTAATTGAAATGGGTTTTGAAGAGATAAAATCTCCTATTGTTGAAAGCGAATTTTGGAATTGCGATGCATTGTTTATGCCTCAAGACCACCCGGCAAGAAGTGTGCATGACGTTTTTTATTTGAAAAAACCACAAAAAGCAAAAATAAAAGACAAAAATCTTTTAGAAAAGGTTAGGCTAACTCATGAAAATGGTTGGATTACAGGCTCAAAAGGCTGGGGTTTTTGGGATCAGAGAAATGCACTTAGATTAATTTTAAGAAGCCAAACAACAGCTGCAAGTGTTCGCTATTTAGCAAATTTTAATGGAGAACAAGCAAAAGTATTTTGCATAGATCGTGTGTTTAGACCAGATGTAATAGATCGCACACATTTAATAGAATTCGATCAGTGTGAAGGAATAATAGTAGGAAAAAATATAACATTTAGGCATCTTTTGGGTATACTTAAAGAATTTGCAGAAAATGTTTTAGGAGCTAAGAAAATAAAGTTTATTCCGCATTATTATCCTTTTACAGAACCAAGTGTAGATATGGCTGTATACTTTCCTAAATTAAAAAAATGGGTTGAAATAGTAGGCTCTGGAATGTTTCGCCCAGAAGTTCTTAAACCTTTGGGAATAAAATATAATGTTGCAGCATGGGGCTTTGGTTTCAGCAGGCTTGCTATGCTAAAATTAGAAATAGATGATATTCGATATTTGTTTTCAAGAGATATAAAATGGCTTCGAGAATATCCGGTGATGAAATGCCTGTTATAGAAGTAGATAAAAAATACTTGATGGGGCTTTGTAGAATACCTGAAGAAGAGCTAAAAGAAGTGCTTACAATGATTAAAGCACCAATAGATGAAGAGCAGGGCGATATATGGAAGTTAGAAATAACTCCTGATAGACCTGATTTGCTTTCCCCAGAAGGAGTAGCAAGAGCTGTAAAAGGATTTCTTGGTATAGAAAGCGAAATACCGCAATACGCGATTGTTGATACAGATATAGTTGTTGAAGTAGAAAAAGTTGAAGCAAGGCCTTATATAGCATGCGCTTGCGTATTAGGAGTTAAACTCAATGATTACATAATTAAAAGCTTAATGCAACTTCAAGAAAAGCTTCATGAAACCTTAGGAAGGAAAAGAAAAAAAGTAGCAATAGGTTTGCATGATTTAGATAAAGTTACACCACCATTCCGCTATATCCAAGCTCATCCCAAAGAAATAATTTTTGTTCCTTTAGGTAAAAGCGAAAAAATGAGTTTAGATGAAATTCTTAAATTTCATGAAAAAGGTAGAGAATATGCTTATTGCTTAGAAGGTTTTGAAAAATATCCTGTTATTATTGATAAATACGGAGAAGTTTTAAGCTTCCCACCAATTATTAATGGAGAGCTTACAAAAGTTACTGAAAACACAAAAAATCTTTTCATTGATGTTACAGGTACTGATAAAAATACTGTTGAAAAAGTACTTAACATAATTGTTTGTTCTATAGCAGAAATAGGTGGAAAAATAGGAAAAGTTAAAGTAGGAGATAAAATTTATCCTGATTTAACTCCTGAAAGCTTTGAATTAAAAGTTGAAAACACAGATCGCTTATTAGGGCTTGGATTGAAAGAACATGAAATAGCTGAAATACTAAAAAGAATGCGATATTCTGTAATAGAGCTAAAAGGCGGTATAATAAAAGTTCTTGTTCCTCCTTATCGTATTGATATATTACACGAGGTTGATTTAATAGAAGATGTTGCAATAGGTTATGGAATAAACAACATTTCTCCTATTATTCCTAAGCTTCCTACTGTAGGTAAAAAACATGAAAAAGAAAAAATTTCTGAAAAAATTAGAGAAATAATGATTGGTTTTGGTATGCAAGAAATTTTCAGCTTTATCCTTTCTAATAAAGAAAAACAGTTTTCAAAAATGAATATACCTGAAATGCAATGTGTAGAAATAGCAAATCCTGTTACTGAAGAATACACAATATGCAGAACATGGCTTTTACCATGCTTACTTGAGTTTCTTTCAGAAAACACACATAACAAATATCCTCAAAAAATTTTTGAAATAGGAGATTGTGTTTTGCTCGATGAAAATTGCGAAATAGGAGCAAGAGAAGAAAGAAAATTAGCGTGCGCAATAGCATATGATAAAGCTAATTTAACAGAAATAAAATCAATAGTAGAAGCCCTTGCAAAAGAGCTTAATGTAAGTTTAGTTATAAAACCTTATGAGCATGAAAGTTTTATTCCTTCAAGATGCGGAGAAATTTATATTAATGGAAAAAGCGTTGGTATTTTTGGAGAAATACATCCTAAAGTTCTTGAAAACTGGAAAATAGAAAAGCCCGTAATAGCTTTTGAAATAAATATTGAAGAATTATTTTCCAAGAAGCTCAAGTAATTTATCCAGCAAGCTCTTTTTTTCTTTTAACTTTTCTCCAGAAATTTTGCAGGCTATTTCTTTGAATTTTTTTGAGGCTTTAGAATTTGGATAACAAAATACAATAGGAGTTTTCTTAAGTATTGAAAGATGAACATTTTTATCTTCAGGTACAACACCTATTAAAGGATACTCGAGTATTTCTTCTATTTCTTCAAGTTTAAGCTCATGTGGATCATTTCTAACTTTGTTCACAACAATTCCTGTTATTTCCGTACCCAAACTTTCAGCAAGTTTAATAACTTTTAATGCATCTGTAATTGCAGGAAGTTCAGGATTAAGAACAACTAAAACTTCATCGCTATGCTCTATAACGCTCTGGGTTTCTTTTCCCAAGCCAGGAGAGCTATCTACAAGCACATATTCTGTTCTACCTTCAAGCATTCTAAATATTTCACCAAACCTTCTAAGATTTATTGATTTTAAAGCACTTAGCGAAATAGATGCAGGAAGAATTTTTAAACCTGTTTTATGATAAAAAATTGCATCTTCTATTTCTGCTTTACCATTAAGAACTTCGTGAATTGTATAAGGATAAAAGGGTATTCCTAAATGCAAAGAAAGGTTAGGAGTAGTTAAATTACCATCAACGAGAATAGTGTTTTTTCTAAGCAAACTTAAAGAAGCACCTAAATTTGCTACTGTTGTAGTTTTTCCTACACCACCTTTTCCAGAAACTATTCCAATAA
>DQVX01000046.1 GCA_015661515.1 Nanobdellota archaeon
CTTTCAACTATACTTCTTCTTATTCCGTGCCATCCTAACATTGGATTATCTTCTTCTGGTTCTTTTTCTCCACCTTGCATATGGCGAAATTCATCTGTTCTTGCATCTAAGCTACGAACCCAAACTGGCTTAGGATAGAAAACTTCCGCAACTTTTCCTATACCTTCTTCTAATATTCTTATTAGCTCTTCATGTTTACCTTGTCTTATATACTCCATAGGATGCATTCCATGTTTTGTTAGCATATGCTCTAATCTTAAAAGCCCTACTCCATCTGTTTTTTCAGCTATTTCTAATTTTGCTGTTTCAGGAAATGCTAAATTTACTTTAACTTTTGTAGCAGTTATTATTTCACTTTCACTAACAACAACTTTTTCTTTTTCTTCCTTTTCTACTGTTTCAACCTCACCTTCATAAACTATACCATGAGTAGCATCTACAGTAACTATCATACCATCTTTTAATACTTTAGTAGCATTTCCTGTACCAACTATACAAGGAATTCCAAGTTCTCTTGAAACTATTGCTGCATGACATGTCATTCCTCCATGATCTGTGATTATAGCAGCACTTTTTTCCATTGCAGGTACATAATCAGGAGAAGTCATTTCAGTAACAAGAATATCTCCTTTTTCTATTTTTCCTAGTTCAGAGATATCATGAATTATTTTTACTTTTCCTGTTGCAATTCCTGGTGAAGCTCCTAAACCGCGAACAAGAATTTTGCCCTGAGTTTTGCTTTTTCTTTCTAATTTTTTCACATCTTCGGCAAGAAATGTTACAGGCCTTGCTTGTACAATATAAATTTTTCCTCTTTCAATGGCAAACTCTATATCTTGTGGCCTACCATAATATTCTTCTATTTTCTTTCCATAAGCAGCTACTGCTATAATTTCTTCATCTGTAAGTACTTGAGCTTCTTGTCTTTCTGAAGGCACATTTCTTTTTACAGTTCTTCCTGTAACATCTCTTATTCTTTCCCATACTTTTTTTCCTATTTCTTTTTTAAGAATTTCTCCTGTTTGTTTATCAACAATATATAAATCTGGTGTAACTTCTCCTTGAACTATTGTTTCTCCTAATCCCCATACAGCTTCGATTACAATAACATTTGTCTCATCAGGTTTTGAAGGATTTATTGTAAACATTACTCCGCTTTTTTCTGAATTAACCATTTTTTGTACAACAACTCCCATGCCAGCATCGTGAGGAAGATTTTTTTGATATCTATAATAAATAGCTCTTGGAGTAAACAAAGATGCCCAGCATTTTTTTACACATTCTACAACATTCAAAGCACCACGGATATTAAGAAAAGTTTCTTGTTGCCCTGCAGCAGAGGCTTTTCCTATATCTTCTGTTACAGCTGAAGAACGTACAGCAACAAATAAATCTTCTCTATAAGTACTTACCATTCCTACATCTATATTAGCAATCTCTCCTTTTGCCAGTTTTCTGTAAGCTTCTATTATTTCGTTTTTCACATCTTCTGGCATAGAAGCTTGAATAATCCATGATCTTATTTCTTTAGAAGCTTCTATAATTGAATTAACATCAGAAAAATTTATTTTAGAAATTCTTTCAAGGATTTTTTCTTTTAAATCATTAACTTCTAAAAATCTATGATAAGCATAGGTATTAACAAAAAAGCATTCTGGAACAGGAAATCCAGCTTTTATCATTTTTGCTAGATTGAATGCTTTTCCGCCTATTTTGTTTAAACTCTCTTCATTTACTTCTTCTGGAAAATTTACATATTGCATAAAAATTAATTCTAAGAAGATATAAATAAAGATTTCGAAATTACACTGTAATAGTTAAATTTAAATATTAGAAGTGCTTAATTATTTTAAGGATAGCTATGCAGAGTAATTATTTTAATTTCAAATTGAAATCCTGGAATAATTATTTCACAGGAGTGATATTTCTTATTTGTTAAAAGGCCTTTATATACTCACCTTTAAAACCTTTCTTGTGAGGTGATTTCTATGGGGCCATGTGTTATATGTGGTGAAAAGAGTATGAACATAGATTCGATAATTTTAGAAAACGGAAAAGCATACCTTTTAGTTTTAAGAGACAAATATTGTGCAACATGTGCTGCAAAAAGAATAGAAGAACTTACAAAAACAATAAAAGAAAAAGGAAATATACTTTCCATAATTTCAGAACTTAAATATTTTGAAGAACTAAAACAAATCGAATAAAAGAAGTGTAAAAGCAACAGCAAAGGGAATGCTTATGTTATCATTTATTTTTGGTATTATTTCAGCTATAGCTCCTATAAGAGTAGCTAAGAAAATTTTTTGAAACGGAAAAAGATAGCAACCAAGAAAAACTGTTATTACAAACCCACACATAGCACCTTCAAGACTTTTTTTACCAAAAAATATTTTTTTCTTTCCTAAAAATTTTCCTGTTAATGTTGCAATTGAATCATAAACACACAAAACAAATATGGAAATAAGCGCAATTTCTTGTGAGAAAAACAAAAATATTACTGAAGTTGAAAAGAAAAAATAAATCGCACCACGATAATCTTTTGTTTTTCTTTCAAATTTATCCGCAAATTTTATTAAAAATAAAAATGGCTTGAATTTTTTCTTTTTTGAATAATATAAAAAAATCAAGAAAAAAAGCAAAGTAATAGAAATTAAAAAAGAAATATATTTTCCAAACATATATGCAACAAATATTAAAAATACACCAGAAAAATGCATTAATTGTCTAGCAATTTCTTTCTCCATAGATTTTACCTCTCTATTTTAATAGAATTTTTTACTATATAATCTTCTCCACAAATAGCAGTAATAGAAATTTCATATAACTCTTCTTCTTTAGAAGGCTTATCATTTTTTGGAATAATGTTAAAAGCCCATATTTCACCAGGTTTTAATGGCTGAGATTTTGTTTTTTGGTTTTCTGGGGCAAAAATATAAGATTTTAGCATATTACCTTTTTTAGTAATAACAGAAAAACTGAAATTATAAAGTTCTGTTTTTCCTATGTTATATATTGTAATATTTATATATGGTTCTGAAGAAAAATTATACTTAAGCAAAGGTTTTATAATCTTAAATTTTGCTAATGTACACTGTATTACTTTCTCACCGCTTGTTTCTACATTTTCACCTTTTTCTTTACCCATTTCATTGAGCCAAGACATTAATATTACTCCTAAACTAAAAGCAAGTCCTATTAAAAATATAGCTGAAATTAATGGAGATACTGCTTTCATGTTTACACCAAAATTAATAATTAGCAATTAACACTTATAGTTTCATTAGTTATTTTAGCACTTATTCCAGGGCATGTTTTTGTATAAACTTTTATCATTTCAACATATCCTGTATGGGGAACATAAGCTTCAAGAATTGTGCTATCTCCAGGCTCAAGAGTTATATTATAATTTACAGGTGTAGTATTAGTATAAGGTTCTCCTGAAATTTTAGCATATATATGAAAATCAGATAAAGCTACACTGCCAGAGTTTTGAATAAATATTTTTAAAGTTTTATTTATACATACGACATCTTCTATCATAATTCCTGCATGTGAGCATGTTTGAAGATTTTCTGTTTTTTCTTTTTCTGATTGAAACATGTTAGAAATCATAGAATTTAAAATAATACCTATACTTAAAACTAAAGCAGCCAATATGACAGTAGCGAGTAAAGGTGATAAACCTTTCTTTACTCTATTTTTTTTATTTCTAGCCACTCGGTTTTCACCTCTGAGCAGTTTGAACCTATTCTTACTTTTATTATATTTTCGGGATTTATATTATTTTCTGTAAGGTTTTCGGAAATAATTATTCCTATTCCTTTTATTCCCGGAGAAAGTGCCAAGTTTTTAATATCTTTCAATACTTTTACTTCTTCTATTCCTGTTGTTGGGTCATTATATATAACTTCAAATGTAAAATTTCCTAAAGGTACACCTGCAACTTCTATCATAGCTACTATTCTATCATTAACAATTTTAGGATATTCATCTGAAATTAAGGAAATAGCACCATAGAGACATTCAAACTTTTCTACTTTAGATCTAAATTCTGTTACTTCACCTCCTACATAACTTCTTGCCCAATTTGCAAGAATAGCTGCTACTGTGACAGTAGCTGCTATTAAAAGTACTACAGCAATTAATGGTGAAATACCTTTTTTCATATTTTTAAATTGGCTTAAAGTCTTATATAAAAGTTAATTGGTGGGGCCGCCCGGAATTTTGATAGTTAATGACAATATTTTTTTATTTTTCGAACCGGGGTCAACCGGTGGCTTCGCTTTCATTGCAATAGCTCAAAGCACCAGCTTGCGCTGGAGCCGGCCGTCCTACCGCTAGACTACGGCCCCTTTAAATAATAACCATGAACCTAAAATACATATAAAAAATCCTATTATTTCTTTCCATGGTGTTTGAATCAATCCTGGAATATCACTAGGAAAGAAAAGCATAAAAGACCCTGAAAATATTAAAAACAATGCTATCGAATTTTTTATTAATTTTAAAACTGTTGATGGTTTCATTTCTTCCACCAATTTTTTTTACTTAAATTTTAATTATAAATTTTTCTTCAAATGTTTTTAAATTCTTAAAAAGAAATAGAGATCATGAGCTCAAGACCGCATTCTGTAGAAAAAAATATAGCAGATATAAATGAAAATGATTATCTAGTAAGAATAATAGGAATTGTCATAGATGTAGGAAAAGATTATCTTGTAGTTGATGATGGTACAGGAAAAATAGAAATATTTTTCAAGGAAGATTTATCAGATGAAATAAAAATTGGAGAGACAGTAAAAGTAATAGGAAAAGTATTTTATTCTCCTGAAAATATAAAAATAAATGCTAAATGCATCCAAATCCTTAAAAATTTTAATATTAAACTTTATAAACAAGCTAAGGAAATTATAAAAAAGGTGATGGAAAATGGTTAGAGCTTTACTTACAAATGTTTCATTATTTAAAGATAGTATTACAGCAATAGCTCAAATAATAGATGAAGCTATTTTTAAATTTAAGCCAGAAGGTATAGAACTTATAGCTGCAGACCGTGCTAAAGTTGCTGCAGTTGAATTTAAGTTAAAAAGAGAAGCTTTTGATGAATATGAATGTGATAAAGAAATTAATGTTGGATTAAATTTAGATAATCTCTTAAAAATTGTAAAAAGAATTAAAAAAACTGAAGATATTGAAATAAAAATTAATGAAAATGAAAATAGAGTAGAAATAATAGTAAGAGGTAAATCAATAAGAACATTTGCTATTCCTATTTTAGATATTTCTGAAGAAGAATTACCTCCTATAGAAAAACTTCAGTTTTCTGCAAAAGCTGATATAGATACAGAAATAATTGAGCAAGGTATAAAAGATGCTGATACAATAGCAGATTCTGTAGTTTTTAAAGTAACTCCTTCAGAATTTATAATGCTGGCTGAAGGAGATTCATCAAAATTAGAGCTTAAAGTAGATATTTCTCAAGACCCATCTTTAATATTAGAAGGAGAAGCAAGAGCAAGATATCCTGTAGATTATCTTAAAAAATTTATGAAAGCTTCGAAACTTTCTGATAGAATAACTATAAATTTTGGTACGGATTACCCAATGAAAATAGAATTTAATGCAGATAGCGTTTATTTAGCATTTGTGTTAGCTCCAAGAGTTGA
>DQVX01000050.1 GCA_015661515.1 Nanobdellota archaeon
TCTATTTTTCTAACCCTATTAGTGTATTTGCTGCCACAAACTTTGTTTCAAGGTTTGGAAGAGGAAGAATTCCATAATTTTTTTGATTTTTATCTACTTTCTGGTCTATTAAAAGGGATAAGAAAAACCTTAACTTTGCTATCTGAATAGCTATTGGCTGTATATCTACTCCATAAATTGAGTTTTCTATTAAAAACAGTTTTCTGGAATAATCAAGCTCATTTTCAAAGGCTTTTTCTAACTCTTCATTTTCTTTTTCTAACTCTTCTAATAAATCATTTCTTCTCCTTATGTCTTGTATCTGCAGAATTTCTTTTTTTGCCTTTTCAATTCTTTGTAGTTGTTTTTCTTTCCACAGCTTATTTTTAGGGTCAAGCTTATGTAAGATATAGACAAGTTTATGAAGCACTCCCATAGGAAATGCACCAGAGCCAACAGCAGGGTCAATTATCTTTAGCTCATCAATTGCATTTATTACTTTTTGCTTTTCTTCGTCTGATAAAGGTTGCTTTTCATCGTAAGATAACAACTCTCTTAATTTATTTTCTCCTATTCCTGTTTTATTTATAAAATATTGGATTAATGCTTCATCTACCATAAACTCAACTATTTCCTTAGGTGTGTAGTAAGAACCTGTTGCTTTTCTTGCTGTTGACTGTGTTTCAGGATTAAAAGATGCTAAAAGGTTTTCAAATATATGTCCTAATAGCTCTGGATCTAAGGAAACTTCAACATCAATAGGACTGCTTTCATCAGCGGTAAAATTGTACTCTTTTAGAATGTTAATTAATCCTTTTACTTTAATCTTTTTCTTGCTTCCGTAGAAAAATGTTAAATCTATATCTATTTCATCTGAATAAAATAGATAATCTGGAAGTTTTGCCCTTTTTTTCTCATTTCTTGAAAAGCCGTCAATGTAGTTTTTATTTTCATTGTCATCAAGACATTCAAACAGCCCACCATTTATAAATGGCACTTTCTCAAGGAGTTTTATAAACTCATTATTTGATATTTTTAGCTTACTTGAGTATTGATATAAATTTTTAACTCCAAAATTTTCCCTGTTTTCTTGAGAATTATATTCCTTTGCAAACTTTCTATCTTCTGGATTTCTGTTAAGTGTGGCAAAGAAAAGGTTTTGTAGTATTGCATTGTAGTAGTTATTAGAGTTTTTAAAATCTTTAACTATATCCTTTAGAGCTTCTTCATCAAAAACCTCTTCAGGGATTAGACCTTTCTCTTTTAAAAACCAGACGAAAATAAGCCTTGTTATAAGTCTTATAAGGTTCTCTTCATTTTTCCCACCAGGGAAATAAGCTTTTCCCTCGTTTAACTCTTTTAATGCCCAAGCATACCAGTTTTGTATCTCATCATAAAACTCTTTTGTTAACTGCTTCAGGCTGAAGGCTTCTTTAATACTTTGTATAGAACTAAAATCTGCTGAATCAAGCTGTTTTATAAAAGTTCTGTTGGGCTGGTCTTTACTGACGTAATATGTATATCTTTTGTAATGACTAAACTGTCTTTTTATTCCTTTATATTCAGAAAAAACAAAAGAAAGTCTAAAATTCCCTTCTTTATCGTAAAAGATAAATATCCCTGCATCTGAGTTTCTTAAACTTAATAAATCTTTGGCTATTTCATACTGCTGTCTTTTACTGCTTTTTTCTGTAAGATTTTCTTTTACTTTTATTGTGAAGAAATCAAGCTTGTAGTCAAGCTCAAGTTCACCTATTAAAACAGGCTGTTCAAATTTATCTGCATGTTTTTCTAAATATAAAGGTTCTTCTGTTGGTCTAAAACTGTAATTTTTTTCTTCAAAGTATTCAGTAAAAAGCTCATTTATGTTTTCTGGGTTGGTGAAAATTTCCTTGACTAAAATATCAGTTTTCATTACCATCCCCTGTCTTTACATTTTCTATTGCTATCAAGATTTCTTTTTCCTGTTTTTTTATTTTATCAGTATATTTTTCTAAAAAGTTTGCTCTTCCAAATTCTTCCATAAGTTTGTTCAGGTAATCAATACATTCATCTATCTTGTTTGGATTTAGTTCTGAAATTTCCTTTAGAGTGTATGTAGGAATAGTTCCATAATCTTCTATATCTTTTATAAGATTTTTTACAAAGATTTGAAGTTCCTCATTATCCTGTATTTCTGTTTTTTGTAATAAGCTCTTCAGCATATTTCTTGCTTTTACTTCAGGATCATTTGCAGTCGTTCTATAAAGCTCGTTATTTTTGTAGTCTTTTAGTTCTTCATATATCTTCCAAAAATTTTCAGATTTTTTTAAAGGCTTTTCTTCTTTATCTGCCTTTATTTTTTCATAAATTTCTTCATAAGAAACAGTCATAGAGTTGTCATTTGAATATTTTCTGTAATTTATAAATAGGTTTTTCCCTTTCTTTATAAGTAGGATAAGTTCGTCTTCTTTTCCTTTTTTTGAAACCTTCACTCTATAAGGCAGTTTGTTTATTTTAGAAATAATGTGCGGATCTTTTTCTTTTATTTCTTGAAACTCTTTTATAGTTTTTGTAAAGAAGCTCTCTTCTTCTGTTTCATCAGGATTTTTTGTTAATCTTTGATAAAGTTCTGATGGAGAAGGTTCTTCATCAGGAGAAAATATTTTTGCATCTTCTCCAATACTATTATGTATTAAAAACAACTTGTTTTCTGCTATCTCTTTCTGTTTAGTTAAACTTTCTCCCTTTTCTGTGGGAAAGAAATTAACAACATACAGCCTGTCAAAAATTTTTTGACCTATTCTGTTTATTCTTCCGACCCTTTGGATAACACGAACAGGATTCCAAGGTATATCGTAATTAACTATCATTCCAGCTCTTGCAAGGTTAAAGCCTTCTGAAATTTTATCAGTAGTTAGAAGAACATCATATTCATCCTCTTGATGCCTATAACTTGCATCAAAATTTTTCTTTATCTGCTCTATTTTTGAGCTTGATAAATGTCCTTCAACAGTAAGCACTCTAAAATGAGATTCTAATATTGGTCTTAAATATCTTACAGTATCTCTGAACTCTGAAAATATAATAATCTTTCTTTTTGGTTGTTTCCCTTCTGATAAGGTCTGATTTATTAGTTTAATAAGCTCTTTAGTTTTTGGGTCATTTTCAACTAACTTTAGCTTATCTATTTCTTTCAGAATTTCTTCAAAAAGTTTTATGTCTGATTCAATATGTTTTAGGAATTCATCTTTTTTCTTAAAACTATTTATGTCATAAATGTAGTACTCTCTTCCAAGATTTCTTCTCTCTTTTTCTATACTGATTGAACTTTTCAGTATTTCTGTTCTTCTTTGTAGCTCTTCAAGTATCTCATCATCATCTAGATTGAAACTTTCTTCTATAAATTTTCTGTCTAAAACATAGTATCCAGTTCTTTCTATAAATTTTTTGGTTCTATCATAAATTTTCATGAAGTTTTCTATACTTTGCTTGAATGAACCAAATGAGCTTTCAAATCTTCTTACGAGCAATCTTCTCATAAAGTCTCTCAAGTTTTCCTGTTGATAAAATTCAAATGTTTCTTTTTCTTCTTCATCTTGAAAATCTTTGAATTTTATTCCTTTTTCATAGATGTATGGTACATATATCGCTCCTCTGAACATCCCATCATCTTTTGAGAAATACTCATTCAGAACTTTGTCATAAAATTTTGATTGCTCTTTTGTAAGTTCATAGAACTTTCCTATCGGATCTTCTAACTTTGGTAGCTCCTTTATCTCTTTTTTGTAAAGTGGATTTTTCATAAGGTCAAGTCTATTTCTTCTTATTACTACTGGCTGGATAAATCTTTTTATCTCTTTGGCAAGAGTTTTTATTCTTTTCTCTACTTCTTTTATGTTTACATCTTTATGGTTAAACTGTTCTTTAAAAAGTCTGACTGCTTTCTTTCTTTTTGCTGAGTCTGTTGATTGATAATATTTTTTAATGTAAACAAGATTATCAAACTCTCTTTCATATCTTTTAAATCTAACTAAAGCATTTTCCTCAAGTGTTATTGTTGATTTTTTGGGTGCCTGGAAAAGTTTTAGTAAAGAAAAAATATCAGAAGGCTTATTGTTAAAAGGTGTAGCTGTGAGTAGTATTACCTGTTTACCTCTTACTATTTTGCTTAACAAGTCATAGCTTTTTGTATTTTCATTTCTAAATCTGTGAGCCTCATCAACGATAACAACTTCTATATCAGGGTCTTCATTAACTTTTCTTAAAACATTTTCTAATTTTCCAAGAGAGTAAACTTCCCAATCTAATTTATTTAGCTCAAAATCTTTTATGTATCCTTTCCAGTTTTCAACCAGTCCTGGTGGAGATATTATTATTCCTTTTTTTCCTAAAACATAGCCTATTGAAGAAGCTATTATTGATTTTCCTAATCCTACAACATCGGCTATGATTACACCGTTGTTTTCTTCAATTGTGGAAATAGCCTGATTTACTGCATCCATCTGATAGCTAAATCTTTTATAATTTTTCCTTTCTAATAGTTTTTCTAGTTTCTTAAGGGGTTTCTCTGTATGGAAAGAATCTATATAAGTTTTTAAAGACAAAACATAAGCCTGATATGGGGTTATTTCTTTTAAAGGTGTTTCATTTTTAATTACTTCAATAATTTTAATTCTTGTTTTTTCATCTTCTGTTAGTTTTATTGAGCTTTCCCATAATTTGTCAAAGTATTTGTTTACCTCATCTATTCCAAAGTCTGATATTTCTATATTAAATTCATTTTGACTTGATAAACCTGATTTTGTTAGATTGCTACTTCCTGTTATGAAAAGTTCATTTCTGATTATCTGGTTTTCCTTTAGTTTTATTATGTATAATTTAGCGTGATTTGGCTTTTTGGTTTTTCTTATTATAAGTCTGCCTTTTTCTATAAGATTGATAAAAAACTTTGATTTATTGTAAAAATCTTCATTATCAAAAATATCACTATTAAAAACATTTTTTATAGATTTTATAAAGTTTTCTATTCTGTCTTCTATACTTAACTTTCTTTGTTCTAAACCATATTCATAAAGGGAATAATTTCCTTTGTCAACATCTAGACCTACAAGTATTTTCAATGTAAGGTTCTCATTGTTTTTCAGAGCTTCGTATATAGCATCTAATCCAGAAAAATAGAAAAATCCTACTAATATCTTTATTTCATCTGCTAATGGAATTATTTGGTTTAATCTATTTTCAAGGTTTAAATTTCCCTCATTTTTTACAATATACATCTATAAATCCTATGGCTTAAAATTTTTGAATTATTATATAGGACTTTAATAATAAAAATACTGAAAATTGATGATAGCATTTAAAATAGACTAAAAATAACCGTTTAATATATCAAAATAATTAAACAAAAATTCATATATTTCTGATAAATCTATTTTATAGAAAAATCCTGAATTTTATGTTTTTTATCAAA
>DQVX01000005.1 GCA_015661515.1 Nanobdellota archaeon
AGAATACTTTGCAATTTTTGCCAAAAGCTTTAGCAAAAGAATAACAGAATTCCAAGGCAGAAAAGTTTACTGCTTTGATTTAAAAGCTCTAGAGAAAGCAATAAAACAGTGTAATAAAAAAACTTAAATACTAATTCAAATTAGTACTAATTATGCTTAGGTTTATTAATAGAGAAAAAGAGCTTGAAATTTTAAAAGATCTATGGAAGTTAGATAATGCTTTTGTAATAATTTACGGTAGAAGAAGAGTAGGGAAAACAAGATTAATTGAAGAATTTTTAAAAGATAAACAAGGTGTAAGCTATACAGCAGAAGATGTTAATAAAAAAATCCAAATAATGGAATTTAAAGAATGCTTGGCAGAGTTTTTAAACGATAATTTTTTAAAAAGAATAGAATTAAATTCATGGTCTGAACTTTTTTCCTATTTAGAAAGAACTTTAGATCTTAACAAAAAATTTTATATCTGGATAGATGAATTTTCTTTTCTAATAAAAAACGACCCTTCTTTACCAAGTGTATTACAAAAATTTATAGATAAAGTTTTGAGAAAATCAAAAATATTTTTTATTGTAAGTGGTTCACTTTTCGGAATTATAAAAGAAAAAGTTTTATCACATTCCTCTCCACTTTACGGCAGAAGAACAAAAGATATATTACTTCAACCACTTCAATTTACACATGCTATTAAATTCCTTAAATTTAATTTTTTAGACTCTCTCAAAACTTATATGACCATAGGAGGCATACCTGAATACCTTTTAGTTGCATCAAGATATAATAATTTTTCCAAATTTATTGCTAAAGAATTTTTTGAAAAAAACGGCTATTTTTACCGAGAGCCATTTTTTCTTTTAAGCAGAGAATTTAAAGAAATAAAAACATATTTTTCTATATTAAATGCTATAAGCTATGGGAAAATAACACCAACAGAAATAGCAAATTTTGTTGGATTAAAAACAAGAGAAATTTATCCTTATTTGGAATTATTAATAAGTTTTGGCTTTGTAGAAAGAATAACACCTTTACTTGGTAAAACCACAGGAGGAATTTATGTTATAAAAGATGTATTTTTTGATTTTTGGTTTAATTTTGTTTATAAAAATAGAAGTTGTATTGAAAGAGGAATTTATAAGCCTGAGAAAACCGAGCTAAATTCATTTTTCGGAAAAAGATTTGAATATTTTATACTTGAGAATTTTCACTTATTTTTCCCATTTACCAAAATAGGCAAATGGTGGCACAAGGATAAGGAAATCGATATCGTAGCTCTAAACGAGCAAACAAAGGAAATTTTGTTTTGCGAATGCAAATGGCAAAGCAAGGTAAATGCTAAAAAAATCTGCAAAGAGCTTGCTGAGAAAGCTCAATACGTGCAATGGTATAACGAGCAAAGAAAAGAATACTTTGCAATATTCGCCAAAAGCTTTAGCAAAAAAATAACTGAATTCAAAGGAAGAAAAGTTTATTGTTTTGATTTAAAAGATTTGGAAAGAATTGTAAAGAAAAGGTTTAAATAGTTTAACTATGAGTATATACTTATGAGTAGATTTATTGACAGAAAGGAAGAATTGAATTTTTTGGAAAGAAAGTATAAAAGCAATGAAGCAGAGCTATTAATTTTGTATGGCAGAAGAAGAATAGGGAAAACAGAACTTTTACTGGAATTTTTGAAAAATAAAAAAGGTATTTATTTTTTAGGCAGATTGGAAGCAAGAGAACAAACTATAAGAAGATTTAACAATATATTGGCAGAGTTTTTTAAAGATTTTGAATTAATAAAAAACCCACTAAATACTTGGGATAGCTTGTTTGATTATATTGCAGAAAAAGCAAAAGAAAAAATAATAGTTGTTTTCGATGAATTTCCTCTTATTATTGAAAAATTTCCAGAAATAATTTCTATTCTCCAAGACAAATGGGATAATAAATTAAAACACAGTAAAATAAAATTAATTCTTTGTGGTTCAAGCATAGGTATGATGGAAAAATACACATTATCTTACAAATCTCCTTTATATGGAAGGAGAACAGGCCAATGGATGGTGGATAAAATACAAATAAAATACCTTCCTGAATTTTTTCCTTCTTATTCTTTAGAAGATCTAATTTTAGTTTTTTCTTGCTTAGATACAATTCCCGGCTATCTTGTAAAATTCGATCCTAACAAAAATGTTTGGGAAAATATAAAGGAAAAAATACTCACAAAAGGCGAGTTTCTTTATGAAGAAGTTGAAATACTTCTCAGAGAAGAATTTAGAGATCTCTCAAATTATTTAACTATTTTATCTGCTATAGCAAGTGGTGCCAATAAATTTAACGAGATTCATAATTTAACTTTATTAGACAAAAGTTTGCTTTCAAAATATCTATACGTGCTTGAGGAATTAAAAATAATAGAAAGAGAATATCCTATAATTGTTTCTGCTAAAAAACAAATAAAGAGAAAAGGGTTTTTATACATACTCAAAGACAATTTTTTTGATTTCTGGCTAAGATATGTATATACAAACAAACAAGAACTCGAAAGAGGAGAGGTTGATTTAGTTTTAGAAAAAATTAAAAAAGAAATTAACAGCTATATAGGAAGGAAATTCGAATATTTTGTAAAAGAATTTTTAATCGAAACTAAAATTTTCCCATTTACCAAAATAGGCAAATGGTGGCACAAGGATAAGGAAATTGATATCGTAGCTCTAAACGAGCAAAGTAAGGAAATTTTGTTTGCAGAATGCAAGTGGCAAAATAAAGTTAATGCTAAGAAAATCTGCAAAGAACTTGCTGAAAAATCTCAATACGTGCAATGGCACAATGAACAAAGAAAAGAAAGTTTTGCAATTTTTGCCAAGAGTTTTAGCAAAAAAATAACAGAATTCCAAGGCAGAAAAGTTTATTGTTTTGATCTAAAAGATTTGGAGAAAATGATAAATACCAAAA
>DQVX01000072.1 GCA_015661515.1 Nanobdellota archaeon
AGTATAAAGATAAATGGCTTGTACGTGTTGAAGATGGTAGTGTTGCTTTTGGTTCAGCTCTTAGAAAATGGGCTATCTCTGTTCCTTTCATGAAAAGAAGTGGTGTTACTTTCAAAGATATTATTGAGCTATGTTCTCAAGATAGAGATGAAGAACTTGCTAAAAAAGCTCCTTTGCATGTCGTAATTTTAGACATGGTAATAAAACATCTTCCTTCTCCTGTAGAAGCTCAGAAATATAGAATTGAAAAAATCTGGACAGGTGATATAGAATCAGAAGTAGGTAAAGATCTTGTTTCATGTAATACTAAAGGAAAGCTTGCTGGAATTATTACAAAAGTTGTTTATGATCCACATGCAGGAATGGTATGTACAGCAAGAATATTTTCAGGAACTTTAAAAGCAGGAGAAGATATATATTTGGTTAATTCTGATAGAATTCAAAAAGTTCAGCAAGTTACAACATTTATAGCTGATAAAAGAATTCCTGTTGATTACGCTGTAGCAGGGAATGTAGTTGGAATTACAGGGCTTACAGAAGCTTTTATAGGCGAAACTATATGCTCGCCAGAAGCTCGAATAGAGCCATTTGAAGCTATAAAGCATATTTTTGAGCCTGTTGTTACAAAATCAATAGAACCAAAGAATCCAAGAGATTTGCCAAAACTAATCAATATTCTCAAAATCCTTTCAAGAGAAGATCCTACACTTAAAGTAGAAATAAACCATGAAACTGGTGAGATTTTAATTTCAGGATTAGGAGAACTTCATCTTGAAGCAAAAGTAGAGAATAAAATAAAAGAAAAGGGTATTGAAATAAATGTTTCACCTCCAATCGTTGTTTATAGAGAAACTGTGAAAAATAAATCTCCTATAGTAGAAGGAAAATCTCCTAATAAGCATAACAAATTCTACATAACTGTAGAACCAATGCCTAAGGAAATTTATAATGCAATCGTAGAAGGAAAAATAAAAGAAGGAGAAGTAAAAGGAAAGAAAGACTTGGATCTTAGAAAACAATTAATAGAACTTGGTATGAACAAAGAAGATGCAAAAGCTGTAGTGTTAATTCATAATGCTAGCATGTTTTTAGATTGCACTAAAGGAGTGCAGTATCTAAATGAAGCCATGGAACTTGTAAAACAAGGTTTTAAAAATGCTATTGATGCGGGACCATTAGCAAAAGAGCCTGTGTCTGGAATTATAGTAAAACTTGTTGATGCCGAGTTACACGAAGATGCTGTGCACAGAGGTCCTGCGCAAGTAATTCCTGCTGTAAGATATGCTATACACCAAGCTATGCTTAAATCGGATGCTACCCTTTTAGAACCAAAACAAATTTTAAGATTGGATGTTCCTCAAGAATATATAGGAAACGTTACAGCAGAGATAAACAATAGAAGAGGAGAAATAATAAATATTGAGCAACAAGAGGCAAGTGCAATTATAACAGCAAAAATACCTGTTGCAGAGTTATTTGGTTTTGAATCAGCTCTTAAGTCTGCTACTGGAGGAAAAGGTTTTCAATCACTTATCGATGTGGTATTTGAGCCAATACCTAAGGATCTAAGAGATGAAACAATTTTGAAAATTAGAGAAAGAAAAGGCTTGCCAAAAGAAATTCCAGAACCAGAAGTATAAACTACAAACATTTATTAATTTCTCTTTCTTATTTTTCTACATGAAAGAAATTGAAAAAAAGCTTGTAGAATTTCAAATGTTAAAAGCTTTATATGAACAGCTTGAAGTTAAAGAAAGGGAGCTATTTGAAAATAAAATGGAAATGGAAATAAGTCTTAATGCAATAAAAGAAATTTCTTCTATAGAAAATTCTGCTGAGGTATTTGTAAATTTTGGGGCTGGAAATTATATAAAAGGAAAAATATATGCTCCTGAAAAAATTCTTGTAAGTATAGGGGCTGGTATAGTAGTTGAAAAATCAATAAAAGATGCTATTACTTTAATGGAAGAAAGAATTAAAAATATAGAACAAACTATAAATCAAATAAAAAATGAAAAAGAAAAAATTGCTTTAAAATTAGAAGCTGTTAAAGAAGAAATTGAAAATATACAAAAAAGTGAGAAATAATGATAGAAGTTTTTTCTGTTATTTTTGTTTCAGCTTTACCATTTTCAGAATTAAGAGGAGGTATACCATTAGCCATTGCTATTGGTTTTGATCCTTTAACAGCTTTTATTTTAGGTGTTATTGGAAATATTATTCCTGTACCTATTCTTTTGCTTTTTTTAAATGAGCTTAAAAACTTTTTCTGTAGATATAGAATTATAGAAAAAATATATAAGAAAATTGAAAATCATGTTATAAAGAGAAAAAATTTTATAGAAAAATATGGTTATTTAGGATTAACATTTTTTGTGGCACTACCATTACCTATAACAGGTGCTTGGACAGGATGTTTGCTTGCTTTTCTTTTAAAACTTGACTATAAAAAATCCTTTTTTCACATTTTTGCAGGAATAATTATTGCAGGAATTATAGTTTTGTTAACAACATTAGGAGTTATAACAATTTTTTCCTAATTATGTTTCAGCAATGTTTCTTATAAGAATAAAAGATGTGTTTATATTTTCAAAATCTTCTTCGAATATCTTCTCACTTTTTCTTATGTTTTTATGAATTTTTCTTCTTTGCTTTTTTAAATCACCAAATAATTCTTTGTGGATTTCAAACATTGATTTCCAACAATCGTAATATTTTTCAAGTTTTGATTTTGTTTCAGGATATAAAACATATACAGGTAAGCTATTTGTTAAATCATGTCTTATTTTATCTGTAAAAAGAAAATATACAGGAGAATCTTCTAATTTTTCGATAAAAGGATATATTCTTTTGGCTTCTTTTCTTATAGCTTTTTCTCTTTTTATATTTAATTCTGGTTTGTTTCTTTTAAGGTATTCATCTTCAACCCAGTGAGAAAGTTCATGTAAAATTATTTCAGCAAGATAAAGAGCACTAAAACAAGGTCCCACTTCTATCTTTTTTTATTTTGAATTTTTCAGGCAGATTTAGTTTTCTTGAGCTTCCTAATGGAAACATTAAAAGTTTTAAATCAAAAATAATTATCATGTACATACGCAGGCCTGCTGTTGCGGGGAGTTTTTATCCATCTTCAACAAGAGAGCTTGAAAATATGATAAAAGATTTTTTGAAAGATGTAAAAGAAGAAAAAATAGAAGCCCGTAGCATAGTTGCCCCGCATGCTGGCTATATTTTTTGTGGAAAAACTTTTGCAAAAGTTTACGGAAGCTTAGAAAATGTTTATGAAACTATTGTTATTTTAGGTCCTAATCATTACGGTAAAAACGGTATAGCTTGTTGCTCTGGGTTGTGGCAAACGCCTTTAGGAAGTTTAAAAACAGATGAAGATTTTATAAAAGAACTAGAAAAAAATGAAATACATAATTTTCCTGAAGCACATCTATGGGAGCATTCTATAGAAGTTCAGCTTCCTTGGATAATTTACACAATGAAAAATCCTAAAATAGTGCCAATAACTATAAATCCTGTTTATTTTGATTTAAAAGAAATGAAAGAGCTCGGAAAAATAATATATGAAATAAAAGAAAAATTGGATAGAAAAATTCTTGTTGTGGCTTCAAGTGATTTTACGCATTATGGATATGCTTATAGCTATGTGCCTTTCAAGGGCTCTGCTTCTGAGGTTTTGAAAAAAATAAAAGAACTGGATATGTGTTTTATTAAAGCTATTCAAGATTTTGCTGTTGAAAGAATAATAGAGCTCGGAGCGCAAAGTACTGTTTGCGGATATGGAGCAATAGCTGCTAGTGTAGAATTTTCAAAACTTGAAGGAGCAAAAAAAGTAAAGCTTGTTGATTATCGCACAAGCTTTGAGATTTCAAAAAGCTTAGATGCAATTGTTGCTTATGCAGGAATTTTAATAGCGTGAAAACAATAAATGCAAGTTTCCTATATGTACATTTTTTAAATGTTTTCTTGCTGCTTTGTAACATGCGAAAACTTGAGATTTTGGTGTTATTGGCATATCTTTTAGCTTATAGGCAGGGTAAAAAACTAAAAGAGAATAAGGTATGTTTTCTGAAAAGCTTGCAATAAATTTAGCAATACTCTCTACTTCTTGTTGATCAACATAATATGGCACAAGTAATGTTGTTGCAGAAATTACTTCAGGAAATTTTGAAAAAATATTTTCAAAGTTTTTTAAAACTTGTTTATTGCTTCTACCTGTAAGTAAAATGTGTAAATTTTCATTCCATGCTTTTAAATCAAATTTCACTGTACCTTTGCTTTCAAAACTTAGTTCTGCAGCTTTTAAAGCTAATTTTTCATTCCCTGCACCATTCCATTCCCAGCAAATTACAATATCTTTTCTTTTTTCTAAGGCTTTTTTGCTTAAATTTAGTGCAAATTCTATTTGCGGCTCTGGAGAACCGCCGAAATGGCAAATGCATTTTATTTCCTTTCTTTTTAAAACCTCTAAAAGCTCATTTAGGTAAGTTATTTTTGCATGTTCTATATTTTTATGCTCATAATTCTGACAAAACAAACAAGAAAAATTGCATGCATAGTAGAATAAAGCTAAATTATAGCCCTTTATTTTTGAACATTTACAAAACCAAGAATTGCAACAATTTGTAGGTAAAGGATCTAAATAATAGTGTAGAAGTGCTTTTTCTTCTGAAGCTAAAGATTTTATTTTTCCGTTTTCTGCAAACCTTATTTTACACAACCCGAATTCATTGTTTTTTAGTTTACAATTATTTGAACAAATGCTACATTTTGCTATGAAATCATTTGTTTCTAACTTTTCAATATCTTTATGCAAAATTCTAGCTATTTCTAAAGCTTTTTCTGTTTTTGCACATTTTGGACATGGTAAAATAGCTGAAAAACTTTCTTTTCCACAAATTTTGCATGTAAATTTATTTACCATATAAAACCCTTTATTCAAATACTTCAAAAATTCTTTCAAGCTCAGGACCTGTGGCATGATCACCTATGAGCAAGCCATAAGAGTTTGCTATTATTCCTGATTTAACAAAAGGGCTTCCTCCTACGCTACCTATATCGACTTTTACTTTTAATACATCTTCTATTAGCTCAGCTTCTTCTTCTTTTACATCTCTATGCAGTAAACATCCTTTATTTGTTGCTATTCCACATGAACCTGTAATACTAAGTCCAGCTATGGTAGAGACAATTGTTTCACAACCTAAGCATGATTCTATTTCTTTTAAATTATTTTTTAGCAAAGGTGAAATAACGCAACCTTTATCATTGCATAAAATTAAATTACCTATTGCGGTTTCTTTTGTATCGAGAATTAAAATATTTAAATCTAAATTTTTAAGTTGAGCTATTTCATTTTTTTCGGCTATTTTTGGAAGTATTACTCCGTTAGAATTTCCTGCAGCAAATATTCCGCTTAGCTCTGTTTGTGCAATTTTTATTATATAAATCTCGGTTTTAAGAATACTAACTTCTGGTATTTCGCAGCCTATTAAAGCATAGCTATCGGTTGCAAATCCTCTTAGCCCTATGTTTGGATCTCCGTTTATATTAATTTTTTTAAATTTCATATATTCGTGTCTTTATTGTTAATTCTTTATATTTGTTTTTAAGATGGTTTGCTATGTTAATAATATATTCTTTGCTTGTTATTTTTTCTTTCAAAATACATTGTTGCAAAACATATGTAGCATTTTCAGGAATTTCACTTACTATTTTTTCTATTTTTTCTAAAGTATGATAATCTTGAAGTACTGTTGTACGAAATTCGGCTTGTATTTTTTCTGAAGATAAAATAAAAATCGTTTCTTTTAATTTTTTTATATCATTTTCAGTTATTTTTACTCCTGCTATAAAAGAATATTCTTCTGGAGTTAATGGGGCTTTAATATCTAAAGCAACATAATCCACAAGTTTTAATAAAATAAGTTTTTTTAATTGTTCTGGGAAAAAACCATTAGTGTCTATTTTTATGCTCAACCCAAGTTCTTTTACTTTTTTGCAAAAATCACATACATCTTTTTGAGCTAAAGGCTCTCCACCAGAAATTACAACACCATCTAAAAATTCTTTGTTCTCCGCAATATAAGAAAGTATACTTTCTTGGGAAATTATACCTTTTTTAAATGGAATTAAATGTGAGTTGTGGCAATAAATGCATTTTAAATTACAACCTTGAAGAAAAACAACACAGCTCAATTTTTCTGGAAAATCTATTGTGCTTAATTTGATAAAACCTCCTATTTCCATACTGAAACCGCCTTTAAGGAAGTGTCAAAAGTTTTTCTTTGCTTAAACTCTTCTTTTTTACCTTCATTCCAGTTTTCTACAGGGCGAATATATCCAACTATTCTTGAATAAATTTCACATTTTGAATTACACTTTGGACATGTTTCTTGCTTACCTTTTAAGTAACCATGATTAGGGCAAACACTAAATGTTGGTGTAATAGTTATATATGGTAATCTTGTTTTTTCGAAAATTTTTCTTACCAAAATTTTAACACTTTGTGGTTCTGTGCTTTCACCTAAAAATATATGAAAAACTGTTCCTCCTGTGTATTTTGTTTGTAATCTTTCTTGATGCTTTAGAGCGAAAATTAAATCATCTGTATAATAAACAGGGAGATTAGTTGAGTTTGTATAATATGGTTGTGCTCCTTTTGTTTTTACTTCAACATCATTGGCAAAAATTATATCAGGATATTTTTTCAAATCTAACCTTGCTAATCTATAACTTGTGCTTTCTGCAGGTGTAGCTTCTATATTATAAAGATTTCCTGTTTCTTCTTGATATTCTAAGCTAATTTTCACCATGAAATCTAAAACCTTTTCAGCAAATTTCAAACCTTCTTTGCTTCCTATATCTTTTCCGAAAAGATTTAAACAGCATTCATTCATTCCAACTAATCCAATTGTTGAAAAATGGTTTTTCCAGTATTCTCCAAATCTAGCTTTTATGTTTCTTAAGTAAAATTTAGAATAAGGATAAAGACCTTTTTCTGTTAATCGTTCGATAAATTTTCTTTTTATTTCTAAGGAATTTTTAGCAAGTTCCATAAGATCTTGTAGTCTTTCAAAAAAGTCACTTTCATCTTTTGATAAATAGCCTAATCTAGGCATATTTAAAGTAACAACTCCTATAGAGCCTGTTAGTGGATTTGAACCAAATAAACCGCCTCCACGTTTTTTAACTTCTCTTAAATCTAAACGTAATCTACAACACATTGATCTAACATCTTCAGGAGACATATCGCTGTTTATAAAGTTTGCAAAATAAGGTATTCCATATTTAGCTGCAATTTCCCATATTTTTTCATAATTTTCATTTTCCCAGTCAAAATCTTTTGTAATGTTATAAGTTGGTATAGGAAATGTAAATACTCTTCCTTTAGCATCACCTTCAAGCATTACTTCTACAAAAGCTTTATTGAACATTTCTACTTCATCTTGAAAATCTCCATAACAATCTTTTTGTGGTTTTCCACCTATTATTACTGGCTCATTTTCTAAAAATTTTGGTACTTTTAAATCGAGAGTAACATTTGTAAATGGTGTTTGAAAACCTACTCTGGTAGGTATGTTCATATTAAAAAGAAATTCTTGAATTGCTTGTTTTACATCCTTATAAGTTAAGTTATCATACCTTATAAATGGAGCTAAATAAGTATCTAAATTACTAAGTGCTTGTGCCCCAGCTGCTTCTCCTTGTAAAGTATAGAAAAAGTTAACTATTTGCCCTAAAGCTGAGCGAAAATGTTTCGCTGGTTTGCTTTCTATTTTTCCTCTTACTCCTTTAAAACCATTTACAAGTAAATCATATAAATCCCATCCAACACAATAAGGGCCTAAAAAACCTAAGTCATGAATGTGGAAATCTCCTTCTGTATGAGCATTTCTTATTTCAGGTGGATAAATTTTGTTTAACCAATATTGCGAAACTATTATAGAAGAGATGTGAAAGTTTAAACCTTGTAAAGAATATGTCATGTTAGCATTTTCTTTTACTCTCCAATCTTTTTGGAAAATATATAAATCAACTAGATCTATATTACTTATAAGATCTGCAAATTTTCTCATATCTTCGTGCTGTTTTCTATACAAAATGTAAGCTTTTGCTGTTTTATAATGTCCTTCTTCTACTAAAATTTTCTCTACAGCATCTTGTATTTGTTCAACACTAGGAATTTCTGGTATTTCACCTTTTTTTATTTTTTCTTCAAGAAATCTTACTACTTTATCTGCAAGCTCACAAGCTTTTTTATAATCTTTTCCTCCTACAGCACGTGCAGCTTTAAAAATAGCATTTGCTATTTTTGATTTATCAAAATCCACTATTCTACCATCTCTTTTTCTTACCTTCTCAATCATACTTGGAATAGTAAGGTAAAAATAATATAAGTTTTTTTGTTGTTCTTAAATATATGTAACAAAAAATCTATTAACCATGCTCGCCTTAGTACTATACTAATTTTTATCCGGTGTTAAAATGAAGCTACTCTTTATAGGCCCTGCTGGAAGTGGTAAAACTACGCTAGTATGGGAATTTGGAGAATATTTAAAAGAAAATGGGTATGAAATAAGTAGAATAAATCTTGATTGTGCTGTTGAAAGCTTGCCTTATAAGCCTGAGTTTGATATAAGAAATTATTTTACCCTTTCAGATATAATGAAAAATTTTAACCTTGGTCCTAATGGAGCACTAATGAAAAGTGTAGAGCTTATTTTTAAATATAAAAAAGAGATGGAAAAGTATTTTGATAAGGATTTTGTCTTAGTAGATACTCCTGGTCAATTAGAGCTTGTAATATTTCACAAAAAGAAAATTTCAGAAATTTTTAGAGAAAAAGGTATTGCTATATTTCTTATGCCGGCTGATTTAATAAGTACAGCTAAAGATTATTATTTTTTAAGATTAATGGATATAGCTGTGCGGTATCGAATAGATATGCAATGTATTTATGTTATTTCAAAAGCTGATTTAATGAAAAATATTTCCTTGGAAAAATTAGAAGATGATCTTTCAAAAGCTATTTATGAAGTATTAAAAAAGCTTGAAGATTCTCAGCGGGTTGTAAAAGTTTCTTCTATGAAGAAAAAAGGTTTTGAAGAGCTTCTTTCACTAATATATGAAAGTTTTTGTACCTGTGGGGATTTAAGCTAGAAGTTTGAAAAATTTATAAAATTATTCTTCTGAATTATCTTCATGCCGGTTTCTGTTGATAAAGCTGTTATTGCAAGATATGAAAAATTTGGGAAAAAGTTTGAAATACTTGTAGATCCTGAAAAAGCTGTAGAATTTAAAAGTGGTAAGAATATAGCAATTGAAGAAATACTTGCTGTAGAAGATGTATTTGAAGATGCTAAAAAAGGTTTGAGGGCTTGTAGAGAGGATTTAAAAAAGGTTTTTGGGAATGAAAATATAGTTGAAATAGCAAAAATTATAATAAAACATGGAAGTATACAAATTACAGCAGAGCAAAGAAGAAAAATGTTAGAAGAAAGAAAGAAACTTATTGCAACTATAATTTCTAAGCAAGGTATAAATCCACAAACAAATACTCCACATACAGTTGAAAGAATTTTAAATGCAATGGAGCTTGCTAAAGTTCAAATAGATATTTATAAGCCAGTAGAAGAGCAAATAGATTCTGTTCTTAATGCTATTCAAAAAATAATTCCAATAAGGTTTGAAAAAACAGAGCTAGAAATAAAAATTCCAAGTATTTATTCAGGGAAATGTTATGGAGTAATAAAAAATATTGGAAAAATTAAAAGTGAGCAATGGCTTAGTGATGGATCTTTGCTATGTGTAATAGAAATACCAGCTGGTCTAAAAGTTGATGTTTTTGATAAGTTAAATAAGCTTACAAATGGAGAAGTAGTAATAAATGAAAAAAGGTGATGGTATGGGAGAAATATATGTTAAAGAAAGAGAAGTTGTTATTCCAGGCCAAACACTTGCTAAAGGAATGGATTTGCTTCCTGGATATGGGACATATAGATATAACGACGAAATAGTTTCAAAAGTTACAGGACTTGTTAAATTAAAAGAAAGAATAATTTCTGTTATACCGCTTTCTGGAAAATATGTTCCAAGACCAGGAGATGGGGTAATAGGAATTATAGAAGATGTTCAGCCAACATTTTGGAATGTAAATATAAATTCTCCTTATATTGGTATTTTGCTTTTAGGTGAAGCTGTAAAAGAATATGTTGATGTAACAAAAACTGATATTTCTAAATATTATGATATAGGAGAAGTTATATATGCAAGAGTGCTTCAAATTTCAAAATCAGGAATAGTAACTCTTTCTATGAATGACCCTAAAGCAAGAAAACTTCGCGGAGGAAAGCTTGTAAGAATAACACCTTATAAAGTTCCAAGAGTAATAGGAAAAGAAGGATCAATGATAGAGCTTATAAAAGAAAAAACTCAGTGTCAAATAATAGTAGGACAAAACGGGGTTATATGGATAAAAGGTAAAAATGAAGCTCTTGCTACAAAAGCTATTTTGCTCATAGAAAAAGAAAGCCATATTTTAGGTCTTACAGAAAAGGTATCAAAACTTTTAGAAGGTGAAGCAAAATGAAAAAAGGTAAACCTGAAAAACTTATAATAGATGGAAAAAGGCTTGATGGAAGAGATCTTGAAGAAATGAGAGAAATTGAAGCTAAAATAGGTGTAATTAGTAGAGCAGATGGTTCTGCTATGTTTAGATTTGGAAATACAGTTGCAATAGCAGCTGTCTATGGCCCAAGGCCTATGTTTCCTAAGCATCTCCAAGATCCTGAAAAAGCTGTTATACAGTTTAGATATAACATGGCTCCATTTTCTTGTGAAGAAAGAGTAAGGCCTGGAACATCGAGGAGATCAGTAGAAATTTCAAAAGTTATAAGAGAAGCATTAGCGGAAGCTATATGGATTGAAGAATTTCCAAGAACTGTTATAGATATATATGTTGAAATTCTTCAAAGCGATGGCTCAACAAGATGTGCTGCAATAAATGCAGCTTCTTTAGCACTTGCAGATGCTGGTGTGCCTCTAAAAGATCTTATTTGTGCATGTTCTGTTGGAAAAGTAGATGGAGAAATAGTATTAGATGTAAATGGTAAAGAAGATAACTATGGCGAAGTAGATATGCCTGTAGCCATGATTCCAAGAGGTGAAAAAATAGTTCTTTTACAAATGGATGGTGAACTAACTTTTGAAGAATTTGAAAAATGTATAGAGCTTGCTAAAAAAGGTTGTAAAAAGGTTTATGAACTACAAAAAGAAGTGATAAGAAAGAAATATGCAATAATAGCAGAGGAGGTGTAAAAAATGCTTAAACCTGAAAAAGAATATGTTAAAAAATTAATAGAAGAAAACTTGAGAATTGGTGGAAGAAATTTTTTGGAAATGAGAAAACTTTGTGTAGAAACAGGATTATACCAAAAAGCTGAAGGTTCTGCTTTAGTAAAATTAGGAGAAACTATGGTAGCTGTAGGTATAAAAATGTCTGTAGAAGAACCATTTCCGGATACACCTGATGAAGGTATTCTTATAGTGAATGCTGAATTTCCTCCTGTAGCATCTCCTGAATTTGAACCAGGTCCGCCTGGAGATGAGGCTATAGAATTAGCAAGAGTAATAGATCGTGGAATAAGAGAAAGTAGAGCTATAGATTTTGAAAAATTATGTATAGTCCCAGGAGAAAAAGTGTGGAGTGTTTTTATAGATATTCATGTATTAAATGATGACGGTAATTTAATAGATGCTAGTGGTATAGGTGCTATATTAGCTCTTCTTAATACAAAAATTCCTAAATACGATCAAGAAAATGACGAAGTAATTTATACAGAAAAAACAGAACCTTTGCCTATAACAAAAGTTCCAATACCATTTACATTTGCAAAAATAGGAAATAAAATATTGCTCGATCCTTGTAAAGAAGAGGAAGAAGCCATGGATGCTAGATTTACTGTAACTATTGCAGAAGGAAAAATATGTGCAATGCAAAAAGGTCATGGTGGATTTTTCACTACTGAAGAAGTCAAAAATATTATAAAAACTGCAATGGAAAAATACAAAAAAGTAAGAGAAATTTTAAATATTTAAATAAACTTAGGAGATAAATATGTCAAAGAGAACAAAAAAAGTTGGGTCTACAGGAAGGTTTGGACCGAGATATGGAACTAGAACAAAAAAGGTAGTTAGAGAAATAGAAAAACTACAAAAAAGAAAACATATGTGTCCAAAGTGTGAGAGATATACACTTAAAAGAGAAGCTGCTGGAATATGGGTATGTAAAAAATGTGGCTTGAAAATGGCTGGCGGTGCTTATTTACCAAGATCTACTGCAGAAAAAATATTAAAACAAACTCTAGGGGTGTAAATCATGTATAAATGTCTTGATTGTGGGAAATCTATTTCACCTGAAGAAATTGAAAGAAAAGTTATGTGTCCTTATTGTGGATATAGAATTTTGATAAAAGAAAGACCAAAAATAGTTAAAAAAGTTGTGTTATGAAATTAAATATATGCAGAAAGTTTATAGTGCAACAATAGAAATTCCTTGTGAAGATGCTGAAATAATAAAAAAATCGCTTGAAGTTGAAAATGAACATGAATTTTCTGTTAATATATACGCGGAAAAAAATAAACTTGTAATAAAAATAGAAGCGAATAGAATTAGTATGCTACAAGCAGGTATAAATTCTTATCTTCGAGCTATAAAAAGCTTAATTTAAGTTCTTTCTATTTCTTTTACTTCTTTATAAACTTCTTTGAGAACATCTTGATAATTTTTTCTTCCATTTTCTATTTCATCCATTTCCATTTCTAATTTTCTTGTAAGCTCTTCAGAAATATATTTACCATAATGCTCTGAGAGAAATGAATAAACTTTCACTCCTAAAGAAGTTGAAAACACCCTTCCTTTTTTCTCTAAAATGTATTTTCTTAAGAATAGCACGCTCACTATTTTTGCATAAGTAGAAGGTCTTCCTATATTTTTTTCTTTCATTAAAGATATTATCTCTCCTTGAGTGAAAAGATATGCTTTAGGCACAAGTCTTTTCTCTGTTTTCTCAACAAAATATTCTCCTTGATTTACTGGATCTTGAGTTTTAATTGGTATAACTAAATTAAATCCATCTTCTATTATTTTAATAATACGTTCACTTTGTATTTCTGTAGAATTAAACTTGAATTTCAAAATTTGTTTTTCTGCTATAACTTCTTTCATTTGGCTTGCAATAAAGCGAGTGAAAATTAAATTATAAATAAGAAAATGTGCTCTTGTTAATGGTTTTTGAAGCGTTATTAGTCCCTGAGCTATATTATCTCTAAGCTCACTTGCACTCCATGGTTTTGTTGGACGAATACATTCATGAGCACCTGGTTTAAACCATGTTCTTGCTTTGAAGCACTGTGAATAATGCTTTTCTATATATTCTTTTGCTATAGCTATTCCTGTAGTAGAAACTGTAGTAGAATCTGTTCTATGATAAGTTATTAAACCGCATTCAAACAAATCTTGAGCTATTTGCATTGTTTGTGTTACACTTAGCCCGAATTTTGAAGCTTCTTTAAGCAAAGTATCTGTAGTAAAAGGTGGTTGAGGTGAAAGCTTAGTTTGTTCTGTTTTTGTTTCTATAAAAACTTTATTTATGTTTGTATAATCCCCTTCTGCTTCTATTTTTAACCCATTTTCAAGATAAATAATTGTTTTTGGTATTTTCTTTTTATACTCTTTAGTTCTTTCTACAATCCATCCAAGCACTGGAGTTTGAACACGTCCTGCTGAAAGTTTGTGGTTTTTAAAAACTTTCCATAATTTTTGGCTTAAATTAAATCCTATCCATCTATCTTCTATTCTTCTAACTATTTGGGCTTCTACTAAATGAGTATTTATTTCTCGTTTATTAGCTATAGCATGTAAAATTGCTTTTCTTGTTATTTCGTGGAACTCTAAGCGGTAAATATTTTGATTAAAGAATTTTAGTGAGCATGCTATATCCCATGCTATTTTTTCTCCTTCACTATCAGGATCTGTTGCTAAGAAAATAATATCACACTCTTGAGCTATTTCACGAAGTGCTAAAATTATTTCTTCTTTGCTTACTATGTTTTCGCTTCCACATTTTGGGCAACAAGAATATTCTGTAAATTGTTCTCCACAAGAAGAACATTTTTTGATAAAATCATAAATAGGATATATTCCATTTTCAGTTACTTCAACACCATGATAGCCTTGAGTAAAAACTAAATCAAAACAATGCCCCATAGTTGCAACTATGTTTAAAACATATTCTCCACAAGTTATTTCATAAACTGGTATAGAGTTAATATATCTTATTGCAGGTCTTCCGAAAAATCTTGCTATGGTTTTTGCTTTAGTTGGTGATTCTACTATTAGTAAAGCTGTTTTTATAAAACTTTTTAGCTCTGGCTTTATTTTTCCTTGTGCTATTTCTTTTATAAGCCTTCTATCTTCGTCTATTTTTTTGAAAATCTCTTTAACAGTTTTTTCATCGTATTCCTTAAATTCTATTTCATAAATTTTTGTTTTTCTTTTAAGATCATTGAAAGATTTAGCACTATCAATAAGCAAAAAGCTTGCGCCTTTTGATAAACCTCCTGCATAAAGTCTTGAAGTTCTTCCGCTTGCCTGGAGATATGCCGCAGGATCTGAAACTATTAAATAACTTTCTTGATTTTCGAATTCTAAAATTATATCAGGAGAAGTTTTTATTTTCTCAATTAATTCTTGATTAATAACTTTTTTCAAAAAATAATGAGCCTCTGCTACAACATTTTTGGCATATTCTTCAAACCCTTCAAGTTTTTTGTTTTCTTCTATTGCTTGCTTTATTTTCTCTATCATTTCTTTATTCATTGGAATTATTTTTTTGAGATTTTGTATTAATTTCAAGGCTTTTTCTTTATCTTCTTCTTGTAAAAATTCCTGAATGTTTTTTATTATTGTTAATAATTTTGATGGATTAAATTCTTCGAAGCTCAGCCTTATCTTAAATTTAGGTACGCCTGCGAAAATAGCATATCTTACTCTTTCTGGCAAATCTATACCTCTTGCTATAGGAGATCTAAAAGAAGCTACTCCAATTAAACAATCATATTCTCCTCTTCTGAATTTTTCAAGTAATTCTGGGTCCATTTTTTCATAAAGCTCGCTTTTAATTCCATTTTCATTTAAAAACTGATTAAGTTCTTTTCCAAATTCTTTTCCTAAATCCATTGGAACAAAAATTAAACAACCTGTACCATATTTTAATAGCAGATTTAAAACATCTCTTTTTAAGTTTTGAGAAAACATGTAAAAATCTTCTACGTTTCTTAAAAACTCTGGTTTTGAACCTAATTGAAAGCCTAAAAGTTTTTGGAAAAGAAATAATCTTTTTCCTTTTCTTATTTTTGGAGTTGCACCAGAAACTATTAGCAAAGGCTTATGTTTTGGTAAATGTTTTTGGATATAATTATTAAGCTCTTCTATTTCCTTTGCTATACTTTCGCTTGGTTTTCTTAATTTCATTTGCTTTTGAGTTAACTCTGCTAGTTCTAAAGTTTTTTCAACAAGTTTTTCATCAAAACCCAAAGCTATGAGAATTTTATCTATGTTTTTAGGAGATTTTAAGAAAGAGTCTACATCGTCAACAAAAACAAATGTGAATTTATGGTTTTTTATTAAGTTAAAGTGTTTTATAAGAAAGCGTTCTGTTGTTATTAAAATATCGAATTCTCCATTTTCAAGCTTTTGTAACATTTCTTTTCTTTCTTTTGTTTTAAGTCCGGAATGATAATAAATTACTTTTATTTCTTTGTTTATTTTTTCTAAGTATTTTGAAATTTTTTCATAAGTTTGTTCTACAAGTAAGCCCGTAGGGAATATCATATATGATTTTTTATTTAGAGTAGCAAAGTAAATTGCAGTTATACAACCAAATGTTGTTTTTCCAACACCTGTAGGAGCTAATATAGAAAAACTCTTTTTAGAAAGCACACGCTTGGCCCATACTTTTTGTAAACTCCACATTTCTTGTCCAACAAGTTTTTTGAAAAATTCTGAAAACTTTTTAAATTCATGATAGAGTTTAAAGTAATCTCTTAATGCTTTAAGCTTGCCTGTTTTTTTAAGCTCTTGATAAATTTCTTCTTTAGAAGATAAAGAAACGTGTAAGCATTTTTCACACAAGCTTGCATTAAGTAATCTTTCATCGCTTATTTTTTCACCGCAGTTCGGGCAAAGCGAGTTAAACCATGCTTTCATATTTTTCTTTTAGCTTGTGAAAAACTTATAAATACTTAACATGCGTTTTTAAATGTAAGGTGTTAAAATATGGAAGTAATAGGTTTTTTCATAAAGGAAATGTGCTCAAAAAGAGAAGAAACTATTCAATTTCCTGTTAGTATAAATAATAAAACTGCAATAAAAGAGATTGAAGAAATTGAAGTTAAAACAATAGGGAAAAAGTGTTTAAAAGTATGCTTTGAGTTTAAAACAGAATATTTGCATCAAAAGAAAAAAATGGGGGAAATAAAAATTTCTGGGCATATGCTTTTTATCCATGAAGATCATAAAAAAATTCTTAATTCTTGGAAAAAGAAAAAAACTCTTCCTGAAGATGTTAATGTGTTTCTTATAAACCACGTTTTAAGAAAATGTATAACAAAAAGTGTTTCTATAGCAGAAGATTTAGCTCTTCCAAGTCCAATACCGCTACCTGTGGCTCGAATACAAAAGAAAACTGAAACCAAATACATTGCATAAGTTTTTTATTGGAGAACTAAATTTCAGGGGAATGGGTTTTTACATGATCTATTTTTTCTTAAACTAAGGAAATCACATCTATACCTTTTTCAAGTTTAAAAGATGCCCTGCCCCAACACCATCTAGTTCTTCTTAAACATGTTTGATGAAAATGAAGGAATAGCAGAAATCGATATAAGTGACCTCCACACCATCTAGTTCTTCTTAAACAAATTTTTTTGACATAAAAGCGTATCAAATTATGATCGGACCTCCACACCATCTAGTTCTTCTTAAACGAGAAAATAAAAATCGGAGAAAACGAAAAAGTCTGGATACCTCCACACCATCTAGTTCTTCTTAAACCTACCCGAAATACCAAATTTTCGGAAAAAGCTTGTGCTTAAT